>CAKQXQ010000036.1 GCA_934292805.1 uncultured Roseburia sp. | reverse complement strand
TTCTAATAACTGTTTCATTGAAATAACACTCATTTTTTTACCTCCATGGTTTTGTTTTCTTCCATGTGTATCATTCTCACAGACAACCATTCCTGGCACCGGTCTGTAAGTCAGCACATGTGATTTTTCCTGGTCGTTATTTTCCCAGGTTGAGCCTTGTAGATTATAGCATAGCAGTTCTATGGATGCAAGCATTTTTTAAGAAAAGTTTTCGGCTCCACCTCAAATATATATGTATTCTCTTTTCGGTAGCGTTCTTTTACTTCTCCCAGAAAAGAATATTGGTCCATTCCAACTGCAAATATTACCTCGCACCTTGTTCCCAGTGCCATGAGAACCACTCTGCCTTCTATCTGCGGCATTCTGAGTTCAATGTTTCCACTGGTGCAGATTTTTACCACACAGCTCTCATAGATCTGCTGTTTTTCATCTTCTCCATGCTCCATGCATAACCCTCTGATCTGTACTGGCATATCTTTTTTTAACAAATCCCTGATTTTTATCATGACGCTCCACCAAAAAAACTGCCACACCGGAATATCTTCTTTCTGCAATAGCATCCATCAAATGATCCGTCTCTGTGCGGCAGTCTTATATATGATTCATCCTCTATTTTATATTATTCTGCTTCTTGATCTTCTCGAGTTCATCAAAAACAACATCATTGAGTACTTTGATATAAGTTCCCTTCATTCCGGAAGATCTGGATTCGATCACGCCGGCACTCTCAAACTTACGCAGTGCGTTCACAATTACAGAACGTGTGATTCCAACCCTGTCTGCAATCTTGCTTGCAACAAGGATTCCTTCTTTGCCATCCATCTCTTCAAAAATATGTGTGATCGCTTCAAGCTCTGAAAATGAAAGTGTGCTGATCGCTGATTTGACGATCTGGACTTTTCTTGTTTCTTCTGCATTCTCTTCATTCACAGAACGCATCATCTCAAGTCCTACTACTGTTGTTCCATATTCACTCAGTATAATATCATCAATATCATACTGCTTGTTCTCCCGGTATACAAACAGTGTACCAAGACGTTCTCCCGCAATATCGATTGGAGTAATGATTGCGGTATATTTCTTAATATCATTCACAAATCCAAGTGTCTCAAGATTGACATTCTCTTTCGTGGACAGGATACCGAGCAGTCTCTCATTCAGCAGTGGATCGATAAATCCTCCTACCTCATCTACGATCAGTTCCTGGATCTCGTCCACTCCCTTAGCAAGTCCTGTACCAAGTACCTTGCCTTTCTTACTGATCACAAGAATATTAGAATCCAGTATTTCTTTCAAAACATCACAAATATCATTAAAAACTACTTTGGAAGAATTATTATTATGCAGTAATTTATTAATTTTTCTTGTTTTATCTAACAATTGAACACTCATATTACAGCCTCCCGTTCATTCGTGCAAGTTTTTATGATTGTTTTGATTTTATCATGTTTATTCAGAAAATTCAATATATTCAAACTATTTCTCGTCATTTTCTTTCTTTTCGGCTACATATCCGCACTGTTCGTCCGCACATACGATCTTATTGCCTTTTACTACCATATATCCACCGCACTTCGGGCACTTCTCTTCCACCGGTCTTGACCAGCTCATGAAGTCACAGTTCGGATTATCTTCACAGCCATAGTACTTTCTTCCCTTTTTGGTCTTTTTCAGTACAATCTCTTTTCCGCATTTTGGACATTTGATTCCGATCTTTTCGAGATATGGTTTTGTATTGCGGCATTCCGGGAAGCCTGGACATGCAAGGAATTTTCCGTGCGGGCCATATTTGATCACCATCTGTCTTCCGCACACATCGCAGACAACATCTGACACTTCATCTTCGATCTTAACCTTCTCGAGATCTTTTTCTGCTGCCTCTACTGCTTTTTCAAGATCCGGATAAAAGTTCTCTACAACCGTTTTCCAGTTAACAGTTCCTTCTCCGACACTGTCTAAAAGGCTTTCCATATTCGCTGTAAAATGTTCATCTACAATAGAAGGGAAAGACTCTTTCATGATCTGGTTAACGACTTCTCCGAGTTCTGTGACATACAGATTTTTATTTTCCTTTACAATATATCTTCTTCCGAGGATCGTTGTAATTGTCGGCGAGTACGTACTTGGACGTCCGATCCCAAGTTCTTCCAGTGTCTTGACCAGCGAAGCTTCTGTATAATGAGCAGGTGGCTGTGTAAAATGCTGTTTTTCTTCGAGTTCGATCAGATCAAGCTTTGATGACTCATCAATGGATCTTAAAAGAAGATTATTCTCTGCCTTCTCGTCATCGTCACTTGTGTACACAGACATAAAACCATCAAAGGCCACCTTGCTTGCAGCCACTGTAAAGCGATATTTTCCGGCTCCGATTTTCACATTCGTTGTCTCATAAACCGCAGATGACATACGGCTTGCAGTAAAACGCTTCCAGATCAGCTGATACAGACGGAACTGATCTCTTGAGAGTGATTCCTTTACCATAACCGGTGTCCGTCTGATATCTGACGGACGGATGGCTTCGTGGGCATCCTGGATCTTGGCTCCTGTTTTTTTCGTAATCTCCTGTGTTGCCAGATACTGTTCTCCGTATGCTTCACCGATATACCCGTTCGCCTGCTCCATAGCCTCGTCTGAAATACGTGTCGAATCCGTTCTTAAATAAGTGATCAGACCAACGGTTCCCTGTCCTTTAATATCCACACCTTCATATAACTGCTGTGCGATTCTCATTGTCTTTGAAATTGGGAAATTTAATGCTTTGGATGCTTCCTGCTGTAATGTACTGGTTGTAAAAGGAAGTGGCGCCTTTTTTGTTCTCTCACCTTTCTTCACTTCCAGCACTTCGAATTTTTCACCGAAAATTTCTTCCTTCACCTTATCCATCTCTTCTCTGGAGGAAATTGACATACGGTTTTTATCATCTCCATAGAATTTGGCATATAAAGGCTTCTTTTCTCCCGGGATTGCAAGCTTTGCATCCATCGTCCAGTATTCTTCCGGAATAAAAGCATTGATCTCCTCTTCGCGGTCACATATAATGCGGAGTGCTACTGACTGGACACGGCCTGCACTTAATCCGCGTTTTACCTTTGCCCACAATACAGGACTGATCTTATAACCAACCATACGGTCTAAGATACGCCTTGCCTGCTGGGCATTTACAAGATTCATATCGATCTCGCGCGGATGCTTTAACGATGCTTTGACCGCACTCTGTGTGATCTCGTTAAAGCTGATACGGTTTACATCTTTATCGTCTAACTTTAATGCCTGACTAAGATGCCAGGAAATCGCCTCTCCTTCACGGTCAGGGTCAGTTGCAAGATATACTTTATCAGCTTTCTTCACTTCTTTGCGGAGCTTTGCCAATATATCTCCTTTGCCGCGGATCGTAATATATTTTGGTTCAAAATCATGTTCAATATCTACCCCCAGCTGACTCTTAGGCAAGTCTCTCACATGTCCGTTCGATGCTGTTACTTCATAGTTCTTGCCAAGAAATTTTTTGATCGTTTTCACTTTGGCCGGTGATTCCACGATTACCAGGTACTTAGCCATTCCCACTTCTCCTTTAATTTCAGATTTTACGTATATAATAATTCTTGAATGTTTCTGTTATAAACTCTTTCTGTATCAGTTTCTGCAAAACATCTGCCATCTTTGGCATTTCAAATTCAGTTTCTTTCAATAATTCTTCCATACTTTTCGGTCGTAAACTCAAACAAGCATACACCAAGCTTTCATCTTTTTCAAGTAATAATTTATTAAAATTTTCCTGGACGAATTCTTCTGGCTGTTCAAAACCAAGGTCTTTTTGCAATTCTTCCACACTTGTAATGATACCTGCCCCCTGCCTGATCAAGTTATTGCATCCGGTACTCAGTGCGTCTGTAATGCGCCCCGGAACAGCATAGACATCCTTCCCCTGTTCCAGTGCAAAATCCGCTGTGATAAGCGATCCGCTCTTTTCTTTTGCCTCCACCACGATCACCATATCACTCAATGCAGAGATGATTCTGTTTCTTGCCGGAAAGAGGCAGGGTAACGGCTTTGTATCCGGTGGATACTCCGACAATATCCCTCCCTGCTTTAGAATTCTGTCGTAAAGCTTTTCCGCAGACTGAGGATAACAGCAGTTTACCCCGCATCCTAAAACTGCAAACGTTCTTCCATTTCCTTCCAGAGCCCCTTCATGTCCATAAGAATCAATCCCTCTTGCCAGTCCGCTTATCACTTCTACTCCCTGCCTGCCAAGTGAATATCCGATTTTTCTTGCAAAAGCTTTTCCATAATCCGAACACATCCTGGCCCCTACGATCGCTGCACGTCTCTTTGTAAAATCCGGCATACACCCTTTTACGTAAAGACTGTATGGCGGATCCGAAATATTTCTCAGAGTATCCGGATAAGCATCCATTTCATAGGAAAGAAAATGTATCCCCTGCGACAGCAATGATTCATATTCTTTCTCCAGATCCCAGCTTTTCTTTTTCTCCGCTATCGCTGCCCTCTGTCTGTCTGATATACCAGAGATTTTCGCCAGTCCGTTTTGATCTAAATGGTATATTTCTTCTGCCGATTCTGTCTGTGCAAGCATTTTATGGATTGCCCTGGTTCCTACTCCTGAAATATTTGCAAGCCAATACTGGTATTTCATACGCCATTCCTCCAAAAATGTTTATCTACACTGCGATAGCAGACAGCTTCACTCAGATGGGAATCCAAAATTTTTTCACTTTCTTCCATATCTGCAAGCGTCCTCGCAACTTTCAGAATTTTATGATAAGACCTGGCAGTCAGATTGAGCTGCCTGTACATTTTCTCCATATAAATCTCCTGCTCTTTTCGTAACGGGCAGTATTTTTTGATCAATGACGCCGGTATCTGACTATTAAAACGAAAAGACTCTTTTTCAAATCTTTTGCGTTGTATTTCGTGTGTTTTTATTACACGTTTTCTGATCTGTTCTGATTTTTCTTCGGTTCCGTTTCCGTTCAGTTCCTCAAATGCGATCCTTGGTGTCTCTACACACAGATCGATACGATCCAGGATCGGCTGACTGATATGATTGACATACCGTTCTATGGAAGCCTGTGTGCATCTGCATTTATTCATATCCGGATAGTATCCGCACTTGCACGGATTCATTGCCGCAATCAGCATAAAATCCGCCGGATACTCATACGTTCCACTTCCTCTGACAAGTCTTACTTTTTTCTCCTCCATGGGCTGCCTTAAAATTTCAATCGTACTCTGTAAAAATTCCGGAAACTCATCTAAAAAAAGCACTCCTTTATGGGCAAGAGAAATTTCTCCGGGTCTTGGCACCATCCCGCCTCCTACCAGACCTTTTGCAGTGATCGTGTGATGCGGACATCGAAATGGTCTTTCATCCATCAGCTGTGCCCTAAGCCGGAACATTCCTGTCACACTATATATTTTGGACAGTTCTAATTTTTCCTGCTCATCTAACGGCGGCAAAATCGTAGGGATACGCATTGCCATCATTGTCTTTCCAGCTCCCGGCGGTCCGACCATCAGTAAATTGTGCATACCGGAAACTGCTACTTCACAGGCTCTTTTCACAAAACGCTGTCCTTGTATATCTGAAAAATCCACACCATGTTTCTCTTTTCTTTCAATTTCTTTTGTCTTTTTTTCTGTATATGCTCCCCCATTTAAAATATGTATCATTTCAGTTATATTATTTACGGCAAATATCTGTATGCCATGGATCAGTTCTGCTTCTTTCTGATTTCCTTCAGGTATGATGCAGCAAAAAATCCCCCTCTCTTTTGCTTCCGCAACCATCGGAAGGATTCCATTTATCTCAAGCACCTCACCGCTCAATCCGATTTCTCCTGCGATCAGTATTTTCTCCAATGCTTCTGCAGGTACGATCCCAATTGCAGCAAGCACTGCTGCAACAACCGGAAGATCAAAACCAGATCCCGTCTTTCTTATATTTGCAGGAATAAAATTAACGGTGATCCTTTTTGGCGGAAGGATATAGCCACAGTTTTTCAATGCTGTACGCACGCGCTCCTTTGACTCTTTCACCTCTGTAGACAATGATCCAACCATCTCAAAATATGGCATCCCATCTGAAACATCCGCTTCAACATATACCGGAACACTGCTGATCCCCTGCAGGATTGATGTTGTTACTCTACTATACAATTTGTGTCCTTTCCTAATGTGAAAATGCAGTGAACACTGCTCTGAAAAAAGATAAAACTGCGATATGCCACAGATATTCCTCAACTACATCTGCCGCATACCATCAGTATAACACATTCCAACAGGATTACAATCACTATCTCAAACTTTCCGCCAGAAAATCCGCCTCATCTTACCTGTGCATAAACTTACGCTTCCTGTAAATCCGCAAACACAAACATGTGCAGGCATTCCCGGTTCTGCAGACGGATGCATGTTTGGTGGAAATTCGCGAGAATTGTGTGAATTTACCAGATGCTGCTTTTTATCTTAAAGATATTGTACGTTCAAAGATGAACAGTCCCGCCTTGCATGTACGTATGCGGCAGACGCTGCTCGTCCCTCTAGCCTGCGTAAATGCTGTTACCGGCATTGGTTATAACGCCCCTAAAATAAAATCACTCAGTTAAGATTATTTTAGGGGCGTCCTTCTGCCTTGATAACAGCATTAACGCAGGCACGATGCACTCGCGAAGCGTCTGCCGCATACGTACATGCAAGGCGGGACTGTCCATCTCTGAACGAACGATATCAATCAACAAAAGATAAAAAGCAGCATCTGATAAATTCCATAATTCGAGTATTTCCCCAAACATGCATCCGTCTGTCAAACCGGGAATGCCTGCACATGTTTGTATCTGCGGACTTACAGGAAACGTCAGTTTCTGTTCATGCAAGACGAGGCGGATTTTTCTAACAAAAAGTTTGAGATATTAAAATGCCTGTTTGAGCTTTTGTATGGCTCTTTTTTCGATTCGCGAGACATAGGATCTGGAAATACCCAGTTTTCTTGCAATCTCACGCTGCGTCAATGTTTCTTTTTCGTAAAGACCATACCGGTTAATAATAATGAAGAGTTCCCGTCCACTCAGTACTTTTGGAATCATCTCATTCAGTCGTTCCAGTTTATGATTCTTCTCCATTACCTCGATAACATCTATCTCCTCACTGACAACAACATCCAAAAGACGTATCTGATTTCCCTCTTTGTCCGTTCCGATCGGCTCATAAAGAGAGATCTCCCTGGAACTTTTTTTCTTTGCCCGAAAGTACATTAAAAGTTCATTGTCAATGCACCTGGCTGCATACGTTGCCAGCCTGCTCCCATAGTTTTCCTTGTATGTGCCAACCGCTTTGATCAGTCCGATCGTTCCGATAGAGATCAGGTCTTCCATGTCTTCTTCATAGTTCTGATATTTTTTTGCCACATGTGCTACCAGGCGCATATTTCGTTCGATCAGTTCGTTTTTTGCCTCAAGGTCGCCTTTTCTCATTCTTAACATGCAATCAGATTCCTGCTCCTGTGACAATGGGGATAAAAAAGTTTTCAAAACGCACCTTAAAAGCTTTCTTGCTATATCTTATGTTCCAGTCAGGTGCTGCGTGCTTTTCCCTGTTTTATTTTCGTGGAAATTTTCTGAAATATGTTTTATTATATTAGAAGATTCCGTTGCCAAAATGCTTCTTATTTTTTTCCAACCTTTTGACATCTGAATCTGAATTTATATGAGAGCATTAGAAAGGATTTTTTATGATCCGTAATTTTGAATATTATATCAGTGAAGAAATGAATCAGGTTACAATTTATGACTATCTCCATTCCAGGGGATTTTCCCATGCAGTGATCGTGCATCTTAAGAAAACACCTGAAAGTATTCTTCTAAATGGAACCTGGGAATATATGAATACCCGTTTAAAAACCGGCGATATTCTTACTGTCCACCTTATCGAAGACAATGGTTCTCCGGGCATCGTCCCAACAAACCTCCCTCTCGACATCTGCTATGAAGATGATGACATACTTGTTGTGAATAAAGCTGCCGACATGCCGGTTCACCCATCTATCAACAATTATGAAAACACACTTGCCAACGCTGTCTGTTATTATTATTCCAGACAGGGCATCCCTTATACGTTCCGCTGTGCCAACCGCCTTGACCGTGACACTACCGGACTCACTATTTTAGCGAAACATATGTTAAGTTCCGCCATTTTAAATGACTCGGTATCCAGACGCTGTATCAGCAGAGAATATCTTGCAATTGCAGAAGGAAGAACAGATGAAACCGGCACTGTCGATGCACCGATCGGACGAAAAGATGGCTCTGCCATCGAACGACAGATCGATTATATTCACGGGGAACGTGCCGTTACACATTATCGCACGTTAGCTTACAGGAATGGTCTGTCCCTTCTTCTTTTAAAACTGGAAACCGGGCGTACCCATCAGATCCGTGTCCATATGAAATCAATCGGGCATCCACTGATCGGTGATTTTCTCTATCACCCGGATTTTTCCCATATAAAAAGGCAGGCTCTGCATTCCTTCCGGCTGAAATTCGTGCATCCGATCTCCGGGGAACCTATGGTTCTTACTGCACCTTTACCAAAAGATATGCAAAGCCTTTTTCCTGATTTTTCTGTCGACTCAATCGTATAGCTGACGTTTTCTCTGTTCTAAGGGTTCCTTTTCATAGGGAACCTTTCCCTTAAGGACTTCCTCCCTGATAAAATGATTTGTGTATTTTTCTCCTTTTACAGCAAGCATTTCAAGAAGAAGCTCCAACAATGCTTTTGTATCATCATGAAGCACATGGAACTGACGTCCGTTATTATAATACTTAAGTGCACTGTCATCCCTGTACTTTTCTTTCTGATAGTTTTTGGAAGCTGCCACCCGGTCAATATACATTTCCACCACATAACGCACCGGCATCTTCATTCCGCATAACCCTTTGTGCTCTGACTTATGTATATCATCTTTATCCGGTATTCCATAATCGATCCAGTATTCGAGATGATGCTTATTCCGTCCTTTATGATGCAGCCAGGCAGATGAATATCCTCTCGCTTCGCGTTCTGCATTATTCGGGCTCATCGTTCCCTGATAATATTTACAGCCAACAAGAAATTCTGTCGGGCTATACTTTGAGAGATCATGCAGTAATCCCTGACGGATCAGTCCTACCGCAAAGCATCCCTTCATTACAAGCATTTTGTGATGATTAATCGTACAAAAGTGTTTCCATATTTTCATTTCTTTACTTTCCTGTTAACAGCATCACAGACATCGGTGCTATTTCTATGCCATGCTGATCTGCTGCAATGATCTCTTTCTCTAAAAATCCTGATTTTTGTCCTGCTGTATCCATAACACAATACCATTTCTTTCGACCTGGCAGTTTTGGAAGTGCCAGCATATTCTTTCCTGTATGGAAATTATATCCTATATAAACAAAATCTCCCTCTTCCTGATTCGTCGTATAGTTACCGTTATACATCACACCAAAAGCTGTCTTCTCTTCCGGAAACGCGGATATCCAGGCATTTTCTGAATGGTACGACATATCTGGACATCCTTTATGCAGAAAGTCGTTTAACCGCATCGGTTTTTCACTGCAGATGATCGGATGTTCCCTTCGGAATAAAATCAGGTCATGCACAAATTTTAACAATGACTTATCTGTACATCTCCAATTGACCCATCCCGTCTTATTATCCTGACAATATGCATTATTGTTGCCATTCTGTGAATTCCATACCTCATCTCCTGCCATAAACAACGGAACCCCCTGCCCTGTTAAGAGCATGGAAAATGCAAGAAACATATGTTTTTTTCTAAGTTCTTTTACATACTTCCTTGTCGTCTTACCTTCTGCTCCGCAGTTTGTGCTAAAATTATAGTTTGTTCCGTCCGCATTTTCTTCCCCGTTATCCTCGTTATGTTTTTCACAATAGGAAAACAGGTCGGCCAGCGTAAATCCATTGTTGTTGGTAAGATAATTCACGAATCCGATCGTTTCATTCTGTTTTCTCTGCTGATTGCTAAATTCATACAGACTTCCGCCCTGACGATTTAAAATTTTACGTCCGGCATATAAATATTCATCATTATATACAAAAAGGTGCGGATAGTTTTCCTTCTCATTCCAAAGTAACTCCGGCATATAATGGTAAAAAATCTTTGTTCTCTTCAAATAAGAATCCTGTGCCACTGCCAGAATCGGAACCTGTTCTCCGATCAGATGGAATCCATCCACACGATATTCCATCGTCCAGTAACGAAGTGCCTCTAATATAAGATTTTGATTCACATGCTCTTCAAAATACATCTCCATCACACATTCCATATTGTTTGCGTGCAATGTATCGATCAGATGCTTTAACTCCTGTGTTGCATGTCCGTTCCGGCTATAGGATGCCTTCGGTGCAAAATAATTTCCATCCGTATATCCCCAGTAATTTAATCCTAATGCATCCTCTTTTTCACACTCTTTTTGAGAGATATTCACATACTCCGGCAGCGTCTGCTTCTTTGGGAAAATCATTTCTTCAAATTCATAGACAGGCATAAGCTCTATCGTTGTGATTCCAAGTTCCTTCAGATATGGGATTTTTGCCTCTACAGCTGCAAAGGTTCCTTTTTTATTTCCACTGTTTCCATCCATGGAAAAACCTCTCACATGAAGCTTGTACATAATCATCTCACTTCTTGTAAGTTCAGGCTTTCCATTCGTCTTCCAATGATATTTTCCATCCTCGAATCTGCCACACACTGCATAATCATCCTTGCAGCGTTTTGTATCATTCCAGCATTCTCTTCCTGCGATTGCCCTTGCATACGGATCTGTCACAACTTCTCCGTTTATCTCAAAATTGTAGTATAAATCTTTCCGTTTCGCACAACGCAGAAAAACAGACCGAACCTCACCCACACAATACTCTGCCGGAACTTCGATCTTTCTTTCTATATGAAAAGGTGTACTATATAAAAGAATTGCACACTGGTCTTCTCTTTTTGCTGCAAAAGTAAAAACATAACCTGTTTTCTCCCATTGTACACCAAACTTTATATAATTTCCCTCTGCTACTGTATAATCCATTCTTTCACCAGCCTCATTTTATTTTCGCCACTCATTTTGATTATACCTTTCTCTTGCTGTTTTGTATAGATAAATCTCCGAATTGTCTGAATAAAATTACTCCTGCATTTGAATCAAAGAAAATGTACAATTATTACTTGACTTTTCTCTATAGTATGCATAATACTAATGGTATGGAAAACAGGAAATTTCCTGAATTTTACCATAATTATATCATTTATGTGAGGTGCAAAGTGGCAGAGAAAAATCAATTCAACAATTTAGACGATGACGACATGTTCGTAACACTTGATCTTGATGACGGAAGTTCTATGGAATGCCAGATTCTTACCATCTTCGAAGCAGATGGACGCGATTATATCGCTCTTCTGCCTGTTGATGAAGATGAACAGCCGAATGATGAAGGTGAAGTATTCATCTATCGTTATTCTGAGGATGCCGATGGTAATCCAAATTTAGAGAACATTGAAGACGACGAAGAATACGAAATCGTATCTGATCGCTTTGATGAACTTCTTGACGAAGCAGAATTTGAAGATTTAGACGATTAGGACGCATTTGTTCGTCCACCAAAAGGTCTGCCAGATTTTTATCTGGCAGGCTTTTTTCGTATCCTGGATTCCTGAATAAACCTTGAAGCAGACATTTCTCTGTGATTATGCTGTTCCACTGTATACAAATGCAGATTACTCCGTGCCCTTGTCATGCCCACATAAAACATTCTCCGTTCTTCTTCTATCTCATTGTCGAGCACTGCCTTTTTGTATGGCATAATCCCTTCATTCACATCTATTATGTAGACATTCTCATATTCCAGACCTTTTGAACTATGTAAAGTTGCAAGTGCAACACTCTCCATATTTTCATTCTGTTTCCGGCAGATTTTTTCCAGTTCCTGTGTATATCTTTCAATATGTGCAAACCAATCATTATAAGAATCAAATCCCTTTGCACTATTTTGAAGTTCATCCAGTATTTCGTACAGATCATCCACGTTCATCCTTCGATAATCCGCATACTCTGCACAGAACTCGTCATATCCGATCCCCCGCCTGATATAATTAATCGCCGCATAAGGACTCATGGATGACAACATCTGTATATCATACTCCAGTCTCTGAATCCGTTCTGCCACCCACGGTTTATCTTCATAAAACCACTCCCAGACATCAAAAGCAACGGTTTCTTCATCCAGTGAATCTCTGCTGATATACCGTTTTGGTCTGTTCATAATTTTCAAAAAATCACTGCGGTAACGGCTTCCCATTGCAATCTTAATATATGCAAACAGATCTTTTGCGATCCAGTGCTCATAGAGATTGGGAACACTGTCTTTCATTCTGAACGGAATATTGTATTCTAATAATCTCTCCATCAACATCTGTGGCTGAGTATTTGTTCTGAACAAAACTGCAATATCTTTATAGTTCCCGCCTTTTTCAATATGTTCCTGAATGTCCCATATGATTTTGGCAATCTCTTCTCTCTGGCTTTTAAAGACTGCATATTCGATCTCATCTCTGCCCTCCCATGCCGCACGGATATCCTTTTCAAACCGCTCTGTATTGTAACTGATCAGGTTCAAAGATGCCTCTACTACATTCTTTTGCGAACGATAATTTGTATCCAGTAAAATCTGTGCCGCATCCGGATAATCATCTTTAAAATGCAGCATGATCTCAGGCCTTGCTCCTCTGAAACGATAAATAGACTGATCATCATCTCCTACAACAAAAAGATTGTTTTCAGGTGCCGCAAGCATTTTAATAATATCAAACTGAATTTTATTAATATCCTGAAACTCATCGATCAGAATGTATTGAAATTTCTTCTGCCATGCTGATAAAATATCTTTTCTTTCTTTAAAAAGCTCATAGGTATACACAAGCATATCATCAAAATCAATCAGTTTCCTCTGATGAAGCCACTCATGATATTCGCTGTAAATTCTGCGGAATACATTTTCTGCACAGTTTGTGGAATAATAATGTTCGATAGAGACACCTGTATTTTTTACAATACTGATCTCACCAAGAAGTGATGTGACAAATTCTGATTCATCTTCATATTCGAGACGATGTTTCTGTACAAGTTCACGCATCAGTGCATACTTTTGTTCTTCGCGTATGATATTGTTCGCATTGTAGTTGTATGCATGCTTTAAAATACTAAAATAGACTGCATGAAAAGTACCAAATGTAACAGGATAGGATTCACCGCCCATCAGATTGAAAAAGCGGTTTTTCATTTCAGCCGCAGCTGCTTTTGTAAAAGTGATCACAAGAATATTCGAAGGTTTTACATGATATTCCGTGATCAGGTTCTTCGTCCGCTCCGTGATAACTGCGGTCTTCCCAGAGCCGGGACCTGCCAGGGTCAGGCATGGTCCATCAAAATGATGGATTGCCTTCACCTGGGAATCATTATATCTTTTTTCCATAAGTACCCTTTATTTGCTGAGTAATTCAATTCCTTTTCTGATACGTGCAATGGACTCCTCTTTTCCAAGGATCTCCATCAACTCGGTTGCTCCGCCAGGTGTCATCTGTTTTCCTGAAACAGCTGTACGGATCGGCCACATAACATAACCATTCTTAACACCTTTCTCTGCAACATATTCAGAGAGCATCGCATAAAGAGCATCATTGCTGTAATCCTCCTGTGCCTCTAATCTTGGCAGGATTTCTGTCAGAACTTCAAGAGAAGTCTCGGCATTGGTCTTCATCTTCTTATGTGTATACATTGCAACGTCGTATTCCGGTAATGCCTCAAAGAAATCAATATGTTCTGCAATATCCGGGAACACTTCGATTCTTGTCTTAACCATAGCTGCAATTTTCCTGTAATCAAGATCTTTTGTAATAACTGCCTTAATATATGGCAGTGCTCTCTCATAGAACTTCTCAAAATCCATTGCCTTAATATATTCGCCATTCATCCATTTCAACTTTGTATAGTCGAAAACTGCCGGAGATTTGCTGATTCTGTGATAATCAAATTCTTTGATCAGCTCATCTAAGGTAAAGATCTCACGGTTATCTTCCGGGCTCCATCCAAGAAGTGCTATATAGTTTACAACTGCTTCTGTTAAAAATCCCTGCTCGATCAGATCTTCAAAAGAAGAATGTCCACTTCGTTTGGATAACTTCTTGTGATTCTCGTCTGTGATCAGTGGAAGATGGATATAAACCGGTGATTTCCATCCAAATGCATCATATAATCTCTGATATTTTGGAGAAGAAGAAAGGTATTCATTTCCACGTACAACATGTGTAATATTCATCGTATGATCATCTACAACGTTCGCAAAATTGTAGGTAGGGTATCCGTCAGATTTGATCAGGATCATATCATCTAACTCTGCGTTCTCTACTGTGATATCTCCATATAATTCATCATGGAAAGTTGTGGTTCCTTCATTCGGGATATTCTGTCTGATAACAAAAGGCTTTCCGGCTGCAAGGTTTGCTTCTACTTCTTCCTTTGATAAAGAAAGACAGTGTTTGTCATAGATCATGATCTCTTTTCCTTCTACAACCTCTGTCTTTAAGGATGAAAGCCGTTCCTTATCACAGAAACAGTAATATGCTTCGCCTTTTTCAACTAACTCTTTGGCGTACTTCATGTAAATTCCGGTTTTCATACGCTCACTCTGTACATATGGGCCATAACCGCCATCTTTGTCCGGTCCCTCATCATGAACCAGTCCTGTTTCTGCCATTGTACGGTAAATAATATCTACTGCGCCTTCTACCAAACGCTCCTGGTCTGTATCCTCGATACGAAGCATGAAATCACCACCTTCATGTTTCGCAATTAAAAATTCATATAATGCAGAACGTAAATTACCAACATGCATCCTGCCTGTCGGGCTTGGTGCAAATCTTGTTCTAACTTTGCTCATGTTCTCCTCTTTCCGGTTTTCAAACCTCAGTATTTCTGACTGTTTCTCTTTCAAAAAGAAATAGCCCGCAGCATAACTGCCACAGGCTATTATATAATATAATTTTCATTCTGACAAGGCTCGGTTTGCCGGTAATATTACTTTCCACTGCAATTTTTGCAGTTTTTGCCATCACATCCGCTGCATCCAAAACACCCTCCCTTTTTCCGCTGTTTTCTTATCCAGCGGACAGAGAAATAAAGCCATACCAAAATCAGCAGAACAATAAGAAAATCTCCGATTTTCATCCTATTATAAATCCTCCAATGAGATAAACAGCCAGTGCCATCACCCATGCAACCACACACTGTAAAATAACTACGACAACAGCCTTTACACCGCTTCCCATCTCACGCTTTACAGCTGCAATTGCTGCCACACAAGGTGTATAGAGCAATGTAAACACTAGAAAACTTAACACAGATGCTCCCTGGAACATGCTGCCAAGCACCACACTTAAATTTGAAGTTGCTGTTCCTGTCAGGACACTAAGCGTACTGACAACTGCCTCTTTTGCTGTAAATCCGGTGATCAGTGCTGTTGACACTCTCCAGTCTGAAAAACCAAGCGGAGCGAAAATCGGAGCGATCCATCTTCCGATCAGTGCAAGCAGACTGTTTGTGCTGTCTGTAACTACATTTAATCTTGTATCAAATGTCTGTAAGAACCAGATAATGATCGTAGCAACAAAAATAACCGTAAAGGCTCTCTGGATAAAATCTTTTGCTTTGTCCCACATCAGCTGGAAAACACTTTTTGCAGAAGGGAATCGATAATTCGGAAGTTCCATAACAAATGGAATCGGATTTCCGTGAAATGCCGTATGATTTAAAACCAGGGCACATAAAATTCCCACTATGATTCCTGTTACATACAGTAATATCATAACAAGTGCTTCTTTTCCCGGGAAAAATGCTGCTGCAAATACTGAATAAATCGGTATTTTTGCTGAACAGCTCATGAATGGTGTCAGCATGATCGTCATATTTTTATCACGTTCTGACGAAAGTGTTCTCGTTGCCATAACTGCCGGAACTGTACATCCAAAGCCAATTAACATCGGAACAAAGCTCCTGCCGGAAAGTCCGATCTTTCTTAAAGGCTTGTCCATTACAAATGCAACTCGTGCCATATATCCGGAATCTTCCAGAATCGAAAGGAAGAAGAACAACACTACTATGATCGGCAGAAAGCTTAATACACTTCCCACTCCGGCAAATACACCATCGATCAGCAGGCTGTGTATTACAGGATTTAATCCATATGCTGTAAGTGCCTGGTCGCATACTGCTGTAAATGCATCAATTCCTGAAGCAAGAAGATTGCTTAAAAACGCTCCGATCACGTTAAAAGTCAGCCAGAAAATGACAAGCATGATCAGCAGAAACATTGGGATTGCCAGATACTTATCTGTTAAAATCCTGTCAATCTTCATACTTCTGATATGTTCTTTACTCTCATGGCATTTTTTTACGGTTTTATCACACACTTTTTCAATGAATGTATAACGCATGTCCGCAAGTGCAGCATTTCTGTCTAATCCACAGTCTTTTTCCATCTCCTCAATACTGTGTTCCATCATCTCAAGCTCATTCTGTGAAAGATCCAGTTTGCGGATAATATCTTCATCATTCTCTACGATCTTTGTTGCTGCGAAACGTGGTGACATTCCAATGTTTACAGCATGATCTTCCACCTGATGCGATACTGCATGAATACATCTGTGCACAGGTCCCTGTTCACAAAAATCCATTACTTTTGGAGGAATTTTATTCTTAGCGACCTCTACTGCTGCTTTGATCAGATCTTCAATTCCTTCATCTTTTGCTGCACTGATCGGGATCACAGGGATACCGAGTTCTTCAGACATCTGTTTATAGTCGATCGAACCGCCGTTTCCACGCACTTCATCCATCATATTCAATGCAAGTACCATGGGAATATGCATCTCAAGAAGCTGAAGCGTCAGGTATAGGTTGCGTTCAATATTTGTTGCATCTACTATATTAATAATACCGTCTGGCTTTTCATTCAGTATAAAATCCCTTGTTACGATCTCTTCATTTGTGTATGGACGGATCGAATAGATACCCGGAAGATCTACTACAGAACAGTTCTTCACGGAACGGATCTCTCCGATCTTCTGGTCAACTGTTACTCCCGGGAAATTTCCAACGTGCTGGTTTGATCCTGTCAACTGATTAAATAATGTCGTTTTTCCGCAGTTCTGATTACCTGCCAATGCAAATATCATGCTTTTGTTTCCTCCAAAGATACCTCTATTTTTCTCGCGTCATCCTTGCGGATCGTCAACTCATATCCGCGCAGGCGGATTTCGATTGGGTCGCCCATAGGTGCGATCTTTTTCACAACAACTTTTGTTTTCGGGATGAGTCCCATATCAAGGAAACGGCAACGAAGTGCTCCTTCTCCTCCGACCGTCGTGATAACCGCCTCTGTTTCAAGTGGTAATTTATCTAATGTCATTTTATCCTCCAGTAATTACTTTTTAACTCTTTAGTTAATGTTTCCTAACTCGTTCATATTTTAATGCTCATTTTCATGCACGTCAACGAATCTGCGGCACTTTTTGATAATTTTTATCAATTTTGTCAATTTCAACAAAAAAGACGAAAACCGCATTTCATTTATGCACACTTTTTAATTTTGACGCATAAGTTATTCTGAAAGTAAAAAAGAAAGGAATATTATGCGAAACTGTAATGCTTCCAACCGCAGTTATCCTGTCTGTCCAGGCACTTCTGTTTCTGACATGGGGCCTGATTTTACGATTGCCATGGCTTATGTTCCCTGGCAGCAATTTGGGGCTTTATATGAACCTGAAAAAGGATTTATGGCCGGAACGATTTTCCCGGATTTAGATAAACCATTTCTCGGAAGGAGGGCTTTTCGAACATGACAATCCCATCAAACCGGCAACAGCTTCTTCATCTCCTTGATCTTGTCAGCTTTGCAGTCGATGATCTCTTACTGTTTCTCGATACCCATCCTGACGATAAAGAAGCATTAAAAGCCTTCCGGTATTATGAAGATGTGCGCCGCGATGCACTCCGTTCTTACTCTGAGCAATATGGACCTCTTACAATTGACACTGCAGGCTCTGGTGATCACTGGCGCTGGGCAACTGAAGCATGGCCTTGGGAAGGAGGTTGTAACTAAATGTGGAATTATGAAAAAAGACTGCAATACCCTGTCAATATCACAACTCCAAATGCGAAGATCGCACAGATCATCCTGTCCCAGTATGGCGGACCTGATGGTGAAATGGGGGCATCCATGCGATATCTCTCCCAGCGGTACAGTATGCCGGATCGAAGGGTATGTGGTGTATTGACTGATATTGGCACGGAAGAGCTGGCACATAGAGGTTGGATGTTAGCAAGCAATAATTAAAGGCTGAATGCTCGTTCAAAAGCCTTCAGCCAATCATTATCATAGAAGATCACATTTACTGACTTTCATTCACATGCTCTCCTCATCTCTATCTACAACATCAAAGTAATATACAGATAGTGGTTTCTTTTCTTCTTCGATATATATTTTATATCTATCTAATGGTTTTTTTTCACTTGTGTCATTTAAAAAAACCTGAACCTCAAATCTTCCCTCACAAGGAAGTAAAACTTTCTTTTCCAATTGTCCTATATTTTGAAATGTATTTGGGTATGATGCAACCATACACTCTTTTTGTTTATTATTATAACTTTCTACATCCTCATGCATACTCATCGAAAATAAATACGAAATTTTGTCCGAAAAATCCTCATCATCTTCCAATGACTTATCTTTTACACATTTCATATAATAATCCAGTGAAAAATCTTGTTTCACTTCTTCTCCGTATCCACTCAAAAATGTAATAATATTAATCTGAATAGGATTTCTTCGTGTCTGTTTATCCAATTCTATTCTATTAATTATTCCGATAAAAGATTGTGTTTTTTCATCATATTCTTTACATAATACCACGTTTACATTAAATTTTTCCATTTTTTACATCCTCCCAAGTATTTATTCCCTGCTGCTGCACGTACGAATTGTTGGTATTTGTTTCGTTATAACTGTTAAAATAACTTCTCGTTTTCTCGTTAGATTCATCAATCTTACTTTTAATATCTTGACGCATATCATTCATTAGATCAGTTAGTTTATTTTGAAGTTCCTGCATTATCTCTACTGATCGAGTATTAGATTTATTTGTTTCATCCAAATTAAAAAAACTAAGGAATAACGATATGATACCAATTATAAGTGCTACTAGCCCTAATACAATACTCACCCAATTATTTATTGTATTGAGTTCTATTTCCTTTTCAAAATATATACTTCCAAGAAATAATCCTATTACACTTGTTGCTAGTACATAAAACGTAAACTTTCCCCATAGTTGTCGAAAAAACTCTATCGTTTTTTTGATTTTCTTTTCGCATTTAATATTTTTCAAAATCCATGATATAACTATCCCCTCGATAATATTTATTATTATCAAAATAAATATTACAATTAAACTAATATTCATTACTTCCTCCAAATGCATTTATCCACTTTTTAGTATTTATAACTCTTCATTATGTTAGCACATATTTGCTCTGTTTTATAGTTATTTTTAATTGTTTTTTATATTTATAATACAATAGGTTTCATTTTATGACAATATTGAACTCTGAAACATAAGGCAAGCCAGCAGATTACAAATCTCTACTGACTCATTTATCTTTAGATTACTTTCATCTATATTTTTTTTAGATAAGAGCAAATATACATTAAAAATGACAAATAACGACCTGAAAACAGCCGGCAGAATCACTCTACCGGCTTATTTCTATACTGTGCCTATACGTTCCATATACGTGCCATTGTGCTTGTAAACCGGATGTTTCGGAAGGAATACAATGCTGTATCGTGACGCTGTTGCTGTATGTCCAAGCAAAATATACACAAGTCCATCAGCTTCTGTTGGAAGCATTGTTTCATCAGCAAGGCAATCTTTATATGTTTTTCCGTTTACAACTCTCTCAAACTGATGTGGTACGAAAAACCCATCACTTTCAATCGTTCCCACAAGATATACGTCAACTCCTGGCTTGTTTGAAAGTATATTATTTCCGCAGTTAAAAGCATATCTCAAATCACAACTTGGATATAACGTATACATAGACGTTCCACCTAAAGCTGTTCCATCTGTTTTAACCACAGACGAAGTATAGTAATATATTCCTTTAGAAATATTGAATCTTCTTGAAGAAAACTCCTTGGTTTGAGCACTAGAATTTGATGTGTTTGCCATAACCTGTCCGACTTTACCCGGGTCTTCTGTCTGCATTACGAACGCATATGCTGTCAATACACCGTCCACTGTTTTATACATTGGTATACAGTCTCTATCTATACTGTTTGCATCTCCAGTCTGAGTACGTCCGTTAGTGGCTATTGTCGGCTGTATAAATGTATGTTGCGGAAGAAGTGTATTGTCATATGCAATCAATTCATTTAATGATTCAATTTCACAGTTTTCCAGTTCATAAATATCAGTAATAATCGTTCTCCCAAAACAGGCCTTTAATTTTTCAAACATGCTTTGTGAGCTGGCATAATATTGATATGAATTAGAAATCGACCAACCAAAATAATACCAATCGTCATCTTGCGTCTGTGATTTTGGATATGCCAGCAACATATAGTATAGAGGTCTATATTGCGTAAAAGGAATATCACAGTCTACAATATACTTCGTGTATGATTTATTGTTCGTAGGTGTGAATGACATTTGGATTTTTATTTCTTGGCGTCCGAATAAATAATTTTCGCCGCCACCACCATAATTAGCTGGAGTTAAGCCTTGTGCTGTAAGATTTTCTTTTGTCCAGTCAGGAATCCATGCTTTTGCCCCGCATTTGATGGCAAAGTTTTTGCTCTTATCTATCGGCTTAACGCGGAAGAAAAACCAACCGCAATACTTCTGACTACTACTTCCAGAATATGTTGGAGATGTATTCCAAATGTGTTCATGCGTCATTGACATAATAGGCTTTGCAGATATGTACTCACTGTCATTCTTAAATGCAGAAATATTGTTTGGGATAGCCTTTTTCACATCAGCTTCAATGACCTCGATGTCGGCTGGAGTAAAATAGTCTGTTCCTTTTACAGGAGTTTTCCCGTCTTTCCCAGCGGGCCCAATGGGTCCCTGTTCGCCGACTGGTCCTTGATTACCGGTATCCCCTTTAGGACCTTGTGCACCAGTAGCTCCTCTCTCTCCCTTTTCTCCTCTCTCGCCCTGGATTCCCTGTTCTCCCTGTCTGCCCGGATCTCCTTTTTCTCCACGATCTCCCTTTTCGCCTTTTAACAGGGCAAGCTGTTCTTTCGTAAAGTCTTCATACTTAAAATCCTTGCCATGTGCTTCAATTCCAGTATCAACATATCCCTTGGAAAGCTCGTCATATTGCCACCATGTCCCATCCTGAATGAACGGAGAATATCCTTTTTTATAAATAACTGGCTGAACCAGCTTCGGAATTTCAATTGCTCCGGATGCAACGATTTTTGTAATCTTCATTTGTCACACCTCCACATCGAACACAGTAGTATCTTTTCTTGCAACAATAAGAAACGTGATCACACTCAAGAACTCTATACCGCTTTCTGTAAGAAATTTTATCTCCAGATTCGCATATCTTTCTTTTAAAGCAAGTGTATCTTCCTGTGTCAGTGGGAGAGTAATGGTCGTGTTATCAAACAAGGCACTACTTTCATTCCATCTTTTAAACTCGCCACCATTTCCATACAAGACCGCACTGAATTGTGTGATATTGCTCACAGGTTCATCCATCTCCAAGATGATTGGCTTGTTATCTCCTTGAATCAATGTTTCCATGCAGTTTCCTTTCTGTAAAAAGCCGGCAAACGTACAATCTGATTGTCTGCCGGCTGTCCTCTATTTCTCGTATACAGTTACATATTTTTCCGAAGCAGTGATATACAATCCTGACTTAAGCTCGTACATGCTGCCACCGCCAACCTTGATCGGTCCGTTTGCAATAGTAAAGACTTCATTTTTTTGTACTCTTTTTGCTACTGCTGATTTGTCCCAGCTCGGTGTTTTTCTCACTGCCAGATCATCCACCAAAATTTTTACATATTTCTTTTTCTCTGGAAGTTGTACCGGTGCAACTGGCTTAGGTGCTGCCTGCACATAGTCTGCTAATGCATATGCAATTGCTGCACAGACCTGCTCGAACTTAAGCTTGTAAGTAGCCGCATCCGGATCATTTACAAAGCATACCTCAATCAACATGGATTTTGCTTTAGTCTTCTTGATCACATATAATCCGCTGCCCTCTTTTACTCCACGGTTTGTAAATCCCAGGGCTGCGATATGCTCACAGACCTCTACTGCATCCGGATACTGTCTGCCTTTATAAGTGTATACTTCTACACCTCTGCCGGCTCTCTTCGCGTCATTGTTAAAATGAATGCTGATAAACCAGTCGAGATCTGCTCTATTTGCCATCTGGACTGCCTGCTGCAAATAAGCACTCTGGCTTGGTGCCTGATCTACTGTACAAGGTACGACCTCTACACCGGATGATTTAAACATCTCTGTCAGTCTGTTGCAGACTCTTCTTGTTTCGATACTCTCTACGATTGCACCGGAAGTTCCAGATCCGGCACCGGACAGCGTGTGTCCTGCGTTTAATCCAATTCTCATGTTCTATTCCTCCACTTTTTCAATATACTGCTTAAATAACTGATGCAGTCCCGTGCTTGCCAGACCGCTAAATATGCCACTTAATAAGATAGATGCTGTAATTGTCCATCCGTTAATCCAAATGGCTAAAAAGACACCTAATACCGCACAAATGGTCGGGATATATTTATTGTCCACATCCTTAACCCATTTCTTCACGACATAGCCTACACAAAGGCAAATGCCTACGATTACCGGTACCATAAATTCTGCTAAAAAACTTACATCGTTCATCTCTAACTCCTCTCTTTCTGCTTCAGATGAAGCTCTTCAATCTCGTTTTTCATCTTTGTGACCATTCCATTGCCGCCCAACGCATGATAAGCCTCGTACATTTCCATGAAATTCTGATAGGCATAGGATGGAATTTCTTTGAGAGCCATGTATTTATCATGGTACTCAATCAGCTGCACACGAAGCAAAAGCATTGTTCCTCTGCTGTTCGCATCTCTGTCTGACTTCTGGTTTTTCAAAATCCACACTATGTATCCCATTAATGCGGTCAGGACAATCGGCAAAGCAATCGTGTACGTTTCTCTCAACATCTCCATTGGATCATCTTCCTTTCTTCTGTATATAATTATTATATGTCTATCCGTTCTCCCATTTGTGCCATTTTACAATGCAAAAAGTGCCGGACAATTAATCGTACAGATCAATCATTCGGCACTTGGCACTGGTTTATTTTGTTGAAATTATTATATCATCTGGTTTCAGATTATTCCACCACTTTCCAGATTTTTCGATTCGCAAAACCTTAGTTTAGAAAACTGTTTAAAATCTGTAAGTGATGGTAAGAAAACCGTAGCCAGTGCCAT
>CAKQXQ010000035.1 GCA_934292805.1 uncultured Roseburia sp. | reverse complement strand
TCCATTTATATTATGGTAGACACACTGTACTATCTGAAAAAAGGCGGACGGATCACTCCGGCTGCTGCAGCACTTGGCACTTTACTGAAGCTTAAACCGGTACTTCAGATTCAGGGGGATAAGCTGGATTCTTTTGCAAAGGCAAGAACAGTAAAACAGGCAAAGAAAATGATGATCGATGCCATGCGCAATGACTTTGACCATCGTTTCAATGATCCAGAGGGAAAGAATCTATATCTGGAGATGGCATATACACATAATCTGGAAGATGCGGAAGCATTCAAAAAAGAGGTCGAGGCAGAATTCCCGGGTATGGAGATTGTGCTGAATCCGTTATCCTTAAGTGTATCCTGCCACATTGGACCGGGAGCACTTGCAATCGCATGCTCTAAGAAGATTCCAGAATTATGTTAGTGTTAACCTGAGTTTAATTGACGAAGTGTCACAGATTTTGAGGTGCTTTCTTAGGGCTTGAAGGGCAGATATTGTATTCTGCCGCTCGTAACTTAGATTGACGGATTTTCACAACTGGGATATTGCATGCTGCACAGTCTTGGGTAAATAAAAAATAGAACTGATTTGTTTTCAGGATTTTGGGAGCGGCCGGTCCTTAGAAAGCAGACATTGCGATTTCAAAAGACAATGTAATTGGATTTTGAAATCACGATGGATGCTTTCTTAGTACCGCTGCCAGCGACAACAAGCGGAAGCGCTCCTGAAAACAAACAGTTCTATTTTTTATATTTCTATACACTTTGTTGGCATGCAATTAACATACCCTACGAAAATCCGTAACACCACCTGTAAGCGGCAGTTCTAATTTAAACTCCGGTTAGTCCAGAAGACAGTGCAGTAAGCGGTCATTATCTTCCGGATTCATAATACAGAAACGGATATATTTGTTATCCAGGAATGGAAAAGTTGAACAGTCACGGATCATCATTTTCTGGCGGATCGCACGTTCAAACAGATCTTCGGAAGTCAGATTGTCTTTTAAAATCCTTACAAGCATAAAATTTCCACTCGGACGATATACTTTATAATCAGGGCAGCTATTTAAAGCCTGATACATTCTGGAACGTTCAGAAGAGATCAGCTTTCTGGTTGCATTGATATAATCGGTGTCAAGAAACATTGTCTCTCCGGCAACAACAGCAAGGGAGTTGATCGTCCATGGATTCTTTCTCGTATTGATCTCCTTGATCAGATCACGGTTTCCGGTGATGGCATAACCAAGACGAAGACCGGGTGCCGCAAAGAACTTTGAGGTTCCACGCAGGATGACAATATTATTGTAATAGTTCGTCAGCGGTACGGAGTCGATCTCTTCCATATTCTCGGCAAATTCTACATAGGTTTCATCTACCATAACGTAGATGTCATGCTGCTTGCATGCATCTAAAATATGACGCATGTCCTTCTGGCTAATGCAGGAAGAAGTAGGATTATTAGGATTGCAGATTACGAGGAGATCGATGCTCTCGTTCAACTGTGAAAT
Organism: uncultured Roseburia sp.; assembly: GCA_934292805.1. GTDB lineage: Bacteria > Bacillota > Clostridia > Lachnospirales > Lachnospiraceae > Roseburia. The sequence continues at coordinate 22,702 of CAKQXQ010000035.1, read as the reverse complement.
AAAGTCCTCGGTGTCGAGACGGAAATTATCTTTTTCTTTCAATGGGTAGTACAGGGTTGTACCGCCGCCAAGGGAAATCTCACGTTCATATTCTGAATAAGTAGGTCCGATGATCATTGCTTTTTTCGGGTGCTCAATCTGGATGAAAAGAGAGATTAGTTCGGTTGAACCGTTTCCGACAATAATGTTTTCATAATCTGTATGACAGTATTTTGCGATACACTTGCGGAGAGAAGTGTATTCCCTGTCAGGGTAGGTTGTGATCGCATCAATGCGGTCAGATAAGGCTGTACGTAAAAGAGGAGAAACGCCAAGAGGATTGACATTTGCAGAAAAACTGACGATCTCTTCCTTACGGATGCCGTAGATTTCTTCTATTTTTTCCAAATCACTTCCATGAAAGTGGTCTTTGTGTTTTATCATTGATTAGTCCTCCAAATTAGTTTATAATTTATTATAATCGTTATGCGTAAAAAAGCAACGGAAAATAGAAAAGAGCAGGTGTAGAATTGCGAAAAAAAATACAACAGCTTGCAGAAGGAAGATTCGATTACAGTAATGATATACCGGATTTTACATTGTCTGTTCCGAAAATAGAACTAGAAGTACCGGAAGGAAGAGATACAACCGGTTTTTTTGAAATTATCAGTAAAGACGAGAGTAAAGTACGCGGAGTCATTTATTCTGATAATCCGCGAATGGAGTGTCTGACACCGCAGTTTGATGGGGTCGGACAGAAAATCCGATATCAGTTTCATAGTGAAGGTTTAAGCGAAGGGGATATTCAAAAAGGGGAATTTTGTATTGTATGTGACCAGGGAGAATATAACCTTTCTTTTGTTGTGTCTGTGACAAAATTATATGCGGATTCTTCAATAGGTAAGATCCGGAATATGGATGATTTTTTGAAACTTGCCAGGGTGGGAAGCGAAGAGGCATACCGGCTGTTTTATTCAAAAAATTTCAAAAAACTGATAAAAGATGAAAAAGAGCGTCTCCTTTATAATGGAATCGCAAAATACACACCATCGAGGCAGAAGCTGGAGGAATTCCTTGTTTCATCAGGACGAAAGAAAAGAGTGGAGTTATCACTTACTGAGGAAAAAAGAGAGTTTCCTGCAGTTACAGAATGCGTGTGCGAAACAGTTGATCTGCAAAAAAAGAATTGGGGAGCCATAGATATTGAGGTACATACAGATGGGGATTTTCTTAGCATGGAGAAGACACATCTGACGGAAACGGATTTTCTTGGAAGTACCTATGCTGTTACATATTATATTAATCCGGATAACATGCATGCCGGACGAAATTATGGCAGGCTGATTTTTTCCTCAGCCGGATGGAATGCAGTTTATGAGATCACTGCAAGAAGGAACGAAGCTCCTGCTGTCAGAAGTGAAGAGCGAAAACAGGAAGTTTTCCGGGAAGTACAACAGGCACGGATGCATCTGATGGAACTTTATATACAGTTCCGCCTTAAGAAAATCGTCACAGGAGCATGGGCAAGACAGACGGTGGAAGCCGCAGAGCATTTATCACTTCTGGAGCCGGAAAACGAATTCTGGAATCTGGTGAAAGCACAGGCACTGCTTGTAAACCGGCAGCGTCAGGAAGCCAGCTGGATTCTCGACGAATTCAAACGAAGGTATAAAGAGGATCATACCCCGATCTGGGCATATTATCTGTATTTGTGCACGCTGATGGAGAGGGAGAAGACATATGTAGACAGGCTGACAGAACAGATTGAACAGATTTTCCTTCATTATCCTAAGAATGGTCTGCTATTTTGGATTTTACTCCTTATCAGAGAGAAATATCTTGGACATGCAAGTCTTAAATTAAAAGCAATTTCCAGGTGGGAAGGGCATGGAAAAAACAGTCCGTTTTTTTTCATTGAAGCATATTATGCTGTATGGCAGGAACCATACCTGCTGGCAGAATGGAGTCCTTTCTCTGTCAGACTGTTAAGGTGGGCGGCAAAATGGGATGTTTTGTCACGCGAAATGGTACAGCAGATAAAACAGCTGCTTCCACAACAGAGAGAATTTCATCAGGTAATGGAAACTGTTCTTAAGAAGTGCTTTGAGGTGGATCATTCGGATGAAATGCTGGAAGTGATTTGCGGCTATCTGATCCGGGGTCAGAGGTTCGATAAGAAATATCACAAATGGTATAAGGCTGGAGTAGAACGTGAAATCCGCATTACCGGATTATATGAGGCATATTTATTTTCAGCAGATCAGGAGACTGCGGTGCCAATCCCGAAGACGATGCAGATGTATTTTCAATATAAAAGTGATCTTTCTGTAGAAAATCTTGCTTTTTTGTATAGCAATATTATTGCTACACATGGAAAACAGCCGGGCATATATCAGAAATACAGAAGAAATATCGAGCAGTTTGGAATACAGCAGATGGAGAATGGCCGGATCGATGAGAATATGGCAGTTATTTACAATCATATTCTTTCTTCTGTTATGATAAATCGTGAGATGGCGGAATATGCTGCAAAGATTCTTTTTGCCAGAAAGCTGGTATGCAGAAGGGAAAGAATTGTGTCTGCGTGCATTATTGAAAAGGAGCGGACAATATCACAGCAGATCCGTATTACGAATGGAGTGGGATATTTTCAGGCATATACAGGGGAATATCAGATGATTCTTATCGATAATGATGGAAACTGTTATGCAGGAACAGATGACTATTATGATGTTCCATTACTGGAAACGGAAAAGTATGCGGCTGTTGGAATAGAACTTGACGCAGCAGCACTGCCATATCTGCTTTATTATTTTTCAGATGAGAAGAATTTTAAATCAGAAGGGTGGAACAAAGACAATCTGGATTCGCTGCTTGCCAGTGACGAAGTTACTGACAGATATAAGAATTCACTGATTTTAAAGCAGCTCTTTTGCTGTAAGAGAAAAGAGAATCCGGAAGAGATTGTAAAATATCTGGAGTATCTGAGATTTGAGCAGCTTTCTCCAAAAGATAAAGCAGATATCATAAGGCTTCTGATAGAAAACCAGTTGTATGAAAAGGCATGTTTATTAATAAAAACAGAAGGATATGATATGCTGGACGGAAAACAGAAAGTTCTTCTGTGCAGTTATTGTATTGAAACCTATGATGCACAGGAAGATGATGAATTACTGGGACTGGCAGAAAGCTGCTTTTTGGATGGAAAGTATAATGATCAGATTCTGTCCTATCTTTGTACATTTTATAACGGACCAACGAAAAAGATGGCAGCATTATGGACAATCGCAAAGCATTTCGGGGCACCGGTAGAAGAACTGTCAGAACGTATTTTGATCCAAATGCTATATTCTTCGGAATATATTGAGAATATCGATGAAATTTTCGACTGCTACAAAAATGCTTACGGAGAAAATATTGTATGCATGGCATATTTGTCTTTTTTTACACATGCATATGTGGCATATGGAAGTATCGTGCCGGAAAATGTTTTTTCGGAGCTAATAAGGCTTTATAGGGAAGAAAAACCATTAAGTTTCACCTGTAAGACAGGTCTTTTGAAATATCTTGCAAAAAAAGAAACTCTGGAAGTATCTGAAGAGCAGGCGGCAGATGAGCTTTTGGAAGAATTTACAGCAAAACAGATTTATTTTGCATTTTATGAAGGATTCAAAGGACGACTGGCAGAAAAATATCAGTTAGCCGGTTACAGATTTATAGAATATTACGGACGACCGGGAGAAAAACTATGGATCTCTTACAGTGAAAACGCAAAGACGACCCGAAGAGAACTGATGCCGGAAATGTATAGTGGAATCTATGTGAAGCGTTTTCTGCTTTTTTATGGAGACACATTCACTTATTCCATACAGAAAAAAGAAGATCAGGAATGGGTGACACTTTCGGAAAAAGAACTTCAGATCAATACACAATCTGCTTTGAAGCAATCAGGACGGTTCGGTATGCTGGATGAAATGTGTGCAGCAGGGATTGATGGGGATATGGATGTGCTGAAGGATAAAATGATGCAGTATGAATATCTGAAAGCATTAACAGAATCATTGTTTGGAATTTTAAAATAAGAGGGAGGATGAGCAGATGGCAGAGAACCATTTTTACATAGGAATCGACATTGATGATGAGAATGCTGTTGTCAGTTATTGCAATTCGACTGCAAATGAACCTGAGACATTCAGCATGGTTGCCGGAAGCGAAGCTTATCTTATCCCGGTGGCAGTGATAAGGAAAGGTGATCAGTGGGTAATTGGAAGTGAAGCCGAAACCATATGGAAGAATCAGAATGGTACAGGAAGACAAAACCTCGTATCCGGGTCATGCACAGAACAAAAGATGATACTTGATGAAAGAGAATACAAGGCTGAGGAACTGCTGTCTATTTATGTACGCAGGTTGATCTCACTGGTCATGGGACTTGGAAAAACGCTGCACCCGGATTATCTTGTTTTTACGTTGGAAAAAATTTCTGCAAAGACAGCTGCTGTATTTGGCAGGATAGCGAAAGAACTCAAAATGAAAGCTGAAAATGTTATACTTTTAGAACGGACAGAAAGCTTTTATTATTTTGCATACAATCAGAAACATGAATTGTGGATGCATGATATCTGTCTGTTTGATTTCCGTAAGCAAAAGCTTCAATGCAGCATTCTTACCCGTAACAGCAAAACAATTCCGCAGGTTGTCAGTTCGACGGAACAGGAATATGATCTGGATGCGGAAAATCTGGATGAAAGTTTTGCAAAAACGATTGAAAGTGCGTTGGAGAAACGTATTTGTTCTGCTGTATACCTGACCGGAGATGGATTTGATGGAAAATGGATGAAAAAATCCACGAGCGTTTTGTGCCGCGGAAGGCGGGCATTTGCAGGTAAGAACCTGTATGCAAAGGGAAGTTGTTATGCAGCAATGGTTAAGGATGGTCAGACAGTGTGGCCATATGTATACATGGGTGCAAATGCAATAAAGGTCAATGTCAGCCTGAAGGTAAAAAATAATAGAAAAGCAGAATTTCTTTCACTGATCGATGCAGGAGAGAAGTGGTATGATATTTCAAGGGAATATGAAGTGATCACAGAGACAGATCCGGTGATCGATCTGTGGCTGCAATTTCCGTATGGAAGAAATGCCAAAATAGAAAAACTGGAATTGTCTGATTTCCCAAAGCGCCCTTTGCGTATGAGCAGACTCAGGGTTGGAGTAAGTGCATCTTCGGATACAGAAGTCCGCATTACGATAAAAGATCTGGGTTTTGGTGAGCTCATGAAGGGCACATCAAAGATCTGGGAATATACGATGACTTTGTAAAGGAGCAGAAGGTATGGGAGAATTAATATTGTGCAGTCATCCTATGGCGGCAATGCCATATTATATCGATCTGTTTGCAGTGAACGTATATTCACTGGAAGAAATCAGCTATTGCATCGAGAAGAATTATGCTTTCATGGAAGAAGATTTTATGGAACCGGAGCTGGCTGTATGGATAAAGGAAGAGCTGTCAGAGGAAAAGCTTGCAGAAGATCTGGAAAAATGTCAGGAGGCAGGAAATCTTGTTGCATATATAAAGACACTGCTTTACAGCAATAGTTATACATCGGACGAGACAGTTTTGAAAATATGTGAAGAAATCAGAAAAATGCAGGAAAAATCAGCCTTTGAGCTGGGAAAAATCCGGGCTGACCGCTATGCAGAGAATGGGAAATACATGAAAGCTCTTGGGATGTACCGCAGGCTTTTACAAATGAAAGAAGATTGTGTCAAGAACCCAAAAATGCAGGGGATGATCTTACATAATCTTGGCAGTGTATATGCCAGACTTTTTGAATTTGACGAAGCATTAAATTGTTTTCTAAAGGCATATGATATCAACCATATGACAGAATCACTGGATGCTTATAAAGAATGTACGAATTTTGCCGAACATCCGTCAATGGTTCCGATACAGCAGGATGGATATACTTTGGATCCGGAAAGGCTGAAGGAGTGGGTCAGAGAATATAAAGAAGAACACGAGTGAAAATCAATATATAAGAGAGCCTGCTGCAACAGGAAGCATTTTATGAAAAATGTTCAGTTGCAGCAGGCTCTCTTTGGCTTATATATACCAGAGACAGAAAGGATTATCTGTTGCAGGCGGGTACATCAAACTCCGGATTAAAAGCGTAGAAGTTTTTACTGTCGAGATCATCCTGTATAATTCTTAAGGATTCCCCAAAACGCTGGAAATGGACGATTTCACGTTCTCTTAAGAAACGGATCGGATCACAGACTTCAGGATCTTTTACAAGACGTAAGATGTTGTCGTAGGTGGTTCTAGCTTTCTGTTCCGCTGCCATATCTTCAAAGAGATCTGTGAGAGCATCGCCTTTTGACTGGAATTCACATGCATTAAATGGGATACCGCCTGCCGCCTGAGGCCAGATAGCACCGGTATGATCTACATAATAAGGTGCAAATCCGGCAGATTCGAGCTCTTTGGCACTTAAGCCTTTTGTAAGCTGGCGAACAATAGAAGCGACCATTTCAAGGTGTGCCAACTCATTGGTTCATAGAGGTTGGATATGGCTATTTATATTGAATTTCCAAAGAAAACACATTCTCGACATACCGGCCGACACCGGGTTTAGATTCCATATGGTTGTGATAAATGATCTTTCTCACACAGGATCGCAGGAACTGGTTCTTTTCGGCAGCAGACAGCTCCTGATCGTTCAGAGCGTTGATGCAGTCACGGAAACGTCGGATCTTTTCTTCATAGTCTACATAATCATTTCTTTTTACTCGTGCATCATCCAGTGCGATGATGGTATTAGCAATGTCCTGCTGGGTCTTAATGTTTCGTTCAAGAAATTCCTCTTTTGTGTAGATACCATCTTCATAAGCATCTTTCTGTCTGGAATCCCGTTCCCGTAATTTTTTAAGCTTTGTTTCCAGATTGATAACGACACTCTGATTCATAGCCTGTGCTTTGCCATCGTCCGCAAGGAGAGCTAATTCAAAGTCATTGATTGTATTTTCCATCGAAGAGATAAAACGCTCTAAAAAGGCAGAATACAGCACGGATTTCGTATGGCAGTAACTTTGATGATTACAGAGCATCATCTGGGTGATCGATTTATGGTTTTTGTAGATCTTCAGCGACATTGCATGATCACAGGTGCCACAGTAGAGAAGACCGGCAAAAGGATTGCACAGCTCCTTGTTTTTCCGGACACTTGGATTCGTTCCACGTCTTGCCATGCATGCGTCATAAAGCTCCTGTGTAATAATCGGTTCGTGTAAGCCTTTATAATACTTGGCTTCCGTACTACGAGGGCGGGATTTCTCCAGTTCTCCATTATTGATATATTTAATAACTTTCCGGGTATCCCAGCGGATCAGACCGATATAGAGAGGATTGCACAGGATAGAGCTGATGATTGCAGGAGTCCAGTGTTCTGCCTTCTTTGGCTTCAGATTCATGCTGTCTAACTTGTGTGCGATATTGGTGAATCCGGTACCACCTGGGGAATAGGCATATAGTTCATGAATAAGCCTCACAGCGTTCGCTTCTTCCGGAACAATCTCCAACGTGTGGCAGCTGACACCATCTTTTTTGATTACGATCTTGCGATAACCGTATGGATCCACGGAACCGATATAATGACCTTTGGCAGCAGAAGATGCACGTCCACGTCTTAGGATCCTTTTTGTGTATTCCAGATAATCATTTCCCCTGGTGATTTCCATTTCAAAAAACTTGCGTTCATATTCTTCCTGCAGGTTAAAAGAATGCGTGAGTGTGAGAACCATCGTATTTGTGTAGCGAAGGATATTAATAAGACGGCCGCAATCTTCAAGATCACCGCGGGAAAGACGCTGTGGTTCTACGATAAGAACAGCCTTTATCTGAGGTGATTCAATCTTCTGAAGGACAAGCTTCACCTGAGGTCTGGAGTCGATCGTTTCACCGGAGACAACTTCACGGTAGATATTCTTTTCCGGAATAGGAGAGCCGAAGTGAGAGCGTGCATAGTCCTGAATGAGGTCCTCATGTTTACGGAGAACCTCTTCCACGGACATCTCCGGATTGTCTGATCGGGATTTGCGGAGGTAGACAAGGACATCGTCTACACTTAAGGATTCCATTGATTGAGTTAATTCGTACATAGTATCACTCCCTCATAAAAATATATGAAAAATGGGTATAAAAATAACAGCCAGCAAGGAACGTTTGTTCTGCTTGCGTTTGGCTGCTCCGAATGATACAATATGCTTGTTTAGGGCGTGTATCTTCGGAGCACGCATCCGCTCCTGTTGTTGACTGGTGTCCGGTTCGCAGGGGCGGTTTTTATTTATTTTCTTCCAACTTTTTTTGTTCACGTTCTATCTGTTTGATACTCTTTTCTGGCGTTGGAAGATTTTCAGGCATTGTACCGCCAAGACGACTGATTGTATCGCGAACTTCTTTTCCAACTTCATAATGGGTTTGATTTGCCTTTTCTTTGCCCTGAATATGTTCACGGCGAAGTTTTGCTTCTGTCTGCGTAGCTCGGAAGAGATTGGCAGCAAGTTCTTCATATCCCATGTGATCAAGAATATTTTGGGATTTTTTTAGACCTTTTCGCTCTTTAATATCCTGTGCTTTGAGACCGCCATACAATCCCATATAGCCATAATTCTGAAAGACAGCATATTCAAGTGAAGTTTCTACGCCAGCATCTTTGGCGGCAGCTACAAGCATTTTGTTATGTTCAGCCATTTCTTTTCGGATGGCAAGTCTTTTCTGATCTTCGGTGAGATCTTCGTAATGTTCAATAAGCTCCTGTTGTCTGGTTTTTACCGCAAAGTAAGACTGACCGAGTGCAATTACTTTTTTGCGTGGATCACCATTTTGAACAATGAGATAGCATGCATATCTGGAAAGTTCATAATCATCTATGTCCTTTGTTGCATTTTTTGGCATGCTTATCGTTTTGTTGACGTCAACAAAATGTTCGGAAACCGCATTTTCACTGCTTTCACATGCAATCTTTGCTTTATCGATTACTTTGATAAAATTTCTCCATTCCTTATACTCAAGTGCGATTTGCAATTCTCTTGCATACCAGAATTCTTGTCCATATTCATTCACATGGCGTATGGACTCAAATAGAGATTCTGTATAATTGGTTTCTTCTTCTGGTGTCAAGGCATTTGATAAAACTCTTTCGTGAAGTGCCTGCAGTTGCTCATTAAATTCGTTTTCGTTCATAAAATTTCTCCTTCTTTAATTTGTAGTCTTTATCATTTCCTCTAGTTTATCTCTATCTTACACTCATAAAAGAGATGGTATTTAATACAAGGGTAAGCATCTTTTGCTTTTATTTCATGTGATTGTAAACAGGCTAATTCCTGAAATTGTAACTTGGCAATTCCAAGTTTTCTTTTCATAACATTATGCAATGCCTTGTAATTATAAGTATCGATACAGGCAATTACGAAATAACGTCCAGAGGTTCCTAAATTTCCAGATTCATCAAAAATAAGATAACGTTCTTTATTATCTTTATCAGAGCACTCAGACATAAGATTCCTCCTTTCTGTAAAAATTTCAAAGTGCAGCAGTTGCACCAGTGCAACATACTACAATTTCCCAATCACTTTTCCGAGAGTGGCAGCAGTCTCATCCAGAGGAATGTTCTTGTAGTCTTTATTTAAAGAAATCAACTCTTTTTCGCCAAGCTTCTTCACAAAACATTCATTGTTGATCTGGAAGATGCCGATGTCTCCAACTTCAATCTCCCGTGTAGCTTCAACGAGAAGAATATCACCATCATAAAATACCGGCTCCATTGAGGAACCATTTACGCCAATTGCATAACTGACATTCCTGTATTCCGGCTTATCTGGAATTTCAATGTCCTTATCCGGGAGATTATCGATCACAAGCTGACCTGTTCCGGCAGAGGCATTTTTAAAATAGTAGCTGATCAGCCGCATCGGAAAAGCAGTAACAGGACGGGAAGCCTCGCCGAGCTTACCATATTTTTCAATGCGTTCGGTTTCTTTATCCAGAGTGAGATCAACCATTTCTTTTCCATAGGAATCAAGACCATTATATTTTTTCAAAAGATTTATTTCAGCAGGCACAAGTTGAAAGCCAGAAGTATTTGGGGCAGAAGAATGTTCCTCAACAAGATCTGCTTTCGAGATACCGAAGTAATTAGCCATCAATTCAATTTTATCTATACGTGGATAGGAATTTCCCTTAACCCAGTCAGTAAAAGTAGTATATTTAACACCTAAAGCTTCACACATTTCCTGACGTGTTTTATCGCGTTCTTCCATGTAGTATAGTATATTTTTCGCCATTATTTGTTTATTACCAAGATTATTACTCATGTACTACCTCCGTTTCTTATTTTATTATGTGTAACTATTATAAGATTAAACCGTAAAAAAAACAAGATACAATTAAAAAATTACGAAAAAAACGTTGACATTACGATTAAATCGTAGTAATATGATATCGTACCAATGAGATAGCAGGAACAGCAGAAAAAGTAAAGATGGGAGATGATAAAAGTGCAAATTGATAAAGACATGCGGTTGACTTTAAAAATGGCAAGGGAGATTAATGGCTTAAAACAGTCAGAAGCAGCAGAAAAGATCGGAGTGAGTACAGACACACTGGGGAATTATGAGCGTGGAAAAAGTTATCCGGATATTCCAGTATTAAGGAAAATAGAAGAAACTTATGGTGTCCAGTACAGCCAGATTATTTTTTTACCCTTGGATTACGATAAAACCGTAAATATACAGTGAGAGGAGATGAGTAAATGTGATGGAAGTATTTTTTGTAGCAGTAATTTTTATACTTTTAGTTTTATTTATATCGACCAAGCTAGGATTGACTGCGTATGTGGCATGGATGGAAGAAAATCATTTTTGCCAACCATCTGACAAAGATATGCAGAGACTTATCAGATGGTGCACAAAAAAATACCTAGAAGACTTATTTAGAAAATCCTAATTGTTGATTGATTGCCGCAGTGGCGACACCTTCTGCAATAGCACTTACAACTTTTAGGCTTGCAAATCCTATGTTGGAAGAAATTCCTTTTATTTTGTTCCAGTTATTGTTATCTCGGATGTTTGAAAGAAATTCATGACCATCCGGTGACAAATCGTAGGAGTCTGGAGACAAAGGCTCTGGATTAAAAATAAGACCTTTCATTTTGAGATACCGTAGATGGTAGTGGATTTTTGAATAGTCATATTTACCTAAAATGGGAAAGTGCCTTTTGGAACCAACCATATAGCAGGATTTTTCAAAAGTAGAGTTTTCTTCAATGATGAAGAGAAGGTCACGGACACAATCATTATCAATACGCATAATTTTCTCCTTTGCTTTTTTATAAAGAATACCACAAGAGGAGAGAAAACAACAGAAGGGAGATAACAAATGGAAAATCAGAAAGTAATAATCATTTCAAATGGAAGAACAACAGACATCATGGTTAACGGAAGGTTATATGGAGATGGAGTTGTAAAAGTAGAGTTTGTCCACGACCACAAGGATAAACTCAATAATGCAAGGCTTCTTATAACGACAGAACGGATTCCGCTGGAAGGAAGTGTAAGTAGTGATGAGAAACAGAAATTCATGAGAAAAATCGAAGAGTTTTCAAAAGAAGAAAAAATGATAAGAGAAAACAAATTAGGACCGATTGTTACGGCTGAGTAAATCCAGCTTCTTTTCAATTTCTAAAGCATAGGAGGAGAAAGAATGAAAAATGAAAAAATGTTGAGAAATTTCAAAACATGTGAATTGGTCAATGAATTAAAGGAGCGTGAAGGTGTTACTGCGTTTTGGGCAGAACCACATAATGACAAAGAAATTAAAGTAAATGGTCCTGCCCTTGTGCTTATCGTAATAGATTAACGGATTTTTCTATATGGATAAACATTTTTGATGTGTGCGGCATGGTAGCTTCCCTTAGAGGATGCGTTCATAAGCCCATTATATACGGATTCAGGAACACCAACGTAGTCATATATTCCACCAGAATGAAATTGAATACGTAAAGTGCTTCCGTCATAACCTACCGCATAGAGATTTGATGAACTAACAGGAATCATATTCATGGTTGACATCTCCTTTCTTATATACTCGGACGTTGCAGCGTCCTGTAAGGAGATTATACTACACATGCAGAAATAAAGGAACACAAACAAACAGTAAAGCATTAAATAATACCAGGAGGTGCGATTTATGGAATATAGAAAAGTAATCCAGGAGTTCCCAAATGGAACCAATATCAATCTTATCCCGATCCTCACACCGGAAGAGGAAGAGGAGCGGCATAAACGCTTGAATGATGCAGCAGTCAGGCTTCTTTTGGCACAGGAACGGGCACACAAAGAGAAACAGAAGAGAACAGCCACGTAAGCAGTGGCAGAAGGACAAGCTATGAAAAAAATACTGGGAAATATAGGAGTGTTGATATTCGGAATTGGTGCCTGCTGTGACAGTATTTGTGCAGCAGCAGTCGGTATAGCAGGATTACTGATGATTTTGTACGCGAGTAGAGGTGAAGAGTATGAAGAAGATTAGTGCAAGTATCAAGATCAGCAATGAGGAATATGAGTTAATAAAAAATTACATACAAGAAAGAAAAGCGGATCCGATTTCTTTAGAAATAAAAGAAGAAAACATCTATATCGTAGCGTTGAGGAGAGGAATGGAGTCCGTACTGGAAGATTTGCGGAAAGCAAAGAAAAGAGAAGAGGTGGAGGATGGTGCTGCTGATAAAAGAGATCGTAGAGAAGATATTCAGACAGCCGGGATTATTTGAGGAACAGATGGCGGCCGGAAGATACTGCCGGGCAAAATGGACGTACATAAACACGGTATTTGTAGCATCGTTTATCGAGATGGATCAGGAAGCCATGGACAGGCTGCAGAGCATGTTCTGTGAAGAACGTGTGAAAGAAGCATTCAGAAAGGCAGGTGGTCCGGATGACAAAGGATGCAGACCTCGTAAAGAAGATGATCCTGCAGGCCGACATATTCCAGCATCACTATAGCAAGAAGGAATACGTGGAAGCGAAGTTGATCAGAGAAAAGACCGGGATTGTTGCTGTTTTTGTGGAAACACAGGAACCATTGATGAATGAGCTGTTTGGCACCAGGCAGACAGAAGAACCGGTGGAAGGACTTTTTGACGAGGAGAAATGCATTAAGGCTGGATTTGAAAGCATAAAAAGAGGATTTGACATGCAGAGGATGACATATGCAGACGTCATGAGGATTGTAAATAAAAAAAGGGATTAAGAAATTGCAGTTTCTTAATCCTAAGAGTTAGTTGTAACCGACGTAAACTCTTTTATTTATGATACCACAATATGCCTGTAAATGCAAGAAAAAACGGGGATTTCGGTCTCCGTTTCAGCCTTGATAAAGATATTAAACTTAGGACACGGTGGGGATATGACAAAGAGGAAACAGCACAGGTTTAAGGGTGGAAAGATCATTGACGTGGAAGAATACCACGATGGGAGATATGGGGCACCGGGATGTAAGAGAGAGAAGAAAAAGAATCCAACCAAAGATCAGATACAGAAGATCAATGCGTGGAATAAGGCAAGACGATGCAGGTGGAAGCTGTTGGAGTATTTTTTCCCCGGTGACTGCTTTGCAACATGGACATACGAAGTGCAGAACAGACCGCCGGATATGGCAGGAGCACTGAAAGACTTCCAGAAAGCCATGCGGAATGTGAGAAAGGAATATAAAAAGCGTGGCAAGGATTTGCTCTGGATCCGGAATATTGAAAAGGGAACAAAGGGAGCCTGGCATATCCATCTGATCGTGAATGAGATTGGAGAGACAGCAAGTATCTTACAGAGAGCCTGGACAAAAGGCGGTACATGGTCGATCGAGATCAGGAACAGCAAATATTATGATGAAGATTTTTCGAAGTTGGCAAGCTACATGACAAAGGACGAGAACACTACTGACAAAAAAGCAGACGGAAGCCGGTCGAAACCACGTATCAGCGAGTCTAATTACAACTCGAGCAGGAACATGCCATTACCAGAGCCGAAGGTAGACAAGCTGCTCCGGTGGAAGGAAGAGCCAAAGCCGAAAAAAGGGTACTACATAGCACATATTTTTGAAGGGATCAATCCGGTAACAGGGTATAAGTACAGGAGGTATACGATGATCAGATTACAGGAAGGTGACAGTGGATGAAGGAAGTGAGCATATACATTGTGACCGGGATAAAGGGCAGATGGCAGCAGGACGGATATGTCGGTTATGCTCTGGAATATTATAAGGCCGGCAGCAAGTATCCGGCAGTCATAAGGGAAGTTGCACCGGTACAACTGATGAATGAGAACCGGTCCACACTGGAAGCCCTGATCCTGGCACTGCACAGGATGAAAGAAAAGTGCATCCTGACAATCTATACGGATTCCAGATACCTGTACAGCGGCTATGAGGACACGGAGTATGTCAAGAGATGGAAAGAAAACGCATGGATGAAATCGGATGGCCATGAGGTCAAGAACCGGGATAAGTGGCAGGAACTGGACAGGCTGATACAGGGAAACCTGTTGAGGATTTTATTGAATGAAAGAAACGCTTATACCGAGAGTTTAAGGGAAGAAATCAAAATGAAGGAGAGATAAAAGATGGCATTATTTGAAAAATTTGGAGAATTTGATTCAGTGGAAGAGCTGAACATGACAGCGGAAGGGTTGAAAGAAGAGGGAGACCTGGAAAATCTTAAGGAGTTAGCAGTGGAGAATGGTCTGGATGCGGCAGACGCAGAGGATTATGCAGATGACGTTGTGCCGGAGCTGGCAAATTGTTTATTGGCCGCACTTGGAAAACTGAAAGTGGAAGTGAAAGAACTGAAACCATGCGAGATCATGGAGGACTGGATCAGTTATATCGAAGTATGCTGTTCAGAGCATGAAGATATGGCTCGTGCGGTCAGACTAAAGAGTAAGAGTCTGGAAGGATGCATTGCAGCAGTATTGAAATGGTCATTTGGACATCAGTATCCAGTGCCGGATAAGATCAAAAAGGCAGCAGGAGTAAATGCCGGGAAGGTAACACTTGGTATTCCGGGATCTGTGACTGTGAAGAAGATCATAAAAGAGTATTATCTCGGAAAGTAGGTGGAAGGGATGCCAAAAGATAACCGGGAAGAGATCAACAGGCTTATCGCACTGACACCGGATCTTCCGGAAGATTTTGAAGGCTGGTGCGAGAAACAGATGAAGCGGCCGCTAATTTATTACAAAAGAAATAAAAACACTGCTGAATTTAAGTGTGGAGCATGCGGAAATAGATATTTTGCAAAGACTTCGGACACACCGGAATATGGAACGTTAGATATCGAGACACCAAGAAGACACCATCCGGCAAGGTGCATATACTGCGGAAACCAGTCTTTTTATGAATGGACACGGATCACACACGGTGAATATGAATGCAGAAGGTTCTATCTGTACCAGCTGACAGAAGAGAAGACATTGATCGTAAGAATCTTTGATTATAGCCGAAGTAGCAGCCAGGAAAGAAAAATGAGAGATTATCTGGTAGAAGAAGGACGGTTTTTTCTGGAGTATGGTCAGGTGAAAAAGCTGGTCCGGATGTACAGTTACACTCGGGATGAAAACTGCTGGAGCTTAAAGAAAACAAAAGGATATCCGTACATTAGTGTGGAACAGGGAGTGACTTATCCTGGATGGGAAGACCTGCTAAAGGAATCCACATTAAGATACTGTCCGCTGAAAGAGCTGGAAAGCTATATGAGAGAGTATTATGGGTACTCAAAACCGGATGTAAAGCGGATTGATGCTCTCATGACATATGCAAACAATCCGGCTATTGAGATGTACCAGAAGATGGGAATGGGACAGCTTGTGAAGGAGCTGTGTAGAAGAGAAAGCATATATGGTCCTGTGAACCGGAGAAAAGACACAGTGAAAGGACAGCTTCGGTTAAAGAAAAAAGAAAACATCAATAGGCTTGTTGCAGAGAAAGGAGATTGCAGAACACTTGAGATCCTTCAATACGAAGAAAAAATGGGCTTTTCGTGGAAACCAGCACAGGAGAACCAGATCAGGAAGATATGGGACAGTGATAACAAAAAGAGGATCACGCATATGCTTGGTTATATGAGTATGCAGCAGATGATGAACCGGATAGAAAAATATGAAAACCAGCTGTTTGGAGAATCGAAAGGAAACAGAGAATTCGAACAGACATTAAAAAAATATGATGATTACATGAAAATGAGAGAAGAGCTTGGCTATGACATGACAAACGAGGTTTTTTTGTATCCAAGAGATCTACAGAAAAAGCATCAAGAGATGGTAAAGGAATCAAATGCAAGAAAAGATGAGATGACCATCAGGAAAAAGAACCGGGAATTTCCAGACATCGCAAAACGCTATGAAAGCCTTTGTAAGAGATACCAGGCAGCAGCAGGAGGTTATATCATACGTCCGGCAAAAGATGCAGGGGAGATCATCATGGAAGGACGTACCCTGCATCATTGCGTAGGAGGAGATAATTATCTGTCAAAGCACAATAGAGGTGAATCAACGATCTTGTTTCTACGAAAAGAAAAGAGGCCGGACAAACCATATATCACGATTGAGATAAGTGGGACACGGATCAGACAGTGGTATGGAGCACATGATAAAAAACCGGAAAGAGAGTTTTTCGATAAATACCTGGAAGACTACACAGAACAGTTAGCCAAGAGAGAAAAGAAACCAAAATAGGTGCTGGTTGCAGCAGGATAGGAGAGAGAAATGGAACAGGTAATAGAATACAGATCATATCAGGAATACAAACAGGAGCTGGACACGGAGCTGAAGAAGACAGCAGAGGGATTCGTCCGGATCGGATATCTGCTGAAAGTGGCCAGGGATACCAATATCCTTGCAGAGAGCAGATATAAGAACGTGGTGGAGTTCGCAAGGGCAGAATATGGCATAGATAAGACGCAGGTGAGCAGATTCATCCATATCAACGACAAATTCTCACAGGGCGGCTACGCACCGGAGCTGAAAGAGGAATATCAGGGGTTCGGCTATGCGAAGCTGTCGATCATGCTGTCTCTTCCAGACAGCATCAATGAGGAGCTGACTCCGGATTTCAGTAAATCAGAGGTGCAGGAGATCAAGGATGAGGTGGACCGGGAAAATAAAGTGACGGAAATAGAGCTTATCCTGGAAGAGAAGGATGAAGTGCAGCAGTCTTATGACACAAACCTTGAAAAAGCTGTGTATCAGCTCGGGAAAGACGAACCTAAGATTTATGAAAGACTGTGGATATCAGATGTAAAAGAAGGACAGTCAGGGAAAATTTTTATGGAGAACCTGATACCGGATGAAAAAGCGATGTATATCGTAAGAATCCCAGGAACGGGAAGATGGATGCTGTCATTGAGGGCAGATGATGATGAAGTCCGTCTGATCAACATCCGGGATGCGTCTGCAAATGAAATATACACAAAGCAGGAGCTGGAAACAGCCTGTAAAAAGATCCTTTTACCAGGCAGAACATGGAAGGAAACGTGGGAAGAGCTTTATAAGGATAAAGTGGCCGAAGAAAAGCCGGAAGTTGTACCGGTACAACCGAAGAACGCACCGAGAAAAGAGAGCAAGGTAATTGTCGCAAAACCAGAGAAAACCGGAACGGAAACAGGGAAAACCGGAACGAAACCGGGAGAAAATGTTCCGGAAGAAATAAAACTGCATGATGTGGATCCGCAGATCCCGGAACCGGATCCAAAGCCGGAAGAAGCCAGACAGGAAGAAAAAACGGATGTGCAGCAGGATTCTGCAGAACAGATACCGGGACAGGATGAAATCATGAACCATCCGGAGTTATTGCCGGAAGTAACAAGGGGAACAGAGAAGCTGATCGCAGATATCAAGATGGAAGCAGCAGTCATTAAGACTTCTATAGCCGGGTGGGAGTATTACATCCCAACGCCTCTGTTAGAGAACCTGTTGGGACGTGTAGAGCATTTAAGAGATTTATTAGTTGAGATGAAGGAGCTTCATAATGTGGAAAAGGTGGAAGAAAAGGATACAGATGAATCTGTGGGCGATGTGGATGAGAATTCCCAAACCATGGAGATATAAGAGATACCGAGATATTTTTGAACGGATGCAGCAGGCGGTGAACCATGAAGAAAAAGAAGATCGATTATAATTTTCCGAAAGAGACCTGTATCAGAATTGCGGATCGTGATGATAATGAATGCCTGTTCTGCAGGATAAGGTATCACACAGACCTGTGCCGGTCAGAGATGCTATTAGGCATACCGGATATCATGCATTACATCAATAAAAGCCAGGGTGGGCTTGGAATCGAACAAAACGGAGTATTGGGATGTAGATTTCATCATGGACTACTGGACAATGGAAACCGGGGGTTCCGGCCGGAAATGCTTAAAATCATGAGAGAGCATCTGATGCAGCAGTACCCGGATTGGGACGAGGACAGCCTCGTATATAAAAAATGGGATTTTCCAGCCTGAATAATATATCACAGTAACCAGGAAACAAAGCACAGCCATGCGGACCGCTGGAAATCCGCATGGAGAAAGGACAGGACATGAAACAGCCAAGCAGACCGACAAGGGCACAGAAAGAGATCATCTCGGCAAATAAGCTGAAACCGGAAAACTGGATGGTAGTCTTTGAGAGCAAAGATACCTTAGAGATCATAAGCAAGCGGACTTCACAGAGAAGAGTACTGCAGAAGGGAAGAACGGATGGGGATAAGAAGAAAAAGATGTGAGTATTGCGGAAAAGAATTTGAAGGGGGAACATAACCGGGTGTATTGCTGTGATGAATGCAAAAAGCAAGGATACCGGGAAAAAGACAGGAGAAAGCGGGCAGAGAATAAAAGAAAAAGGAAAACCAATCAGGAACTCGCGGATGTAGCAGCACTTGCGAAAGAAGCCGGGCTGACCTATGGACAGTATGTAGCAAGAATTTATGGAGGAAGATGATGGAAAGAGTATCGAGATGTGAAGAACAGGTTTTAGTCACAGTATGGGACGCAGAGGAAACACCGGATCTGAGTGCAGTAATGAATCGGGTAAACAGCAGATTTGGCCACAACTGGAAGCCACAGACAGTCAGTACGTTTCTGGGGAGACTGGTAAAGAAAGGGTTTCTGGAAACATACAGAAAAGGACGATATACATACTATCTTCCGAGAGTAAGTAAAGAGAGTTATAAAAAGGCAGCAGTTGCAGAGATGGAAGCATTGTTTGGAAATATAAGGTAAAGATGATGAAAATAAGAGAAGCAAAGGACATTTTGGAACTGATCAGGGAAAATATTGAAACTCCGATACCAGAGGTTACAAGAACAGGGTTGGCAATCACAGCTCTGACAGCAGGTATAGAAGCTCTTGAGTACGTAGAAGAAATAAGATTGGGGGATAGATCAAGGTGATATTAAAAAGAGTTAAATTAGAATCTAGGGAAGGTAGGTAGAAGCTTGGAATTAAAGGAACTTACAGAAAAAATAATGGAACTATTTAAAGCGGAAAGTGTAGAAGCACTTGCAAATAAAGTATTTATTGTCGTGAAAAATAATGATGAAAATGTATATGAGAAATTCTGCGATTTGGTTCAAGATTTAAGTATTTATCATGACTGGACTAGAGAAACACGATAGATGTGTTTTCCTGCTTCCTGCGTCAGTTATGAGCAGCAATGTAAAAGCGGAAAAAGAAATAAGAGTGTGGTTGATAGAAAAGAATTTTGTGGAAGCAGTGATTATATGTCCAGATAACATGTTTGAATCAACAGGAATAGGCACATGCATCATTGTACTGGACAAGAACAAGAAAACAGCAACAACAGAAATGATAGATCTGCGAAAAAAATTCAAAGAAGAGGTAAGAGAACAGAACGGACAGTATGGCGGAACAGCACACACGAATAGGACTTATAAGAAAACGGTAAAAGTGATTCCGGAAGAAACGATGGATGAGGTGCTTACGGTAATTTCAGAAAGAAAAGATATACCAGATTTTTGCAAAGCAGTAGGTATCGAAAAAATAAAGGAGGATAAATACACACTTTTAGTTAGTCATTATTTGGATGTGTCAGAAATGGATGTGGAGCATAGAAGCTACGCTGACATTGTAAACGACATAAACCGGATAACGAGAGAAAAGAACGCTTGTAAGTTGACAATTAATGAGTCTCTTGCAAAAGGGATGGGATTTGACATCGATCTATACAAGCAAGATCAGAAAGATACAGGGCTGAACGATTTGCTTGTAAAATTGGGTGCGGACAGGCTGGAAAAGCAAAATTATTTCGTGACATCAAAAAATAAAAACGAAATAAAATTTGAGAACAATAGCAAAGAGATTCTATCAAGCATTCTGATCATGATTTTACAAACATGGAAACAACATATCTATTATCTGAACCAGGAAGAAAACCGCTATCTGGCAGAATTAAGGGATGCTCTTTTGCCAGAATTATTGAGTGGAAAAATAGACTTAGAAAGCTAAACCGAACATAAAAATTAGATTTTAGGAGGTAGAAATGAGAAAGATTCCAAAAGAGATAGTTGATAAAATTGAACAACGAAATGCACTTAATGAAGAAATTGCGGAGTGGTGTAAGGAAAACCTTGGAATGGATGGTATGGACTCCGATTTTGCTGATATTACTGATTATCATACAGGTGGCGAGCAGGGCGGAGATGATTGTAAAGAATGGTGCGACCAGACATGCAAGGGAGAAGATTGGTACGAGGGAGATTATTATTGGGAAACTGAATACGAGGGTAAATATCTTCACATGGACTTTGCAATTTAAACTTAGAATTTAGTGGAGGTAGAGAAAATGGTAGATACAGTGGAAATGAAACGGTTTAAGGCAAAACAACTGAGATATAAAAAGCCTATTGTCAAAAATCTCAACCTTGATTTCATCAAACAGGATTTATGGGACATCCAAGAAGTCTGCGAAGATGTGCATTGGTACACGGATTCCGAAGATGGGAATGATAGCCTTGTCAATGCTCTGTCCGGGGATGAAGACGAAGCGTATGGATTTAGAATAGCTTTTGCTGATCTCTGTGCGGAATGCGAAAGAATGTCTGAGGATATCCAAGATGAATGGATTCCGGATTGCTTCGACATATTTTTTGTTACAGTAGGAGCCGGAGAGACATACGGAGGATTGCTTGGCTTTGACGAATACGAGCAGGACTACTTCGGAATAGGATGTTCTGATTCTTGGGCAGAGGATGAAACTAAAAAGAAACTGAAACAGATGACGAAGGATGAAATGATTGCTGCGGCTAGACAGTGTTTTAAGGTTTATTCCGCTTATATCGGGCTACGGAGTCGGTACGATACTTTGAAAGCAGCAATTGATATTTTGCGAGATCAAAACTCAGGACATTTGCAGGTAGTAAAAGAGATCGAGAAACTTTATGAGGCAGCTGCCGCAGAGCAGGGTCGGTATGCAGAGTATAGCAAGGAATGGAGAGAATTTAAACGCTATACAGATGCACTCCCACCGGAGGCATGGATTGCGTAGGTAAACTGAACTTTAATCAAGAAAGGAATGAAAAGTATGGGAAATAAATATACGGTAGTAGGTAATTTCAGACAACCTCATAAGGATTGTGAGGGCGAGACATTGACGGACTTATCTTTTGAAGAAGTTATGAAAATTGAAAGTGAATGGAAAAAGGAGAAAAAATACAAAGAGGTTTTCCATTTCAAACAAGACTAAGCTGAACATTAAAGGAGAAAGAAGATGATTATAAAAATTGCAGCAGTCGTCCTGGCAGTATTTCTTGTAATAATGGTAAATAGTACCAGTGACGATAT
Source organism: uncultured Roseburia sp. (assembly GCA_934292805.1). Lineage (GTDB taxonomy): Bacteria > Bacillota > Clostridia > Lachnospirales > Lachnospiraceae > Roseburia. Next base: position 830 of record CAKQXQ010000035.1, on the reverse strand, counting down.
CGATAAACTAGAGGAAGATATTGAACAGGAAGAATATCTAAAACAATGGAGGAAGAGAAAAAATATGAAAACAAATTGGAAAATGATCTTAATTATAGCAGCTGGAATTGTAGCAGTAGTATTGGCGACTGTATTTGGAGTACAGAGCACTCAGAATAGAGCGATTGCACTTGAAGAACAAGTAAATACAGCATCATCAGATATTAAGGTGCAGGAGAAAAGAAGGATTGATCTTGTATACAATCTTGCCGATTGCGTAAAGCAGTACGACAAGCATGAAGCTGATACATTGACAGCAGTTGCAGATGGTCGTGGATCAACAGGAGATATTGAGAATGTGACAACAGCTGTCACAGCAGTTGCAGAAGCATATCCGGAGTTAAAGTCTAATGAGAATTATAAGACACTCATGAACGAATTATCTATGACAGAGAATATGATCGCAGAGTATCGCAGTAATTACAATAAGCAGATTAAGGAGTATAAGAGATATGTAAGAAGATTCCCTGCAAGACAATTTCTGGGATTACTTGGCTATGAAATTCAGGAATATGAGTATCTGGATTACAATGCCCCTGTAGATGCACCACAGGATTTGTTTAAAGAGGATTAGTCTATGAGAGGTGGTAGAAAAGGTATTGATTTTGGTGGTTTTGAAATAACAAAACATGAAATCTTGGCTAGTATTTCTATCATTGCAGTTATGATTCTGTTTGGCATTCTGATTTCTTCAAAGATTTCAGAACACCAAATGGATAAAAATGAGAAATATAACAAGGCTGTTAAGATAGAAAGTCAAGAAATGTTCCAATATGGAATGGATACAAATG
>CAKQXQ010000034.1 GCA_934292805.1 uncultured Roseburia sp. | reverse complement strand
CCTTTTAATTTTCCTTCTTTTTTCTCTACTGTAACACCCGGCCAGTTACCAACAAACTGGTTGGAACCTGTCAGAGCATTAAATAATGTTGTTTTACCGCAGTTCGGATTTCCTGCGAGTGCAATTTTAACTGCCATGCTCAATTCTCCTTTTGCTTCTATGTATGTTTATTTCCATAACCGGAATCCGCAGCCTGCATTCTCAAAAAGTATGTCAGCGCTACTTATTTTCATAACATTTTCGTCTTACTTGGTTAGTTATATTTAACCCATAGGCAAAAATAATTATTCTACTTCAATCATCTCTGCATCTGCTTTACGAAGGGATAACTCGTATCCGCGCACAGTAACTTCTACAGGATCTCCAAGTGGTGCTACTTTTCTTACAAAAACATCCACACCTTTTGTGATGCCCATATCCATGATTCTTCTCTTAACCGGACCTTCTCCAGTTAATTTCTTCACTTTCACCGTCTTGCCGACAGCCACCTCTTTTAATGTCATTTTACAACAACTCCTTTTCATCATTCTTGAAAATAATCTATGAACAGACGGACTTTCCCGCCAATGCTCGCCTTATCTCCCATGGTCTACACCATGATCTTATTTGCCATATCTTTTCCGATTGCCACTCTTGAATCTTTAATATTCACGATCATGTTTCCGCCTATTTCGGATACCACAGTAACGGCCGCACCTGTAACAAAACCCAGCTTTTCAAGAAACTTTCTTGTTTCTTCTTTTCCGCCTACTTTTTTTATTGTGTTTTCTTCTCCTGTCTTTACCATCGTCAAAGGCATCATTCTTCCTTCTTTCCAAATCCGTGAAGATTTTGATCATCTTTTTCGTTTCTACGATGGTTAGTATAGTCTAACGTTTGTTAGTTGTCAATAACTTTTCTCATTATTTTTTCTGTTTTTTTCATTTTGTATCATTGCACAAAAAACTGCCTGTATCTATGCCAAAAATAATCATATTGGAAAAATGCTCAATGCCATAATCCGGATAATGGTTCGAACACATATCCCATCTCTTCCCACTTTGTCAGTAATCTGTCAAGAATTTTGGCATTCGTTGAAGATGTATTATGAAGCAGTACGATCGCTCCCGGATGAATTCTTCCGATCAGTTTCCCAAATGCCTCCTCCTCCGTCGGCTGTGCATCTGCATTCCAGTCCACATAAGCGAGGCTCCAGAAAAAGGTACGATATCCAAGCTGTTTTGCCATAGCCAGATTCTTCGTCATATATTTTCCCTGTGGAGGTCTGTAATACTTTGTCATTTCCTCTCCTGTAATCTCATGATAAAGACTGCTCACATCATCAAGTTCTTGCTGAAATGACTTAAGGTCTGAAATCGCCGACATGTCGGGATGATGATATGTATGGTTCCCGACTGTGTGGCCATCTTTTACCATCCGCTTTACAAGTTCCGGTGCACTTTCCAGAAAATGCCCTACAACAAAGAAGGTTGCCGGTGCATTGTGCTTCTTTAACGCATCCAGAATAGACTGCGTATTCCCGTTTTCATAACCACAGTCAAAGGTAAGATAAATCACTTTTTTCTCATCACTTCCTATATAATAGGCATCATACTTTTCCAGTTCCTCTTTTGAAACATTTCCGGTCGGCTGTAACTCCTTTCCGGATTCACCGAATCCAAGTCCCCAGTTATCCGCTGCTTCCACAATATGGATCGTCTGTTTTGTGTCGGTAGTTTTTGCTATTTGCCAACCCGCAAGAAACATTACTGCAAAAAGTAAAAGGCAACCCCGATATTTCAAAAACTTATTTTTCATAGCTGGTCTCCATACCGCTTCTTTTTTCTTATATATATGAACTTTCCTGCCGCTTCATTCAATGATCGAATTTATAAAGATTTAATATTTACTGAATACCGCATATTTTCTGGCTTTTCGCATAATTGTTAGCACTCATTTCAAAAGAGTGCTAATTTTCTATTGACTTTTTCCAGACACAGTAATAAAATTCTATTTATGGAAATCTATTAGGATTTGTTTTTCTTATGAATTTATATAAAAGGAGTGTTGTAATTATGGCAGAAAAACATGGAAATCTTTCAATTAACAGTGATAACCTGTTTCCGATTATCAAAAAATGGCTCTATTCCGACCACGATATTTTCTATCGTGAACTGATCAGTAACGGATGCGACGCAATCACAAAGTTAAAGAAGCTGGATATGATGGGCGAATATGAATTACCTGCTGATTATAAAGCTAAGATCCAGGTGATTGTAAACCCTGATGAGAAAACATTAAAATTCATCGATAACGGTCTTGGTATGACTGCAGATGAAGTGGAAGAATACATTAACCAGATCGCTTTTTCCGGTGCTACTGATTTCATCGAGAAGTACAAGGATAAAGCAAATGATGACCAGATCATCGGTCATTTCGGTCTTGGTTTCTACTCTGCTTTCATGGTAGCTGATCAGGTGACGATCGACACTTTATCTTATAAGAAGAATGCCACTCCTGTCCACTGGGCATGTGATGGCGGCACAGAATTCGACATGACTGACGGAACCAAGGAAGGCGTTGGTACAGAGATCACCTTATATTTAAATGAAGACTGCTTAGAATTCGCCAATGAATACCGTGCAAGAGAAGTCATTGAAAAATACTGCTCTTTCATGCCTACCCCAATTTTCTTATCCAAAGCAAATGCTCCGGAGGAATATGAGACAATCGACGTATCCGACAGACTTGATACTGACAAGGTAGTCGAAGAGATCCATGAAGAAGCTAAGACAGAAGAAAAAGAGAACGAGAACGGTGAGAAAGAGATCGTAGAAGTTTCTCCTGCAAAAGATCAGTTAAAAATTGTAAAACGCCCTGTTCCGTTAAACGATACCAATCCACTCTGGACAAAGAATCCGAAAGACTGTACCGATGAAGAATACAAAGCTTTCTACCGCAAAGTATTTTTAGATTACAAAGAGCCTCTGTTCTGGATCCATCTGAATATGGATTATCCGTTCAACTTAAAGGGTATCCTCTACTTCCCTAAGATCAATACAGAATATGACTCCATCGAAGGAACGATCAAACTGTATAATAATCAGGTGTTCATCGCTGACAACATCAAAGAAGTCATTCCTGAATTCTTAATGTTATTAAAAGGTGTGATCGACTGTCCTGACCTTCCATTAAATGTATCCCGTTCTGCATTGCAGAATGACGGATTCGTAAAGAAAATCTCTGAATACATTACCAAGAAAGTTGCAGACAAACTGATTGGTATGTGTAAAACAGAAAAAGAAAGCTACGAGAAATACTGGGATGATATCAGCCCATTCATCAAATTTGGCTGCTTAAAGGATGCCAAATTCTGTGACAAGATGAATGACTATATCCTTTTCAAAAATCTTGATGACAAATATCTGACACTTCCTGAATTATTAGTAAAAGAGGAAGAGAAAAAAGAGGATGCGGAGGTATTAGACGAAAATGGCAATCCAATTACAGACAATAGCAACACTTCTGCATCTGACAATTCTGCTGATGATCATACTGCTTCTGCAGATGACGAAAAGGATGAACGTAAAGTTATCTACTATGTCACAGATAAAGTCCAGCAAGGTCAGTATATCAAGCTCTTCAAAGAGCAGAATATGCAGGCAGTGATCTTAGATCATAATATTGATACTTCTTTCATCACACAGCTTGAACAGCGTAATGAGAAGTACAAATTCATGCGTATCGATGCTGATGTCACAGAATCCTTAAAGGACGAGACTTCTGCAGACGATTTAAAAGCTGAAACAGATGCATTGACAGAAGTATTCAAAAAAGCTTTAAATAACGATAAACTTACTGTAAAAGTTGAAAAGCTGAAAAACGAGAGCATCTCTTCTATTATCACTCTTTCCGAAGAAGGCAGACGTATGCAGGATATGATGAAGATGTATGCCATGAATGGTATGGGCGGTATGGATATGAACATGTTCGCTGCTGACCAGACACTTACTTTAAATGCAAACAACGAACTTGTAAAATACATTTTCGAACACAAGGATTCTGAAAATGTTCCGATGTTCTGCGAGCAGTTATATGATCTTGCAGTACTCTCCAACCATCCATTATCTGTTGATGAGATGACAAAATTCGTTGAACGAAGCAATAAAATCATGATGTTACTTGCAAAATAAATAACTCACAAGAGGGCGAAAAAAGAATCGTCCCAAAAAGAAACAAGCAAGAGACAGTAGCTAATGTCTCCTGCTTGTTTTGATGTAATAGGAAACTTCGTTTCTATTACATCAAAAACACTCCGTGAGGATCGCACTGTGGCGAATAAGAAACATGTCGCATATTGCGACCCGCCACAGGCGGAGAATCTCGCAAGCGAGATTCTTTTTTTATCCGATCAATACAACTGCCACATCATTTACATTCGTTCCGGTTGGGCCGGTCTTTATCAATCCTCCAACCTTTTCCAGCGCATGATAAGCATCATTTTCTTTTAGAATCTCATATTCGTCAATTCCAAGCTCTTTTAAAGCTGCATGGGTCTCGGAATCTACATAACCTCCGGCTGCATCTGTCGGACCGTCGGTACCATCGCTTCCGACACTAAAGACTGCTACATTGCCGAGCCCTGTGATGCCGGCACTTGCCGAGAGTGCGATTTCCTGATTCCTTCCGCCAAGTCCATGACCTGTAAGATTTACAATTGTTTCGCCTCCTGCGATATATGCAGCTTTTTTACCGGTACGGATATGTGTTTTTGCGATGGATGCAAGGAAGCTTCCTGCTTCCTTTGCCTGACAGCAGAGCTGATCCGTCAGGATATATGACTCATAACCTAATTCTCTGCACTCTTTTTCAACTGCACTGCAAAGCTCCTTAACACTTCCGTTGATCTTTGTTGTAACATTATCCAGTTTCTTAGGTGTCTCAATTTCCATGAGCTCCTGTGCTTTTTCTGACAGCCTGATATTATATTTTTCAATGATACGCTTTGCATCCTCACAGGTAGATGTATCCGGGCATGCCGGTCCGGATGCGATCATATCAAGCGGATCGCCAAGAATATCCGATAAAACAATCGCATATACCTGTGCCGGTTCACAGATTTTAGCAAATTTTCCACCTTTGACTGCTGAAAGTCTCTTTCGAACAGTATTCATCTCAACAATATCCGCTCCGCATGCAAGAAGCTGATTTGTGATATCCGAAAGCTCTTCTCCCGGGATCAGCGGCTTTTCAAATAACGCACTGCCACCACCGGAGATCAGAAACAATACCGTATCTTTTTCCGTCAGTCCTGTTACTGCGTCGATTGCAGCCTGTGTACCGCGGAATGAGTTTTCATCCGGTACCGGATGTCCTGCTTCTATACAGATACATTTATTGATCTCACCTTTTACATGCTGATATTTTGTAACTACGACACCTTTGTCAATCTTATCTCCAAGACATTCTTCTGCTGCCTTTGCCATCTGCCATGCGGCTTTTCCCATCGCAACGAGCACAATTTTTCCCGGAAAATCTTTTCCTTCCAAAGCTCTTTTTACTGCTGCATCCGGAAGGACTGCCTTGATTGCCTCGTTAATAATATGATCTGATATTTCTCTTAATTTTTCGTTCATATCTGTCTCACCTCAATCTCCTATTTTGGTACCTGAGAGTGCCTCATAATAATGTGCGATTGCACTGTGATCACTTTTTCCATCACCATGACTGTGAAGATACTGCAGCACCTCCTGCACCTGTGCAGTCATTGGAACCGGTGCACCTACACTGTGAGCACAATCCAATGCATTGTTCAGATCTTTGATATGAAGATCCACACGGAATCCCGGTCTGGTATCACCATTGATCATCATTGGTGCCTTTGCATTCATCACAGTGGAGCCTGCCAGTCCACCTTTGATCGCTTCAAATACACATGACGGATCTACCCCTGCCTTTTTCGCCAGAGTCAGTGCCTCTGCCAATGCCTCAATATTACATGCTACAATGATCTGGTTGGCAAGCTTTGTCGTATTGCCAGCTCCTAATTCACCGCATCTTGTCACAGAAGAACCCATTGCTTCTAAAATATCTTTGTATCGGTCAAATACCTCTTCTTTACCACCAACCATAAAAGCCACTGTGCCATCAATGGCTTTTGGTTCTCCTCCGGAAACCGGTGCATCCAGCATTTCAACCTGTCTTTTTTCAAGTTCGCTTCCGATATATTTACTGTCCACAGGATTGATCGAACTCATATCAATAAAACAGCTTCCGGCACGCATATAGGAAGCAACACCATGCTCTCCAAGCATGACTTCTTTCACCTGTGGGCTATTTGGGAGCATCGTGATCACAACATCACTGTTTTTTCCGATTTCTTCCAGTGAACCTTCCCTTGCTCCTGCCTCCTTAAGTTCTTTTACATTTTCCTCATGATGGTCATTTACAATCAGGGAATATCCTGCTTTACAAAGGTTCTTTGCCATCGGTTTCCCCATAATTCCAAGTCCAACAAATCCTATGATCATCTTTTTTACTCCTTTTCCTGTTTTCTGTAATATCCTGCTGCCTTATATCATCTGTATTCCAAGATTATCTTCCGGTCTCTGTATCTCATATCTTTCTGGAAAAAAAGAGGCAGGAAATATTATCCTGCCTCAAAATGGTTATCAGTTAAAAGATCAATGAAAGAATGAAAATCTCTACCATTGAAGCAATACCCATAATCAATGTACATACTGTCTGTGTTTTGTAACCCTGTTCAGGCTGCATATCACCAAAGTTCGTAACAACCCAGAAATAAGAATCGTTTGCATGTGATACTGTCATTGCACCTGCACCGATTGCCATAACACAAAGTACAGTTCTTACCGGAGTTGCTAATCCAAGTGCTCCAAGTAATGGAGCTACGATACCTGCAGTTGTTGTGATCGCAACTGTGGAAGATCCTTGTGCTGTCTTTAAGATTGCTGCAAGGATGAATGGGAAGAAGATTCCAACAGCCTCTAAAACTTCTGCATGGCCTGTAATATAGCCTACCATTGAGCTGGAAGAAATAACTTTACCAAGAACACCGCCTGCTGCTGTTACAAACAGGATCGGACCAACTGTCTTTAATGTTTCATTTGTAATATTATAGAAATCACTCATTTTATCAGCAAGTGCAAGCTGTACGATTGCAAAAATAGTACCAACTGTTAAAGCGATAATTGGTTTTCCAAGGAATGTACATGCAATGTTCAATGCACCTGTCCATCCAGCCATAGAAGATACTGAACCAAGTGCCATCAGTACGATTGGAACAAGGATCGGAGCCAATGCATTAAATCCATTTGGAAGTTTTCCAAATTCTGCTACGAGTTCTTCATATGTCTTAGATACTTCACCATTACTTGTTACTTCATCTGCACTTTTTACAGATTTGCCAATGTATTTTGCATAAATAAGACCTGCGATCAACGGGAATACGGAACATACAACACCTAATCCCATAACAAGCAACAGGTTATCTCCAACACCAAGTGTATTTGCTGCTGCGATTGGTCCCGGTGTAGGTGGGATAAATACATGGGAAATATAAAGTCCTGCGGATAATGCAACTGTCATGGCAACACTGGATGCTGCTGTTCTCTTTACAAGAGCTTTTCTGATTGGATTCAAAATAACAAAACCACTGTCACAGAATACAGGGATAGAAACAACCCAACCCATAAGTTCCATTGCAAGCTCCGGACGTTTCTTGCCTACAAGTTTGATGACCATATCTGCAAGCTTTAATGCTGCACCTGTTTTTTCAAGAATGGAACCGATCAATGCACCAAGGATGATTACGATACCAATTGAACTGAATGTGCCTGAAAAGCCTGCTCCAATCACAGATGGAATACCTGCAATCGCATTTCCATCCGCATCTACAGTATCTACAAACGGAATACCCGCAAGAATTGCAAGAATTAACGATACACCCATAATTGCCAGGAATGGATGAACCTTAAATTTCGAAATCGCTACAATCATAACTATGATTGCCAGAATAAAAACAATAATCAATGGTAAACCTGACATAAAAAAGCCCCTCTTTCTTAAGTAGTGTAATATTGATACAAGCGCCTGTATTTCTTATGTTGTTATTATAACAGCGTGTTTTTACCCTGTATATGTTACCCAGTACATTTCTATGCAAATTCTATTGTTATGTATAACATACGGATTGCAATTTTCACAAAAATAAGCATCTTTTTCGTGTTATTTTTTCGTTATTTTGTATAATTATACATATATTTACACTTCGCAGTTATTCATATTGACAAAATCAGTTATCCAGATCATATGCCACACGCATGGCTATATAAAGAGAAGCACTCTCACCCGGTTTTCGCACATCGTAACCTGTGAGCTCTTTTAATTTATTCAGACGATACTGAAGTGTATTTTTATGTATAAACATGGCATCCGCTGTTTTCTGGATCGATCCCTCTGATTTAAAATAAAGATTGAGCAGTGCAATATAATCACTCCGCTCTTCCCTCGAACAACCTTTGAAAATCTTTTCCATAAATTCTTCTTTTGTTTCTACTGGAACGCAGCCAAGCAATAATTCCAGATTCAGATTTTCGTAACAGACAACCTGTTCTTTTTCATCGGATGCTGTTCTCCATGCTCTGTGTGCCTGTAAATACGCATGATGCATATTGCAGTCCCCGCCGTCGATACCAATGTTAAGGTGCATATTTTCCTTGTCATAAACATAGTTTTCAATTTCTTTTGCCAGCTTTATCATCTCTGATGTCGCTGTGCGGTCTACAAGCATAACCTGACGCATGGCATTTCTAAAATGAATCGCATCTTCCTTTCTTTTCAGGAACTCATCGATCCGGTTCTCCATTTTCTGGATTTTAGACTGGCCTTCCTGTGTCTCTTTGTAAACATCCAGTTCATCTACGCTGGCAATCATGATTCTGCGAGGACGATTAATGTCAATTTTCAAAGCACTTCCTCGTTCTTCCAGCTCTTTGTCATTCACATACCCTGTTCTTATGAGCCATTCTTCCATGAATGCATTTTTTATTCGTTTATCCATCAGCTGATGATAAGAACGTCTCTGCTCAGACAGCAGAATTTCCGTCATCTTCTTAAGCAGCCTTCCCTGATTGATCACCTCATCATAGGAACCGGTGATACCTACAACACCTACGATCTCTCCGTCCAGTTCCAGTGGCAGATTCAGCCCCTTTTTGGCTGTCTCCGTCTGTCTGTTGTCATCAATATAGTATTCGTCCAATTTCTCTATAATGACTTTGTAAGCTCCCTCATGAAACTGTCCGATCCTGTCTTTATCACAGCTGGCTATGATGATCCCCCTCTCATTCATCAGATTCACATTCTGTTTTACGAGCTTTGATATCTCATCTACAATGTTCTTTGCTGATGCTTTTGATATATGCATTGCCATATCCGGCACCTCTTTCCCTTTTCTAAACTTTATAACGTGTATGATACATGAAATAAAAACTGCACCTAACAGAATCTTATCTATTAGATGCAGTGTAAAATCAGTGGACAACCGTTCGTTTCCACCGCTTTTAGTGGACCTGAGGGGAGTCGAACCCCTGTCCAAAAACCAATCCCCTGTCCTTCTACGAGCTTAGTCATTCCTTTGACATTCCCTCCACACCCCGGGGAATAACACCCTGAGTGCTTTAGTAGCTTCATAATACGCCCAACAGCTCAAAGCTTTGCTGATGTCGTTTCCTACATAGTCGAAGCCTGGGTCCCAAAGTGTAGGTGCTCTGGGTCAGACTGCTGCCAAATTAGGCAGCGTATGCTAAATTATCTTCAGCGTTTAATTTTAATTGTGGAATTTGACGCATCCCGTGCGACTCGCTTCTCCAGCTTCATGATCCCTGTCGAAACCATTACAAGCCCATATTCTGATCCGGACATTCCAACAGAAATCTTCTGTCATATCTCCGTGATCTTTTCAATAATGATTATCCGAGATTGCGGATCTTAAAATCCCGCTCTGCCTCACGTCGCATATCTTTCTTAGCAATGTCCTGCCGCTTATCGTAAAGCTTTTTACCTTTGGCAAGTGCGATCTGCACCTTCACAAGACTTCCCTTAAAATATACTTCTACCGGAACAAGTGTATATCCCTGTTCAGCTATCTTGCCGATCAGCTTTCGGATCTCAGATTTGTGCATCAGAAGTTTCTTTGGTCTGAGTGGATCTTTATTGAAAATATTTCCTTTCTCATAAGGACTGACGTGCATTCCATATATGATCACTTCGCCCTTCTCAATCCTTACAAAAGCCTCCTTGATACTGCACTTACCCATACGTAAAGACTTCACTTCCGTACCATGCAGTTCAATTCCTGCCTCATACTTCTCTTCAAGAAAGTAATCATGGTGAGCTTTCTTATTATTCGCTATTAACTTAATTTCCTGCTTAGCCATGCCACTTACCTCCTGCTGCTGTTATAGTATACCGCAGAAGTGCTGCTTTCGCAAGAAACTTCTGCGGAAATTTCATTTTTCTCTTTCTGTTTATTTTTCTGTCTTTTCTTCATCCGGTTCGACATCGTCACGTACAACTCGAAAATCGATCGTGCGAAGGATTTTATCTGTATTTACTGCCATGACTTTTATTTTCTGTCCAAGCTTATAATGCTTATTGGTCGTCTCTCCAACCATTTCATAGGTTGTTTCCACATAGTGGTAATAATCGTCTGTCAGTGATGTGACATGCACAAGTCCTTCGACTGTATTCGGAAGCTCTACATAAAAGCCCCATTCCGAAACGCCTGAGATCACTCCCTCGAATACCTGTCCGATCCGTTCCTCCATGTACTCTACTTTCTTCAGCTTATTGGTCTCCCTCTCAGCTTCATCTGCCCGTCGTTCCATCTCACTGGAATGCTTTGCCACTTCCGGCAGGATATGGTCATAATGTTCGATCTTAGACGCATTCATCCTGCCCCTCAGATTATCTTTAATGATCCTGTGGATCTGCAGATCCGGATATCGTCTGATCGGAGAAGTAAAATGGCAGTAATAATTCGTAGCCAGTCCAAAATGCCCTGTGCCGACAGTTGTGTACTTTGCCTGTTTCATAGAGCGGAGCGTCAGCCGGCTGATCAGTGCCTCCTCCGGTGTTCCGTCAATTTTCATCAATAGCTTCTGCAATTCTTTTGGATGGATCTCATCCTGTCCGATATGGATCGTATACCCAAAATTATTGATAAATGTTGACAGTTTCTGGATCTTCTCTGTATCCGGATTATCATGTGTTCGATACACAAACGGAAGTTCCTGCCAGAAATAATCCTGTGCAACTGTTTCATTGGCGATCAGCATAAAATCTTCGATAATCTTGGTAGCCACATTTCTGTCATATGGTCTGATATCGATTGGTTTTCCATTTCCGTCAAGGATGATTTTTGTTTCCGGGAAATCAAAATCGATTGACCCGCGTTTCATACGCTTCTTTCTTAAGATTGCCGCAAGCTCCTGCATTCTTTCAAACATCGGCACAAGTTCTTTATATTCTTCTGTTTCCTTTGGATCATGATCTTCGAGGATTTTCTTTACACTTGTATAGCTCATACGCCTGTCCACCCGGATCACAGTCTCTGCGATCGTATGATCTATTACATTTCCTTTGTCATCGATTGTCATGATGCAGCTTAAAGTAAGCCTGTTTTCCCCTGCATTCAATGAACAGATGCCGTTAGAAAGCCTGTGTGGGAGCATCGGGATCACGCGATCCACAAGATATACAGAAGTGCCCCTTTTTAGTGCTTCTACATCCAGTGCACTGTTCTCCTGCACGTAATTAGAGACATCCGCAATATGAACTCCAAGCTTATAGTTTTCGCCCTCTTTTGTCAGAGTAATGGCATCATCCAGATCCTTTGCGTCTTCCCCATCGATCGTGACCGTCTGCCAGTCTCTCAAATCCATACGGCCTGCCATATCCTGGATGCTGACTTCATTCGAAACATTTTCTACCTGTTTCATAATCTTTGCCGAAAATTCTATCGGAAGATCATAAGACTTTACGATAGACATAATATCGGTTCCCGGATCATTGATGTGTCCGATGATCTCAACGACTTTTCCTTCCGGTTTTTTGCCATTTTTCCCATAATCTGTAATCTCAACAACTACCTTATGTCCGGTAACAGCTCCTTTTGATCGTTCCTGTGGAATAAAAATATCCTGAGCGAATCTTGGATTGTCCGGTACGGCAAACCCAAATGTATTGCTTTTTTCATACGTACATACCAGCTGTTCTGTTCCCCTCGCAATGATCTTTGTGATGGTTCCTTCTTTACGTCTGCCGCTGGAATTTGGGGAAATCGTCACCTGTACGGTATCCATATGCAGTGCACCATTCGCCTGTGAAGCCGGAATAAAGATATCTTCCTCCTCTCCTTCCACAGTAACAAATCCAAATCCTCTCGGATGAGCAGTATAAACTCCTGTCAGATATTTCCCTTCAGATTTTACATATTTTCCTTTACCTGAAATCTCAACCTTACCTTCTGCTACAAGCGCATCCAGCACTTCCATTAATTCGCCCCTCTGTTTTTTTGGAACATTCAATACGATCGCGATTTCTTTTGCTTTCATTGGAACATATAATTCATCACAAATGAAATCATAAATCATCTGTTTTCTTTCCTGTAATAATTCTTCTCTCATTTTTTCTCCATGTCATGATTGTAATTGCATCCGATACCACTTTTATAAAGCTCTTCTTTTGCATTGTCCTATAAAGTAATAAAGAGACTATCGTATCTGACGACAGTCTCTTAAAGTTCTTTCCATATCCTTCATCATCTTATCTGAGATAACAAATCTGTTCTGAAATGATCTTAGAAAATACCAAGGTTTAATACAGCTGCAAGAATGATCCATGCAATAACTAAGATCTTGGTTCCTGTAACAAGTCTTCCTTCTAATGAACGACCCTTATTCTTGCCCCAGTAAGTATCTGCAGCTCCTGCAATCGCTCCGAGTCCTGCTGACTTACCTTCCTGCATCAGGATAATAACTGTCAATGCCACACTAATTATAATAAAAATAATGGTTAAAATCATTTTTAAAACTGCCACTTTAAATTCCTCCTACGATTATGAATTCGCAACTTCAATTAGTATAGCATAAAGCATTCTCTATTTCAAGCATTTTTATTGCAATCCGTCTGCATTTTCCCGGCATTTATGATCTGTTTCAGTTCTTATTTTTCAATATTGTTTCCTCTAATCTCAGAAGCTGGTTATATTTTCCGGTACGTTCTCCTCTGCATGGAGCACCTGTCTTAATCTGTCCTGCATTCACTGCAACTGCAAGATCTGCGATAAATGTGCTCTCTGTCTCTCCCGATCTGTGTGAGATAATTGTCTTATAGCCTGCCTTTTTTGCTATTTCAATTGCTTCCATAGCCTCTGTTACCGTACCGATCTGATTTAATTTAATAAGCACTGCATTTGCGGCGTTCAATTCTATTCCACATCGGATCCGCTTTGGATTCGTCACAAAAAGATCATCTCCGACAAGCTGGATTCTTCCACCAAGCCGTGATGTAAGTTTCTGCCAGCCTTCCCAGTCATTCTCTGCCAGGCCGTCTTCAATCGAGACGAGCGGAAACTCTGCTGTCAGTGTTTCATAGAGTTCGATCATCTCATCCGTATCTCTTCTGACTCCTTCACCCCGGAAAAGATACCGGCCGCTTTCCTCATCATAAAGTTCACTTGACGCCGCATCCATTGCAAAAACAACATCTTTTCCCGGTTGATACCCTGCTTTTTCTATCGCTTTCTGTAAATATCGGAATACTTCTCCTGCATCCGCAAGATCAGGTGCAAATCCACCTTCATCTCCAACCGCCGTAGACAATCCTTCCTCATTTAGAATCTGTCTTAAAAAATGATAGATTTCTGCTCCCATGCGAAGCCTGTCACGAAACAATGGTGCTCCCACCGGCATGATCATAAATTCCTGAAAATCAATCTTATTCTTTGCATGAACTCCGCCATTGATCACATTCATCAAAGGAACCGGCAAAAGCCCGGCATTGATTCCGCCAAGATAACGGTATAACGGCATTTCCAGTGCCTTTGCTCCTGTTTTGGCACACGCCATGGAAACACCTAAGATCGCATTTGCACCCAGATTTCCCTTCTCATCTGTTCCGTCTTCGTCAATCAGTATGTTGTCAACCTTCGCCTGCTCCAAAACATTGCATCCCAAAAGTCGTTCTCTGATTTTTGTATTCACATGTTCTACTGCTTTTCTGACACCAAGTCCAAAATAACGCTCTTCTCCATCCCTTAATTCAACTGCTTCAAACTTTCCTGTACTTGCTCCTGATGGCACCGATTCCCTTGCCCTGATTTTCTTTCCGGTTGTTTCTGTCTCGGCTGTTACTTCTACCTCTATTGTAGGATTTCCTCTCGAATCAAGAATTTCCCGTGCACAAATATCAACAATTTTAATTTCTAAAGACATACCTTTTCTACCTGCTTTCTTTTTTCTCAGTATGTCTGTTCTTTTTCAATTTATGCTATCTTACGATTAATTTATAAAAACAGTGCCTTCTGTTCCACGTAAAATTGCAACATTCTTTTTTAATGACTCTATCGCCTGATCTGCCTCATCCTTCGTCGTGTCCCCACAAAGCGTCATTCTGACCGTTCCGGGTGCATAGTCTTTTGGAACGCCAAGTTCCTTTATCACATAAGAGATCCTTTCTTCCCCGGTATTACATGCGGAACCGCCGGATGCACAGATTCCGTCCTCTTCGAGCAGAACCAGGAGTGCCGCTCCTTCCACTCCAGAAAAGCTCATATTTACATTTCCCGGAAGTCTTATACTGCGATGTCCATTCAGTCTAGCATCTGGAATTTCATGTTTTATACGCTCAATCAGATAATTGCGCAGCATTATCTCTTTCTGAACTCTTTTTCTCATTGTCTGATATGCGATTTCTGCAGCTTTGCCCATCCCGACAATTCCAGGCACATTTTCTGTCCCGGCACGTTTTCCCCTCTCCTGTCCTCCGCCATGGATAAAAGATGGAATGTCGATCCCATCTCTGATATATAAAAAACCAACGCCCTTCGGTCCATGAAACTTATGTGCACTTGCACTCAAAAGATCGACCGGATAGTAATTGACAGAAATAGGAATCTGGGCATATGCCTGCACAGCATCTGTGTGAAAAAGAATCTGATGTTCTCTTGCGACCCTTCCGATTTTGCAGACAGGCTCGATCGTACCAACTTCGTTATTTGCAAACATAACTGAAATAAGTGTCGTATCCGGACGGATTGCACGTTCTAATTCTTCCACACTGACCATCCCATTTTCATCAACCGGAAGATACGTTACATCATATCCAAGCTTTTCCAGGTACTCGCAGGAATTTAAAATTGCATGATGTTCTATTTTACTCGTGATAATATGCTTTCCCTTTTTTCTGCATGCTGCTGCAATATTTTTCACCGCCCAGTTGTCAGACTCTGAGCCGCCTGACGTAAAATATATTTCTGAAGGCTTTGCTCCCAGCGTATCCGCAATGATCTCCCTTGTTCTCTCAACTTCCCTGCGCGATATTTCACCCAGTTCATATGCTGTCGATGCATTTCCGTAATTTTCCTGTAAAAATGGCTCCATTGCCTCTCTTACTACATCCGATATCTGTGTTGTAGCAGCATTATCCAGATAAATCTGTTTTTTCATTTTCTCCTTCCTTCTCTCATATACTGAATTTATAACCGGATATCACGGAGGTTTCCCTTGGAAAAAAATAACAATCGTATTGCTTTTTTCACCGGCACTGCCACACTTGCCACAGCCGGCATTCTTTCCCGTATTATCGGCTTCTTCTATAAAATATTCCTGTCACGTACAATTGGTGCAGAAGGTCTTGGTATTTATCAGCTGATTTTTCCGGTTATGGCAATTTGTTTTGCCCTCACCTCTGCCGGAATCCAGACATCTATTTCCAGATTTGTATCCAGGGAAAACGGTGCAGGGAATCCTTCCGGTGCAAGACGCTATCTTCTCGTTGGTCTGTGTATATCTGTTTTTCTCTCATTTTTCCTTGGACTTTTTCTTTGGAATTATGCCGACATCATCGCCACTTTTTTCCTTGGTGAATCAAGATGTGCACCTATGCTTAAAATCCTGGCATTTTCCTATCTTCCATGCAGTATCCATTCCTGTATCAATGGCTATTATTACGGACTCAAAAAGGCGTTCATTCCATCTTTATCACAACTGATCGAACAGATTGTCCGGATCCTCTCGGTTTACTTTCTTTATCTGGTTGCCCAAAGCGAAGGCAGATCCATCTCTTTTTCCCTGGCAATCTTTGGCATTGTCCTTGGCGAAATTGCCGGCATGCTCGTCGCTTTAAGTGCTGTCGGCTTCTCTCATAGCAGTGGGAATCCCTTTTTCTGTGCAAAATCTCTTCTACAGATGGCAGTCCCTCTGACACTCAGTCGGCTGATACTGACGTTTTCCTCCTGCATTGAGAATATTCTCATTCCATACAAACTGCGGATATTCGGTTATAGCACTGCGGAGGCTCTTTCTGTTTATGGGATTCTGACCGGTATGGCAATATCCATCATTTTATTTCCGACTGTTCTGACAAATTCTGCCTCTGTGCTGCTGCTCCCGGTCGTCTCGGAAGCACAGTCAAAAAACAACCGTTTTCTTATAAAAAAAGCAATCCGTATCACTGTCGAATCCTGTCTTTTACTCGGATCCTGCTGCAGCGTGGCTCTTCTCCTTACCGGAAACTTTGTCGGAAATTTTATTTTCCGTAACGCTCTTGCCGGAACTTTTATCACTACCCTGTGTTGGATCTGTCCATTCCTATATCTTACAAATACATTGAACAGTATCTTTCATGGATTGGGAAAAGCATCCATCACTCTGTTCTTAAACCTGCTCTCCTGTGCAATACGCATTGCTTTTATCTCTTTCCTTGTTCCAGTCATCGGTATCAAAGGATACCTTACCGGACTTTTTGTCAGTCAGTGTGTCTCCTGTGCGTCAGCTCTTGTGCTTCTATATAAAAGTGTAAAATAACACTATTACATAAAAAGAATCTCGCCTGCGAGATTCTCCGCCTGCGGCGGGTCGCAATATGCGACATGTTTCTTATCCGCCGCAGTGCGATCCTCGCGGAGCATTTTTTATGTAATGGAAACAAAGTTTCCTATTACATAAAAAATCGCCCGAACCATCGTACAGCAGAATTGGTGCATCCGCTTTTTCTGGCACCAAAATGCTCTTATACAATGATCCGGACGATCTTTTATTATAAGATTGTTTTTAATAAATTTAAATTCGTATTAGAAAACAAGCTTTCCATGTTTTACAACATGTCTGATATTGAATTCTTTATCTACGATCACACAGTCAGCGTATTTTCCCTCTTCAATACTGCCGTATTTCTCCCAGATTCCAACTGCTTTTGCCGGATTCTCTGTTGCACACATAACAGCTGTTTCAAATGGGATTCCTACTTCCTTTACATTGAACTTCAGGCAATGGAATAAATCTGTTGCAGAACCTGCAATCGCACCATCTACAGTAAGTGTTGCCTTGTTACCATGCACCTGTACTTCCTGTCCACCAAGAGAATAGATTCCGTCCGGCATACCGGTTGCCATCATACTGTCGCTGATGAGGATAATGCGTTCTTTTCCAAACATTTTAAAGCTTGTACGGATCGTAGACGGATGAAGATGAACACCGTCGCAGATCATCTCTACCATAACATTATCGTTGTCACATGCTGCTCCGATCACACCCGGAGCTCTATGTGTAAATGGAGGCATTGCATTGTAAAGATGCGTTACCTGTCTTGCACCATGCTCAAATGCTGCTTTCGCTGTATCGAAATCTGCTGTAGTATGTGCTACTGAAACGCGCACTTCCCCTTTCACTTCATCTATAAATTCCATTGCTCCCGGTTCTTCCGGTGCAACAACACAGACATGATACAGACCGTCTGCTGCCTTCTGAAGTCGACGGAACATTTCTGCATCCGGTTTATGGACATATAGAGGATTCTGTGCACCTTTTTTCTCCATGGAGATAAATGGTCCTTCCATGTAGATACCGACGAGTTCTGCCTCTTTGGCCAATAATGTCTCATCTGCTTTCTGTTCCTCATGAAATGTTTTCGCTGCCTGGCTGATCTTCATCAGCTCTTCCTCTGATAATGTCATCGTTGCCGGATGAATGGATGTTACACCATTTTTAATCTCATACTCCGCCATATGACGCATTGCCTCTACTGTACCATCACAAAAATCCACACCTGCACATCCGTGAAAATGGATATCGATCAGTCCCGGAATTACATAACATCCCTCTGCATCGATCATCTGCTCATCTGTAGATTCTGCTGCAAAAAGATTACCTGTCGTTTTTACTTCTTTCTCTACAAACTTTCCGTCTGTGTACACCTGTCCGTTTATGATTTTCATTTTCCGATCCCCCTCATAAGTTTTTAAAAAATGACGTCAGAATAACGCGTATGGTAAAACCCCGGAAATAAAGGCTTCCGGGGTTATCTGTTATGAATTGTTATTCACTTATGCCATTACGCATTAAACACGTGATAAATATTCTCCTGTACGTGTGTCGATCTTAATCACGTCATCCTGCTCAACGAATAATGGTACATATACAGTAGCTCCTGTCTCAACAACAGCTGGCTTTGTAGCACCTGTAGCTGTATCTCCTTTGAATCCAGGCTCTGTATCTGTGATTACTAACTCTACGAAAAGAGGTGGCTCTACGGAGAATACGCTTCCGTTATGAGAGCAAAGCTTAACCATCTCGTTTTCTTTTACAAATTTTAATGCATCGCCGATATCATCTTTGGATAAAGCGATCTGATCATATGTCTCAACATCCATGAAGTAGTATAAATCACCATCAGCATATAAATACTGATAATCTTTTCTCTCGATACGTGCCTGTGGGCATTTCTCTGTAGGACGGAATGTCTTCTCTACTACACCGCCACTCTTGATATTCTTTAACTTTGTTCTTACAAACGCTGCACCTTTACCTGGTTTAACGTGCTGGAATTCGATAATCTGATAAATGTTACCCTCTAATTCAATAGTGATACCATTTCTGAAATCGCCTGCTGAAATCATTCAAACTTCCTCCTTAAAATTGCATATGGGCATAAAAAGCCCTCTGATTGTATTATTTTATAATAAAAGATAGTACTTTTCAAGCCTTTTTTCTTAATTAACGCATCTTTTGTTAATTTCTTGTCTCAATTTCGTGGATCATATCGATTCTTGTCTGATGTCTTCCACCCTGGAATTCTGCGTCAAGATAAGCTTTTACAATATCCTTTGCAAGCTCCGAACCAACGATTCTGGCACCGAATGCAATAATATTGGCATTATTATGTTCTTTTACAAGTCTTGCGGTTGCACAGTCAGAGCATACTGCAGCACGTACACCATTTACTTTATTGGCTGCAATTGAGATTCCTACTCCTGTTCCACAGATTAAGATTCCGCAGTCTGCATCTCCATTTACTACGGCACGTCCTACTTTTTCACCATATTCCGGATAGTTGCAGCTCACATTGTCATCTGTTCCATAATTCACAACTTCATGTCCCAGACTCTTCACATAATCCATAATCTCAAATTTTAAATCAGTTGCTGCATGATCGTTTCCAATTGCAATTTTCATTTTTTTGCTCCTTTATCATATATCTTTTATTTTGGCTGACATTCTGTCAGTTCTTTTTTTGCTTTCTTGCATAAAAAAACAGTACGATTTTCTCCAGATAACGTTTCAGAACAATCTGGATCTCTTCCTTTGGATGGATCGGTTTCACCAGAATTGTACGGATTCCTGCAAGATTGGCCCCATACACATCTGTAAAGATCTGATCTCCCACAAAAATCGTATTCGATGTATCCGTTCCCATCAGCTCCATTGCTTTTCTGTAATTGGCAGGCTTTGGTTTTCCTGCTTTATAAATATAGGATACGTGTACCGCATCATTGAACATCTTCACTCGCGGCTCTTTATTATTGGACAACAGCATGCACTGAAATCCGAGTTCTTTTAGATGTGCAAATAAGGCAATCGCACGTTCATCCGCAGGTGCGCCATGCGGTACCAGTGTATTATCAATGTCAAAGATCACACCCCGGTATCCTTCCTGATACAGACGATCAAAGTCGATCGTATACGTAGAATCGAGATATTCTCCCGGATAAAATTTTCCCAGCATATTTCTTCCTTCCTGTTTTCAGGCTGTATCTGCCTGTCCTTTTAGCTATATCGATTCAGGTGTCAAAAGATCTGCTAGTATAAGCTTAAATGCAGACCTTTTGACACCTGAATCCTATAAAGCACCTTCACACAGAAAAAAGACTGATGCACTATCATTGCTGTGAAATCTGCCCATAGTGCAACAGCCTTATCATTTATTCTTTTATTACTTATCCAGCATCTTTTTCAATTCGCTCATGAATGTATTCACATCCTTGAACTCTCTGTAAACAGATGCAAATCTCACATATGCGACTGAATCCAGATTCTTGATCTTATCCATAACAATCTCGCCGATCAGAGTACTCGGTATCTCCTTCTCTTCCCGGTTAAAGATCTCAGTCTCCACTTCATCAACCATCGCATTGATCTGATTCACGGAAATAGGTCTCTTATGGCATGCCCGAAGTACTCCTGCCTCAATCTTCGATCTGTCATATTGTTCCCTGTTATTATCTTTCTTGATCACGATAAGAGGTATTGTCTCTACCTTCTCGTATGTTGTAAACCGCTTCCCACACTCATCACATAGTCTTCTTCTACGGATGGAATTATTGTCATCTGCAGGTCTGGAATCGATCACTCTGGTATTATCACTACTGCAAAAAGGACATTTCATACCCACTACCTCCTACTAGACTTTAGTATATCCGTCCCTTTGCAACTTGTCAACCGTTTGCAGCTTATGTGATTCTATGCCTGTGATTTTATGTTTTGCAGCTTATGTAACTTTGTGTCTCGCTTCTTTCTCATCAATATCAACCAGTATGATATCGGGTCCGATTCTTACAATCTTACACCATGGAATAAATATTTCATAATCCCGGCAGATGCAGCCAAGCCATTTTCCAGGTCCCGGCACGATCAGTGCACGGATTCTTCCATCTCTCTCATCAATATCCAGGTCTCTCACATTTCCAAGGCATTTACAGTCACAGACGTTGATCACTTCTTTTTCGGTCAGATCACAAAAACGCATATCATTCTCACAAACCTCTTTGGAAAATGATATGCGTTCTTCTCATTCAGTTGCATATATTATGAAAAATAAATGTTTTATATGGTTCATTTCTGCAAAAGCTGCCTTCTTTTTATACATTGAAACGGAACAGGATCACATCACCGTCTTTTACAACATATTCTTTTCCTTCCATTCCAACGATTCCCTTTTCTCTTGCTGCAGCAAGACTTCCATTGTCAAGAAGATCCTGGTAGTTTACTACCTCAGCTTTAATGAATCCACGTTCGAAATCTGTGTGGATCTTACCTGCAGCCTGTGGTGCTTTTGTACCTTTCTTAATTGTCCATGCACGACACTCATCTTCTCCTGCAGTAAGGAAGCTGATAAGACCAAGTAAGCTATAGCTTGCTGCCACCAGTTTATCAAGACCACTGGATGTAACTCCAAGATCGTCTAAGTATTCTTTCTTTTCTTCTTCGGAAAGCTCTGCAAGTTCCTGTTCGATCTGTGCACAGATGACAAATACTTCTGCTCCTTCTTCCTTCGCCATCTCTCTTACTTTGGCAACATGTGGGTTGGATGCTCCGTCATCTGCAAGATCATCTTCTGTAACATTGGCTGCATAGATCGTTGGTTTTGCTGTCAGAAGATTGTATCCTTTAAACCAGATCTGTGCATCTTCATCCTCCGGTACTTCAAAAGATCTTGCCATTTTGCCATCTTCGAGATGTGCCTTGACTGCTTCAACAAGTTCAAGCTCTTTGGCAGCCGTTTTATCCATTCTTGCCTGTTTTGCAATCTTTGCGATTCTTCTGTCAAGAATTTCAATATCAGAGAATATCAGTTCCAGATTAATTGTCTCAATATCCCTTGCTGGATCAATACTTCCATCTACATGGATAATATTAGTATCTTCGAAGCAGCGTACAACATGTACGATTGCATCTACTTCTCGGATATTTGCAAGGAACTGGTTACCAAGTCCCTCTCCTTTACTCGCGCCTTTTACGAGACCAGCAATATCAACAAACTCAATTGTTGCAGGTGTTACTTTCTTTGTATGATAAAGTTCACCAAGCTTTACGATTCTCTCATCCGGTACTGAAACAATTCCGACATTCGGATCAATTGTTGCAAATGGATAATTTGCAGATAATGCTCCTGCTTTGGTCAGGGAATTAAATAATGTACTTTTTCCAACGTTTGGAAGTCCAACGATTCCTAATTTCATAATGAATTTTACCTGTCCGAAAATGCCTTATTTGGGGCATTTCCACCTTTCTATATTATTTACTGCACAATTTACCACACAATTTTTCAGGTCATTATTCGTTTCAATGCACCTTTGTGCCTTTGTGTGTCTAAGTATGTACATTGAAAATTCAAATCTTTCTGCTATATAAACATAAATAAGCCGATACAGCCAATTATTATATCATAAGTTTTGCAATTTTGAAACCACTAATTTTCCATAATCCAGTGTACACAATTTTTCATAATCAGTGCACTTTCCTGTAGGACAACCGCTTAATCACAAGACTCGATCACGATCAGGATTCCCTGTGTGAAACTAATCTCAGCTTCTTCGTCCACAATTTCATTGCTCACACCAAGTGAACAAAATCCATGCAGCACAGCGTTTTCAAGAGAATACTTAAAACCTTGCAGGGTAAGTCCGGACACCTGTTCCGTGTATGGGATCAACGATACATATTTTCCATACTGACTATCCTTCCTGATCACAAGCGGATGATCGATCAGATGTATCCTGTTATTTGCATCCACGATCTGGATATCCACCTGCTCCTTAAGACCGATTCCGAGAAGTTCGATATTTCCGAGCACATGGTCCAGTCTTGTTCCGGTAGCCCCAAGCAATGTGATCTTGTCCGCTCCGAGAGCAATCGCTTTGCGGATGGAGTGTTCCGTATCCGTGTCATCCTTGACCGGATTTAATGTCTCCCATTCAATCCCCGTCTGTGACTGAAAATATTTCATGGCATCACTGGATGCAGAGTCAAAATCTCCTACAATATAATCCGGTTTCCATCCCACGCGGTAAAAGAAATTCATCCCGGAATCTGCTGCGATCGTGTATGTCACGTTTTCACTCTCCAAAACCTTCATTGCTGTTTTATCGTCAATTGTTCCGCCAACAACTATTGCGAAATGTTTCATCTTCACATTTTCCTTTGATTTTATTTTTTATTATCAAAAACAGTACATAATGCCTATGTACTGTTTCCTGTTTTTCTATTCCATTTCTGGTTCTTGACACTTTTATTCTTTTTTACTAAGCATTCAGGATTTCAAGAAAGCGTTCGACATTCTCTGTAATATCTCCCTTAAATACTGCACTTCCTGCTACAATAATATTGGCTCCGGCATCCATCATTTCTTCTACATTCTCAAAATTAATTCCGCCGTCTACCTGGATGTCCGTCTTTAATCCGGCTTTATCGATCATTTTCTTTAATGTGCGGACTTTCTCTACCGTATATGGGATCAGCTTCTGACCACCAAATCCAGGGTTTACTGTCATAATAAGCACCATATCCGCCTTCGGCAGTACCCACTCGATCGCAGATAACGGAGTTGCCGGATTGATCGCGACACCTGCAAGTAATCCCTTTTCCTTGATTGCTTCGAGTGTACGATCCAGATGCTTACATGCCTCTGCATGTACTGTGATCAGATCCGCTCCTGCTTCTGCAAATTCGTCAATATAACGTACCGGCTCTTCAATCATAAGATGCACATCAAAGATACGGTCTGTACATGACCTGATGCTTTTTATGACCGGCATTCCAAAAGAAATACTTGGGACAAACATCCCATCCATTACATCAATATGGACATACTGTGCTCCTGCCTCGTCTAATTCTCTGATCTGTCCGCCAAGATTTGCAAAATCTGCTGATAAAATTGATGGTGACAAACAATTCATAACTTCTTCCTCCAAACGAACCCGTAATTAATCATTGTTGATAAAACAGTTCTCTTACTTTTATTTCCATTATATATAATATCCTGTCAATACTTTCTGACATCCTTAAGCTCCTCGTAGAGCAGCTTGTAGTTCTCATAACGGAGCTCACTGATCTTTCCTTCCGCCAGTGCTTCTTTCACCCCACAATCAGGCTC
>CAKQXQ010000033.1 GCA_934292805.1 uncultured Roseburia sp. | reverse complement strand
AAAGGGCAGTTTTTATCAGAACTCAAGGCTGCTTTTTCGTTTACACCAACTCCGATTGTTTCCTTAACAGTTTGTCTAACTTACTCTAAATTAGCAAAGACCGCTTACAAAAGTGTAGGCGGTCTTTATTCGTGTTCAGATATATTTGATTTTGAACTTTCTTTTCTTGGCTGAAAGCACCTTGCAAATAATATCATCTGCTGCGTCCGTGTATCTGCCTTGTGCTATCAGGCTGTTCTTCAAACGGATAAGTGATTGCAGCACTTCGCTGTATTCGTCCTTGGAAAGGTATAAATGATATTTTTGTTCTTTCAAAACAACCACCTCCTGTTACCGCAATTATATAATAAGAAATGGCATAGAAGTAGTGTGCGATTGTCGCTTGACCACCCCTAAATGAACGAATTAACAGGGTAACGAACGCCTTATTCATTAGCAGGAATTTTGCTCGAATTTTTCTGCCATTAGCAGAGAGGGCATTTTCATTAGCAAAATAGCGAAAATCCTGCTAATTTTTATTAGCAAGTCGTTCACCTGAAAGGCGGACGACATTCGTCCTAATTTCCATTAGCTGACGGAGATTTTGCTAATGAAAATCTGTGAATTTTACGATTTTTCACTTTTTCCGTAAAAATGAAAAAACGCCGGAAACCCTTGATTTTACTGGGTTTTCCGGCGGAGTTTTTGGCGTTCCCGAGGTGATTCGAACACCCGACCTACCGCTTAGGAGGCGGTCGCTCTATCCAGCTGAGCTACGGAAACATCTTTAAAATCTATTCAATTTTAGTCTTAAACTTACTCAATGTCAATCGCCTTTGCCCGAAAGGCGGTCGTTATAACATATTCTTAGGAGGACCCCGTTATATCCATTTAACTAAGGGAACAAATGCCGTATTTTCGGGCTTTTCAGCCTTTTGGGCTCCGGCTGCCATGTTTATGAATCCAATCACTTGCGTGATGAATTGCCTCTGTTATTATATATTGATTTTAGCCTTTTTGCAAACTCTAAAATCCAGTTGTGTCTCACTAAATGGTCTGCACTTAGTTGCCCCTTAGGAGGCGCTTGTTATATCCATTTAACTACGAGAACAAAGCTATTCTATTATAGCTCAATTTTTAAAGAAGTTCAACTATTTTCAATCGAACTTTGCCTATTACCAATTTTACTCCTGATATCTGATGCTTCCCTGCAGCCAGATATTTCCTTTAAATCTTCGACCGACAGCCGGCTCCCCTAAAATATCTTTCTGATTAATGCAGACCGGAAATTCGATATCATTGCATTTGATTTCCAATGCGTAGACATTTTCTTCTGTCATTTTATTCTGGAGCAACTTGCAGCCTGTAATCTCACCAAGTATAGAATACTGGTCACTTTCAATTCCATATGGCATAAAGTATGAATCAACGATGCTCATTATGTCTTCATGCAAAATTCTTCTGGATAGAAGTGAATAAGTATCCATATCCTCAAGAGTAAGATTTTCAATTGCATCCTCATCACCGCTCCTTGCGGCTGCAATCAGATGATTTCTGTCATTGTTGCTTTGTTCATTAAATTTCTTATTTTTTTCATCTTTGCTGATCGGTAATAAAACTTTTCCTTCAGTTGACAGTGCAGCAAGAATCGTCCCCTGTGCCTTACTTTGATAAATCTTATTATGCTTTACAGCAAGATAATCTGACACATTCTGAAGATAAAATATCAGAGTGACTCCGAGTCTTACTTCATCACAGACTCCTGCATAAGATTCTTTCTCTGCATGTTTCTCAATGTCCACCTGCTCTGTTGTAGAAATTTTATTTCCGCAAAAGTAAGGATAGTAATAACTTATTTCAAAAGAGTCATCTTCATTAAAATTTCCTCTTAATGACAATCCAAAAAACTCTCCAAATTCAGTGGAAAGCTCCGCAAATTCGTTTCCTTCAGAATCTTCAGCTACTTTTTGCATCATGGGTTTTTCTATGATTTCATGAATTATATTTTTCAGATCATCTTTTGTTAATTTTGAAAATCCGATTGCTCTTAAAAATTTATGCATATTACTATCCTCCCTTCTTTAATTATGTAAACCTTTTATTAATCTTATATAACAAACTGTTATTTGAAATAATATAAAAGCTTCTCTGTTTTATTCATTAAAAACATTCTTTCTGACTTTTAATAACGCGTTTTATTATATAGTATTTATTTTATTTTTGCAATGTAATTTTATTTAGATGATTTATTATTCCCCATTGCCTGATTTAATGCTTCCTGTTCTTCCTCAGCCAATACGATTACTGAATTACCATCAATAATTTCCTTGATATATGTATAGCAGCCTTCTCTTGAGTGCATTGCATTAATAATATATCCATTATTTTTTTCATCTAACATTGCCAGAGAAAAACTTAATTTTCCACCCATTTCATGGAATGCATCATATTTTACAAGTCCCATTTTCTGATATGTCTTCTGCATGTTTTTATATAACGTACGTATATTTTTTTCATTTGCAGAATTAGCAATAATAAGATCATCCACCTGATCTAATCTTCGGATGAGTGTTTCCTCTAAATTTTTTGCATTTTTTCCACTCATAAAGATTTTATATTTTTTCTTCAGCTTACTCATCTGAACAACATTTACAATCATTAATATGATCAGGATCAGAACAAGTACTGCTAATCCTATAATTATATAATCAGAATCAAATCCTAAGTATTGTGCAATCATTCTTTTACTCCTTTTCTCTTATTTCTGAATCGTTTGTAAGAGATCCATAATTCTGTCTAATTCATCCATTGAATAATATTCAATTTCAATTTTACCTTTTTTGTTATCTTTCTGGTTAATTGCGACTTTCGTACCAAGTATTCCCTTCATCTTTTCCTCAAGATCATGACAGATAATTTCAAGCTTCGGATCTATTTTCGATACTTTTTCAGTATTTTTATTTTCTTTTTCCTGTTGTATTTTCTTAACCAGTTTTTCTGTCTCACGAACACTTAATTTTTCATCAAATATTTTCTGTGCTACAATATACTGTTTTTCGAGATTACTGATTCCAAGTAACGCTCTTGCATGTCCGGTTGAAATCATGTCATCGATCACCATCTGCTGTACTTTTTCGTTTAGTTTTAAAAGACGCATGGAATTTGTTACAGCAGTTCTGCTTTTTGAAACACGCTCTGCAACTTCATCCTGTTTCAAATTGAATTCGGTTAAAAGTCTTTTATAAGCAATTGCTTCTTCAATAGGATTAAGATTTTCTCTTTGAATATTTTCAATCAAAGATATTTCTACAATTTCCTGTTCTGTTAATTTTTTAATTATAACTGGAATTTCTTTCAGATTTGCCATTTTTGCGGCACGCCATCTTCTCTCTCCTGCTATAATTTCGTAGTACCCGTCTTTTTCCTGTACGATTAATGGTTGTAAAACACCAAACTGTTTGATAGATTCTGCCAATTCTAACAATGCATCTTCATCAAAGTTTTTTCTTGGCTGATCCCTGTTAGGTTCTACTTTATTAATATTAACAAGTGTTCCGTCTGCAGGATTCGCTTCTTTTTTCTCAACTGTTTTTCTTGAAGATATTGCTTTTCCTGTTCCTACTTTATCTGTTATTAATGAATCTAACCCTTTTCCTAATCCACCTTTTTTTGCAGCTGCCATTTCTATATATCCTTTCTTTCTATTACTTCTTTTGCAAGTAAACGATAACTTTCTGCTCCTGCTGATCTGCTATCATACATATTAATCGGTAATCCATGAGATGGTGCTTCTGCTAATCTTATATTTCTTGGAATTAAAGTATCGTATATTTTTGTATCAAGATTACTTCTTACATTTTCAACTACTTGTACTGATAAATTTGTTCTTACATCATACATTGTAAAAACAATACCTTCTATCAAAAGATCTGGATTTAATCTCTGTTGCACCAGATCAATTGTATGCATTAGCTGACTCAATCCTTCCAATGCATAATACTCACACTGAATTGGAACAAGTACAGAATCTGCTGTAGTCATTGCATTAATTGTCAACATATTTAACGATGGTGGACAATCTATGATGATAAAATCATAATCATCTCTGATATAATCAACTGCATTTTTTAATATATATTCTTTTTCATTAATTCCAAGTAATTCTATTTCTGCTCCGGCCAGATTCACATTCGAAGGAATAATTTTCATTCCGTCGACGATCGTATCTGTCATACTTTCCTTTACAGAGCATTCATCCAACATAAGTTCATATACAGTATTTTCAACTTCATTTTTATCAACTCCCAAACCACTTGTCATATTTCCCTGTGGATCAAGATCAATTGTAAGAACTTTTTTTCCTGCTTCTGCAAGACATGCTGCAAGATTAATTGCCGTTGTAGTTTTTCCAACACCACCTTTTTGGTTGGCAACTGCTATAATTCTGCTCATTGCATTATTCCTCTCTTTGAATTACATTTACTGTAATTTATCATCTGTTCTTTTGAATAGTTACAAAAAGTATTATATCACTTCTATATTTTAAAATCCATATAAATGTTTCACGTGAAACATTTATATGGTCATAGTAAACAAAAATCTAATGTTTCACGTGAAACATTAGATTTTTTATAATATAGGATTTGGTTATCAAAAGTTATGTTTTATGCTCTTGATTAGTAAATTTCATAATTTTAAATACGAACCTTTTGACACGGAAATCATTCAAGTCGAACGCAAATATCAAAGATTATATTAATTCAAAAATTTCGATATAATTTCCATAGCAGATAATAATTCTAATTTACATCGGACAGGATCAATGTCAATTATTTTACTGCAAAGTTCAAGACTATTCATGGTATTCATCATTTGATTTTTTAAATTGAATTCATATTTTTGAACATCCTGGTCATAATAACTAAACTCATCCGATTTATCATTTTCGTTTTGTATTTCATCATAAAGAGATGCTTTTTCCAGTATCTGGTCAAACTCATTCATAACTTCATTAAGTCTCTGAATATTTTCCTGATTCTTTTCAATTTCTAATTTTACATTGTTAATTTTTTCACATATATTTTTAGATTCACTATTCAAAGACTCAATTTTATCCTGATTTTTAGAATATAATTTTCTAGGTGAAAAGCTTTCATACGTTTTATCTTCTTCACTTTCCAAAATTTTCACAAACTCTGTATTTTCTTTCAATGTCAGTTGTAATGATTTCACTTGTTTCCTTAGATAATCATCTTTTTCATTATATAATGTTTGCAATTCTTCCAAAAATTCAGATACCATAATTAACCTCTGTTCAACAAAATAATTAATAATAATTTATATCAGCCATACTTATGTACTATTTGATATATTTTACTTAAATTTTTTTATAAAATGATTGTATCACGATTTGCAGTGTTTGACTAATACCAATATAATTTATTATATAAATTGTCATAAAATTTTAATTTGTATATACAGTAGAAAACGGATATAATATAAATAGAGAAAACTTACACACCTTTCTATTTTAAGAAAGTACAGTGCATACATAAATAAGGGGGTAATTTATTATGAAAAAAAATATTCAACACTTTGTTGTTCTTACAGCACTTGCAGCTGGAACCATACATTTTGTAAATCGCTTTATTGATATAACATCTGAAATGAAAAATATTCTAAATCCGGACAATGGAAATTTCTTTGACTGGAAGAATGGAAAAATATATTACACCAAACGCGGAACAGGAACTCCTCTATTATTGATTCACGATCTTGATCCAGTCTGCTCTTCTTATGAATGGTCCAAGGTTGTACGCAAACTGGAAAAGAACCACACCGTTTACACATTGGATCTGATTGGCTGTGGACGTTCAGAAAAACCTTATTTAACCTATACTAATTACCTGTATGTTCAATTAATTACTGATTTTATTCAGAATGTGATTGGTGAAAAAACGGATGTTGTCACATCAGGAGAATCTATTTCCTTCGTAACACTTGCAGCCAATATGAATAAAGATATTATTTCATCCATTATAGCGATCAATCCAACAAACTTAAAGGATCTTCACATTACAACAGATAAGTATGCTTCTGTAAAGAAAACAATCCTGGAACTTCCAATTATCGGAACATTTATTTACAATATCCGTGTCAGCAATAACAATATTACTAAGAATTTCCGTGAAGAATATTTTGCCAGACCGCAGTTGATTTCTTCAAAATTAATAGATGCTTATTACGAATCTGCCCATAAAAATTTTAGTCATGGAAAGTACCTGATGGCCAGTATGGATGCAAATTATACAAAGAATCGTATTGATCATGCTCTTAAGAAAATAGAAGCTCCTATTTATGTCATTCAGAGCCGCAACTTAAAAAATGCAGTTTCCATCGCTGACTCTTATAGTAAAGCAAACTCCAGAAATGAAATTGTTTATCTTTCAAATTGTAAGAAGTATCCACAACTTGAGGTTGCAGATAAAGTAACTGAAGCAATTAATGTGTTTCTGAAATAAATTTAATTACGATTTATCAAAACAGATTCTATATATTTCGTGATTTGCAAAAATAATAAGAACCTATTTTATCATATCAATAAAACACTGATAAAAATAGGTTCTTATTTATTTACAATGGTGTTTTTGTCGGTGTACCGGCTTTTCTTGGATACGTCTTAGGAGTTCCCTTAACTTTCTCAATTATTACAAATGATCTTTTCTGTTCATATAGATCAAATTTATAAACATCCTTTACTTTTCCACCAAGAAGAAATGTAGCATTTTTTGCATTTGCCACTTCTTCTTCTATTTCACCGGATTTATAAGAAATAAAGTTGCCACCGATTTTTACAAAAGGAACACAATATTCTTCCAGTGAAGACAGATTCGCAACTGCTCTGGATACTACCAGATCATACATTTCACGATAAGCTTTATTCTTTCCCAACTCTTCCGCTCTTGCATGAACAGCCTCAATCTTTTCAAGATGAAGTTCATCTATCACTTCCTGCAAAAATAAAATTCTTTTATTAAGTGAATCTGCAAGTGTAACTTTAAGTTCAGGGAATGCAATTTTCAAAGGAATGCCTGGAAATCCGGCACCTGTTCCCATATCAAGAACTGATATATCCTTTTTCAGATCGTATACTTTAATCAGTGACAAGCTGTCCAGAAAATGTTTTTCGATCACTTCATCAAATTCTGTGATTGCAGTAAGATTCATCACTTTATTTTTTTCAACGAGCATTTCATAATATTTGATAAACTGCTGGACCTGTTCTTCTGTAAGTTGAATATGAAGTTCTTCCAAACCTTTTAAAAATTTTTCTAAATTATAATTCATATTAATCCTTTGTTGTTATAAAAATAACATTTGTTGCTGATTGTAGCTTCCAATGAATTTTTATTTATGATATTTCATCTGCTCCATATAAACAAGAAGAACTGAAATATCTGCCGGAGATACTCCTGAAATTCTGGAAGCCTGACCAATAGATAATGGTTTATATAATTTCAATTTCTGTCTTGCCTCGATACGAAGACTTGGCACTTCATCATAATCAAAATCTTCCGCGATTTTCTTATTTTCCAGTTTCTTATAATGTTCTACCTGTTTGATCTGCCTGGTAATATAACCATCATATTTAATATTAATGTTTACCTGCTCTATTACATCATCCGGTAATTCCGGTCTTTCTTTATCAATTGGAGCAAGCTTCACATAATCAAGCTCCGGTCTTCGGATAAGCTCTGTTAAAGTTGTTCCTGTATTTAAAGGAATACTTCCATAACTTTCCAGAAGTGCCTGAACTTCCTTATTCGCACCGATTTTCACACCTGCAACTCTTTCAATTTCCCGCTGGATCAGAACTTCTTTCAGACAAACCCACTCATATCGTTCCTGTGGTATTAATCCGATTTCGTAACCTTTTTTTGAAAGACGAAGATCTGCATTATCCTGACGAAGTAACAGACGATATTCTGCTCGTGATGTCATCATACGATATGGCTCATGATTTTCCTTTGTCACAAGGTCATCGATCAGAACGCCGATATAAGCTTCCGAACGATCCAGTACAAGTGGTTCTCCTTTTAGAATACTCATTGCAGCATTAATACCCGCTACAAGACCCTGGCATGCTGCCTCTTCATAACCACTGCTTCCATTGAACTGACCACCTGAAAATAATCCTTTGATTTTCTTAAATTCGAGTGTTGCATATAACTGATTCGGATTGATGCAATCATATTCAATAGCATATGCATTTCGAACAATTTTGACATTTTCAAGTCCAGGTAATGTACGGTACATTTTATACTGAACATCTTCCGGCAATGAAGAAGACATACCTCCGACATACATTTCGTTTGTATTCAATCCTTCCGGTTCGATAAAAATCTGATGTCTGTCTTTATCCGCAAATTTAACAACCTTATCTTCAATAGAAGGACAATATCTTGGTCCTGTTCCCTCAATAATTCCAGCATAAATTGGAGAGCGGTCCAGATTATTACGGATAATTTCATGTGTCTTCTCATTCGTATAGGTCAGCCAGCAGGAAACCTGGTCGATCTGTACATCTTTTGGATTGGTTGTAAAGGAAAATGGAACGACCGTTTCATCACCTTTCTGTTCCTGCATTTTTGAAAAATCAATCGAATTTTTATCAACTCTGGCCGGTGTTCCTGTTTTAAATCGAAACATTTCGATTCCGTTTTCAATCAGGGAATCTGTCAGATGATTTGCTGCCTGTAATCCATTCGGACCGGTATATGTGATCATCTCACCAGTCAGGCATCTCGCTCTTAAATATGTTCCGGTACAAAGAACAACTGCCTTACAATGATACAAAGCTCCGGAAAAAGTTTTCACACCTGTGATTTTCTTTAAAGCGTTTCCTTTTTCATTTGTAATATCTTCTGTAATAATTTCTGCTACTTCTGCCTGTCGGATTGTAAGATGTTCTGTATTCTGAAGAGTTTTTCTCATCTCCATACTATAGTTCATCTTATCTGCCTGTGCACGAAGGGAGTGAACAGCCGGTCCTTTGGACTTATTTAACATCTTCGACTGAATGAACGTTTTATCAATGTTCTTTCCCATTTCTCCACCGAGTGCATCAATTTCCCTTACAAGATGTCCCTTAGAACTTCCACCTATATTGGGATTACATGGCATCATTGCAATACTGTCAACACTTACTGTAAATATAATTGTTTCAAGGCCAAGTCTTGCACATGCAAGTGCAGCCTCGCATCCGGCATGTCCTGCCCCTACTACTACTACGTCATATTCTTCTTCAACATACGGAATTCTTTTCTCTTCCATTATTTAATCCTCATATTTATCTGTACTTTACAAATATCATCTCAAAACGATATTTGGTTTACATAATTTATTTTCCCATACAGAATTTACTGAATATCTCATTTACAAGATCATCTTCTACTGACTCACCAATGATTGTTCCAAGCTCTTCATAAGCATTCATAAGATCAATCGAATAAAAATCTTCCGGCATCTCATCCTCAATGCTCTGTAATACAAGCTGTAAACTTTTCAGTGCTTCCTGCAAACATGTTTTATGTCTGATGTTGGTAATATATACTTCGTCGTTAAAACTAACTTCTCCGGAGAAAAACATTTCTTTAATAGTTTCCTCCAGTTCTTCAATTCCTGTCTGCTCCTTCGCAGAAATTGCGATCATTTTTTTATCAAGATGCTTTCTGATATCATCTGCTGTAGTAACCGGAGTCAGATCTGATTTATTCATTAAAACAATTGCATGTCGATCCTGCAGCAATTCCATAATCTCATAATCATTTTCATCAAGACCGGTGGAACTGTCCACTACATAAATAACAAGATCTGCATCATTTAAATATTTCTTTGCACGTTCAACGCCGATTTTCTCGACAACATCTTCCGTATCACGGATACCTGCCGTATCAATAATATTTAATAGTATTCCATTCAGATTAAGCTGTTCTTCCAGCACATCTCTTGTCGTTCCTGCAATATCGGTAACAATTGCCTTTTCTTCTCCGATCAATGTATTAAGAAGAGAAGATTTTCCGGCATTCGGTTTTCCAACAATAACGGTTGAAATTCCTTCTTTTAACATCTTGCCATTATCACTGTTGGCAAGCAGCCTGTCTATTTTCTTTATAACATCAGATGTAAGTTTTGACAGCTGCTCCGGATATCCTTCCAGACTGATATGTTCCGGATCATCCAAAGCACTTTCTATAAATGCAATTTCATGCAAAATGGTCTGTCTGATTTCTTTTATTTTTTCTGAAACCGAGCCTGAAAGCTGGCTCAGTGAACTTTTCAACGCAAATTCATTCTTTGAATTGATCACATCAATTACTGATTCCGCCTGTGAAAGATCAATCCTTCCATTCAAAAATGCACGTTTTGTAAATTCTCCCGGTTCTCCCGGACGTGCACCATATTTAATCACGGTTTCTAATATTCTTTTCATGACGTATACTCCGCCATGGCAGTCTATCTCAACGGTATCTTCTCTTGTATAACTTCTTGGTCCACGCATGAGCAGAACCATAACTTCATCAATTACCTCTTCTCCATCATGGATATGTCCATAATGAATCGTATGTGATGGCATCTCTGATAATTTTTTATGATTTTTCAACGTAAAAATCTTATCTGCGATCGTTACTGCCTCATCTCCACTGATTCTCACAATTCCGATTCCGGAGCTTGACATTGCGGTTGCAATCGCGGCAATTGTATCCGTCTTCATATATGATACCCTTTCTTAATCTTTGAAATATTATATTTTTTAAATGTTTTTAAATTGGCAAAACTGCACGCTGCAAACCTCTGCCGGAATCCAGTTGTGGACGTTTTCCGGTAAAGCTTTGTAACGTGCAGCTTCTACCTGATCACTATAAAATGATATTAATTTCTTTCTCTCTTTAAAGTAACAACAACATGTCTGTATGGTTCTTCACCTTCGCTGTGTGTTGTTACAAACTTGTCATTCTGCAGTGCAGAATGGATCACTCTTCTTTCAAAAGGATTCATTGGCTCTAAAGATACGGAACGTTTTGTTCTCTTAACTTTATAAGCAATGTTCTTTGCAAGATTTTCAAGAGTCTCTTTTCTTCTCTTACGATAATCTTCGGTATCAATTTTAACCTTAATATACTCTTCAGAGTTTTTATTCACTGCAAGATTTGCAAGATACTGTAAAGAATCTAATGTCTGTCCTCTCTTACCGATAAGAACACCCATATCATTTCCTTTTAATTCCACATTATAAGTGTTGCTGTCATCCTCTTTTTTGATGAGGATCTCAACTTCAAGATCCATTGCAGCAAATATTTTCTGAAGAAATTCTGTAATGTTGCCTTCTACAGAATATTTCTTGCGCACTTTGATCACTGCATCTCTTCTGGCAATTCCTAAAAATCCTGCACTTCCTTTATCTACAACTTCATATTCGATCTGATCACTGGTAGTTCCAAGTTTAACAAGAGCTTCTGTTATCGCATCGTCCACTGTCTTTGCTGATACTTCAATATACTCCATAACAATAACCTCCACATTTACATTGTCTCCGATATGAGACTTCTATTAAAAGATAGAATCTGTTAGTTTTTCTTATTATTTCTTTCATTGAATTCGCGAACCATATTTGCTTTCGCAGCCATACTTCCAGGTTTTGCATTTGCTTTCACTGCATTTGCCTTCTCAAGTTCTAATTCTTTCTCAGCTGTTGTCTTCACAGAACTCTTCTGGTTTGCTGTTACCTGTCTTGTATTCATACGTGCCGCATTGGAAATCTGATTTTCAGAAAGTCCCATCTTCTCACGTTTCTTCTTAGCTTTTTCCTGATTCTTTGCAATAATATCTTCAAGGTTAATCTTATCAAAGTGTTTGTTTAAGAAGAACTGCTGGATACTTCTTACAACCGCACTTGCGATCCAGTAAATACCAAGACCTACCGGAACAGTAAAACACATGATGAGTGAGAATAACGGCATTGTACGGTTCATCATCTTCATCTGCTGAGCCATCTGGTCATTATCTCCGCCGCCTGCAGCTGTTGGCATCAATTTGATATTAAGTACCTGTGTCAAATAAGAAATAACTGGGATCAATAATGCAATAATAGCCATCAGATAAGCACCGCTTGAAAAACCAGTCTTAATGATCTGCATTGGTGTATCAGAAATATTAAGTCCGATGAAATTATTTACATGGGAAACAACCTCATAGGTTGAATTAATAGAGTCTGTCAGTGAAGGGAACGCATCTCTTAAAGTATCCCATCCTGTAGAACTGATCTTGTAGAGAACATCTACAATATAGTTCTGTAATGTTGTTGCATCGGTTGCTGTAAAATCAACCTGTACAGTTCTCATATTAAGATCTGTTACAAGCTGTGTCATAGTATCCTGATATCCGGATGTTGCCATGATATCTGATACCAGACCTGAATACACATCTTTTACACTGCTGATATAAGCAGGAACATTCATGAATACACGATATAATGCTAACAGTAATGGCATCTGAATTAACATCTGCACGCAGCTTCCTGTTGGAGAAACACCATATTTCTCATATACAAGCTGTGTCTCTGTCTGAT
Source organism: uncultured Roseburia sp. (assembly GCA_934292805.1). Taxonomy (GTDB): domain Bacteria; phylum Bacillota; class Clostridia; order Lachnospirales; family Lachnospiraceae; genus Roseburia. Next base: position 13,305 of record CAKQXQ010000033.1, on the reverse strand, counting down.
AATTCTGCATAGAAGTAGGATCTTTCTTATCCTTATACTTCTTCTGGATTGCCTGAAGTTCCGGGTTCATCTTCTGGGATAATTTCGAGAACTTCTGCTGTTTGTAAGTCAATGGGAACAATAACGCATAAATTACAATTGTAAATAAGATAATGGAAAGACCTACATTAGAGATTCCAACTTTCTCCATTAAAATGTACATTCCATTCATTATCCAGCCAAGAAATTTTGCAATCGGTCCTAAGATTGCACCATTGTATGCTGTTAATAACATCTCTGACACTGAAAATACCTCCAATTATGGAACGGGATCATATCCGCCTTTTGAAAAAGGATTACATCTTATAATTCTCCAAAGCGCTAACGCCCCACCTTTGACAGCTCCATACTTTTCGACAGCCTCTAACCCATAGGTGGAACAGGTCGGGTAGTATGGACATTTTGTTGTTTTCATCGGAGAAATATACTTTCTATAAAATTTAATCAAAGCAATCAATATTTTTTTCAAAATGATTCCATCTTCTTTTCTAAAATCTTTACTTCAAAATTTTATGAAGACCTCCAAGATGTAACAAAGCACTTTCCACTTCATGATATGAAATATCTTTTGCTGTATTTCTTGCGATGACTACAATGTCTAAACCACTATTAAACATGTCTTCGTGTAGTCTGTAACTTTCTCTGATCAATCTTGTTACATGATGTCTTATAACACTATTTCCTACTTTTTTACTTACCGATATTCCTATACGGTTTCTGTCTGTATCATTTTTCAGAACATACATAACCAGGTACTTATTCGCATAAGATCTTCCTTTTTTATATACATTCTGAAAATCTCTGTTTTTCTTCAATGATTCTGAATATTTCATTTAATATCCTTTTCTCTAAAAAATAATCATAAAAGAAGAAAAGACCACAAATATGTGGCCTATGCTGATAATTTTTTTCTACCTTTTAATCTTCTAGCAGCCAATACTTTTCTTCCGCCTGCTGTGCTCATTCTGCTTCTGAATCCGTGAACTTTCGCTCTCTGTCTTTTCTTAGGTTGGAATGTCATCTTCATTGTGCATACACCTCCTCTACAATATAGAACAATTATATTCTACCATAATCGGTTATTAACGTAACTACTAGTAATTGATAGCTACAAAACATCATTTTTATTTATATCAAAATAATCGCATAAAGTCAAGCAAAATCTTATAAAATAAGGGTTTGTACCACAATTTTTTGTATATTTTTATCCACTTATTTTATTCACCACTATATATATAAGGAAGAAACACTTTTTTTCCCATATCTTGTGCCACTTATTCACAACACCTTTTATAATTTTTTCCACAAAAAGCCGCATAAACAAAGGGTTTACATAAGTTATCCCCAATTTGTGGATAACTTGTGGACAAATTCTTGATAATATCTTTATAACATGTGAATAAGTTACTGAAACCCTTATTTTTCAAGGTCTATAACTTTTTTATATTATTCACAAGACTCGTTTGACATATTCACATTCTGTTCACATCAAGTGTTTAAACGCCCATATAGGGCTTTTTTCGTCCACACCCTATCCCCACCCCATCCACAATTTAACGTTGATAATTCCTTTAAAATAGTGTAGGATAGCATATATAGGTTTTTTTAGTTAGTGAGAGAAGGTCTTTCTATCTACAATTATTTTAATGTTTAAATAAACGGAGTTTGAAAATGGATAAAATTTTGGAAAAATGGGACGAAATACTACAGACAGTAAAAAAAGAGCACGAGATCAGTGATATCTCCTTTGATACGTGGATCAAACCTCTTGAAGTTTACGGCATAGACGGTAATACCTTATATATACTTGTTCCATCAGAACAGATGACTTTAAGTTATATTTCAAAAAAATATTATCTCCCGCTTCGCGTAGCGATTGCAGAGATCATAGGAACTGAATATGAAATACAATTTATTTTACCTGAACAGGCAAAGAGTATCCGTACATCAGGAAACAGCACTCCTAAGAAGATGCAGCCGGAAGTTTCAAAACGTTCCAATTTAAATCCAAATTATACATTTGATACCTTCGTCGTCGGCAGCAACAACCGTTTTGCTCAATCCGCATCCCTTGCCGTAGCCGAATCACCGGGGGAAGCATACAATCCTCTTTATATTTATGGAGGACCGGGACTTGGCAAAACACATCTTATGCATTCGATCGGCCATTTTATTTTAGAGCAGAACCCGGATGCCAAGGTATTATATGTAACTTCCGAGGAATTCACTAACGAAGTTATCGAATCTATCCGAAGTGGTAATGCTTCTGCAATGAATAAGTTCCGTGAAAAGTACAGAACGATCGATGTTCTTATGGTCGATGACGTTCAGTTCATCATAGGAAAAGAAAGTACACAGGAAGAGTTCTTCCATACCTTTAATGCTCTCCACTCTGCAGGCAAACAGATTATCCTGACATCTGATAAACCTCCAAAGGAGATGGAAACTTTAGAAGAACGAATCCGTTCCCGTTTTGAATGGGGACTTATGGCAGATATCGGTACGCCTGATTATGAAACGCGAATGGCGATCTTAAGACGCAAAGTTGAATCTGACAATATGTCACTGAGTGATGATATTTTAAATTATATTGCCAATAATATTAAATCCAATATCCGTGAACTGGAGGGAGCACTGAATAAACTGCTTGCTTACTCCAATCTTGAAAAAACAGATATCACAATGGAAATTGCCAAAAAAGAACTTCAGAATATTATTACTCCTGACAAACCAAGAGAGATCACACCTCAGCTGATCATTGAAGTTGTATCCGAACACTTTAATATTTCTCTGGATCAGATGATCTCCAAAAACCGCAGCAATGAAATTGCAAGACCAAGACAGATTGCAATGTATCTTTGCAAAACAATGACAGACATTCCTTTGGATTCCATCGGTTCTCTTCTTGGAGGAAGGGATCATTCTACGATCATCCATGGTATCAAAAAGATTGCTGATGACTACGATTCCAATGAGCAGACACGCAATCTGATTGAAACTATCAAGAAGAAAATTAATCCGAACTAAAGTTATCAACTTTTTTTCGAGTTATTAACAAATTTTTGTGGATAACCTGTGTAAATGTTGTTCATTTTATGTTTAAAGTTTTGGATAACCTCTTAAAAATGAAAATTAGGATCTTCTTCAAAAACCGGTTTAAGATTTTAATTCACATTTTATCCAAGGTTAATCCTCAATCTTTTCACATAGTTATACAGCTTTATTTTTTCCAAAAAGCCTTGATTTATCAGTGCTACAGAGGTTATTCACTTATTAACACCCTCTAAGACTATTACTTTTAATATCTTTTTATATTTATATTTATATTGGCTTTCGCCAGACAGGAAGGAGTTATTCACATTATGAAATTAATATGTTCCAAAGCAAATTTACTCCATGGAGTTAATATTGTATCAAAGGCTGTTCCAACAAGAACCACAATGGCTATTCTTGAATGTATCCTAATTGATGCATCTGCAGGTGAAATTAAATTGACAGCAAATGATATGGAACTTGGTATTGAAACAAAAATCGAAGGTGAGATTGCAGAAAGAGGAATTATTGCATTAGATGCAAAGATTTTCTCAGAAATCGTACGTAAATTACCGGATAGTGACGTAACAATAGAAACAGATTCTAATTTTAAGACTACGATCACCTGTGAAAAAGCAAAATTCAATATTGTTGGTAAATCAGGAGATGACTTTTCCTATATTCCATATATCGAAAGGGATGAGTGTATCTCTGTTTCCCAGTTTACTTTGAAGGAAGTGATCCGTCAGACAATTTTCTCTATCGCTGATAATGATAATAATAAATTAATGACAGGAGAACTTTTCGAGATCAATGAAAATCAGTTAAAAGTTGTTTCTCTTGACGGACATCGTATCTCTATCCGTAATATAGAATTAAAGAATAATTATGATCATAAAAAAGTTGTAGTTCCTGGAAAGACTCTTCAGGAAGTAAGTAAAATCTTACCTGGAAGTACAGAAGATGAGGTAAATATTTATTTATCTGAGAATCATATTGTTTTCGAATTTGATAATACAACCGTTGTTTCAAGACTGATCGAAGGTGAATATTTTAAAATTGAGCAGATGCTTTCTTCTGCGTATGATACAAAAGTTAAGATTAATAAGCGTGAGCTTTTAGACTGTATTGACCGCGCAACGCTTCTTGTAAAAGAAGGAGATAAAAAGCCGATCATCATGAATATCACAGATGGCAATATGGAATTAAAGATTAATTCTTTTATCGGTTCCATGAATGAAGATATTGATATTACAAAAGAGGGAAAAGATATTTTAATCGGGTTTAATCCGAAATTCTTTATCGATGCATTACGTGTGATTGATGAAGAAGAAGTATCTCTTTACATGGTAAATCCAAAAGCACCTTGCTTTATTAAAGATGATGAAGGAAAGTTTATTTATCTCATCCTTCCGGTAAACTTTAACGCAGCCACAAATTAAGAAAGGCAATAAAATGATCACAGTAAATATCAGAGAAACAGATGAATTTATCAAACTTGGCCAGGCTTTAAAAAAAGCCGGTCTTGTGGAGTCCGGAGTGGATGCCAAATTTTTCATTCAGGATGGTCAGGTGAAGTTAAACGGAGAGACCGAACTTCAGCGAGGCAAGAAATTATACAACGGAGATGTTGTTTCTTTTAACGGTGAAACAATTCAGATTGTAAAATGATCATAAAATCAATTGAATTAAAAAATTTTCGGAATTATGAAGATTTGAATATTTCATTTGATGAAGGAACCAATATTTTTTATGGGGATAATGCACAGGGAAAAACAAATATTCTGGAAGCAGCCTATGTGAGTGGAACAACGAAGTCCCACAAATGTAGTAAAGACAAAGAAATGATTCGTTTCGGAGAGCAGGAAGCCCATATAAGAACGATTGTTTTAAAAAATGGAAAAGAATATCAGATCGATATGCATTTAAAGCATAACAAAACAAAGGGAATTGCGATTAATAAAGTACCGATCCGGAAGGCAAGCGAACTTTTTGGAATTCTCAATATGGTATTTTTTTCACCGGAAGATCTGAATATTATAAAAAACGGACCTTCTGAGCGACGAAGATTTCTTGATTCCGAATTGTGCCAGCTTGACAGAATTTATCTGTCAGATCTGACAACCTATAATAAAATTTTAAATCAGAGAAATAAATTATTAAAAGATATTGTTTACAGACCTGATTTAAAGGATACACTCCCTATATGGGATTTACAGCTGGCAGAAACTGGGAAAAAAATTATAAAACGCAGAAAGCAGTTTGTAGAAGAGTTAAGTGAAATTGTATACAGGAATCACTATCATATTTCCGGCGGGAAAGAAGAATTAATATTAAAATACGATCCGGATGTAGATGATATCTTTTTTGAAGATGAGCTTTTAAGAGTAAGGGAAAGAGATTTGAAACAGTGCATGACATCTGTAGGACCACATCGTGACGATCTGCTATTTTCCATACAGGATATAGATATCCGGAAGTTCGGTTCCCAGGGACAGCAGAGAACATCTGCATTGTCACTGAAGTTATCGGAGATAGAACTTGTAAAAAAAGCAATTCATGAGACGCCGGTTCTGCTTTTGGATGATGTACTATCGGAGCTTGACAGTAACAGGCAGAATTATCTGTTGAACAGTATACATGATACGCAGACGCTGATCACATGTACCGGGTTGGATGAGTTTGTAAAAAACAGGTTTCACATTAATAAGATTTTTAAAGTAGTACAGGGAAATGTTTCGGAAATTAAAGAAATGTAGGAAGCATATGGATTTATATTATCACTGCAAATGTAGTTTTTATAATAAATAGCAATTAGCTCACAGAAAATGTTTTATTGTATGTAAATAATTTTATTTATATACAGATTGGAGGAATAAATGGGTACAGAAAACGAGTACGGTGGAGACCAGATCCAGATTCTGGAAGGACTTGAGGCTGTTCGTAAAAGACCTGGAATGTACATTGGAAGTACATCTGCGAGAGGTCTGCATCATCTGGTATATGAGATTGTTGATAACTCTGTAGATGAGGCACTTGCCGGATATTGTAAAAATATCGAAGTCACAATAAATGAAGATAATTCAATCACGGTTGAAGATGACGGACGTGGTATCCCGGTTGATATTAACCATAAAGCCGGAAAATCTGCACTGGAAGTTGTTTATACTGTACTGCATGCCGGTGGAAAATTCGGTGGCGGAGGTTACAAAGTATCAGGCGGACTTCACGGAGTAGGTGCGTCTGTTGTAAATGCCCTTTCAACAAAGCTTCAGGTTGAAGTTTATCGTGAGGGTAAAGTATATTTTCAGTCATACAAAATCGGTAAACCGGATGAACCTGTAAAAGTGATCGGAACATGTGAGGGAGACAGACATGGTACCAAAGTTACATTCTGGCCGGATGCTACCATTTTCGAAGAGACGGTTTTTGATTATGATACATTAAAACAGCGTCTTCGTGAGACAGCATTTTTAACAAAAGGTCTCCGTATTGTATTGACAGATGTGAGAGAAAATCCTGAAAGAAAGCATGAATTCCACTATGCAGGTGGTATTAAAGAATTCGTAAACTATTTAAACAAAAGCAAGGAAGCATTGTACCCGGAAGTGATTTATTGTGAAGGAAATAACAATGGTGTTTATGTAGAAGTAGCCATGCAGCACAATGATTCCTATAACGAACTGACATTGAGTTTTGTTAATAATATTATTACACCGGAAGGTGGAACACATCTTGCCGGATTCCGTAATGCACTGACCAAAACATTCAATGCTTACGCGAGAGCCAATAAATTATTAAAAGACAATGAACCGGCATTATCCGGTGATGATATCCGTGAGGGTCTGACAGCAATCATCAGTGTTAAGATCGAGGAGCCTCAGTTTGAGGGACAGACCAAGCAGAAGTTAGGAAACAGCGAGGCACGTGGTGCGGTTGACTCTATCGTAAGTGAACAGCTCACCTACTTCTTAGAGCAGAATCCTACAGTTGCAAAAACAATCTGTGAGAAATCACTTCTTGCACAGCGTGCAAGAGAGGCCGCAAGAAAAGCCAGAGATCTTACCAGAAGAAAAACAGCTCTGGAAGGAATGTCACTTCCGGGAAAACTTGCAGACTGTTCAGACAAAGATCCGAAAAACTGCGAAATTTTCATCGTCGAAGGAGATTCCGCCGGTGGTTCTGCAAAAACTGCGAGAAGCCGTGCTACGCAGGCAATTCTCCCACTTCGTGGTAAGATTTTAAATGTTGAAAAGGCAAGACTTGATAAAATTTACGGAAACGCAGAGATCAAGGCAATGATCACAGCGTTTGGTACAGGTATCCATGAGGATTTTGATATCAGTAAACTGCGTTACAATAAAATTATTATCATGACAGATGCCGATGTCGATGGTGCACATATCAGTACATTAATGCTGACTTTCCTCTATCGTTTCATGCCGGATCTGATCAAAGAAGGCCATGTATACCTTGCACAGCCACCACTTTATAAGATCGAAAAAAACAAAAATATCTGGTATGCATACAGTGACGATGAACTGAATCAGATTCTGACAGACATCGGACGTGACGGAAATAATAAGATCCAGCGTTACAAAGGACTTGGAGAGATGGATGCCGAGCAGCTCTGGGAGACAACTATGGATCCGGAGAAGAGAATTTTAAAACGTGTTATGATCGATGATGAAAGTACATCCGAGATAGACATTACATTCACAACACTTATGGGTGACAAAGTAGAACCAAGACGTGAATTTATCGAAGAAAATGCAAAATATGTACAGAATCTGGATATTTAAAAGACCTGTATAAAAAAGATTTTCAAAACAGAAAAGAAATATAACAAATGATATTCAAATAAAACAGATTTTGTAAAAACAGAATCTGCAGGAATGAGGTAAATAGAATGGATGACAAAATTTTTGATCAAATCCATGATGTAGATCTGAAAAAGACAATGGAGACTTCTTACATTGATTATGCCATGAGTGTTATTGCCCAGCGTGCATTACCGGATGTAAGAGATGGTTTGAAACCGGTACAGCGTCGTGTACTTTACTCCATGATCGAATTAAATAACGGACCGGATAAACCACACAGAAAATGTGCACGTATTGTCGGTGATACCATGGGTAAATATCATCCACATGGTGACAGCTCTATTTATGGAGCATTAGTTAATATGGCACAGGATTGGTCCACAAGATATCCATTAGTTGATGGTCATGGAAACTTTGGTTCTGTTGATGGCGATGGTGCCGCTGCGATGCGATATACAGAAGCAAGGCTCAGTAAAATTTCCATGGAAATGCTTGCTGATATTAACAAAGATACGGTTGATTTCATACCGAACTTTGATGAGACAGAGAAAGAGCCGACAGTGCTTCCTTCCCGTTATCCGAATCTTCTTGTAAATGGTACAACAGGTATTGCAGTTGGTATGGCAACCAATATTCCTCCTCATAATCTTCGTGAGATCATTAATGCTGTTGTAAAAATTATTGACAATGAAGTAGAGGAAGACAGACAGACTGAGATCGAAGAACTGTTAAATATCGTAAAAGGTCCTGATTTCCCGACTGGAGCAATGATACTCGGAACAACTGGAATCAATGAGGCTTACCGTACCGGACGTGGAAAAATAAGAGTACGTGCAGTGACCAATATAGAGCCAATGCAGAATGGAAAAAACCGTATTGTTGTGACAGAGCTTCCGTATATGGTCAATAAAGCAAGACTGATCGAAAAAATAGCAGAGCTTGTAAGAGATAAGAAAATCGATGGAATTACAGACCTTCGAGATGAGTCAGACCGTCAGGGTATGAGGGTCTGCATTGAATTACGACGTGATGTAAATCCAAATGTTGTTTTAAATCTTTTATACAAACATACCCAGATGCAGGATACATTTGGTGTTATTATGTTAGCTCTTGTTGACAACCAGCCGAAGGTTTTAAATCTTTGTCAGATGTTAGGCTACTATCTTGATCATCAGAAAGAGGTAGTGACAAGAAGAACAAAATACGATCTGAATAAAGCAGAAGAACGTGCGCATATTTTAGAGGGATTACTTGTTGCACTTGATCATATTGATGAGGTAATTAATATAATCCGTAGCAGTGCAAATATAGCAGAAGCAAAAAGCCGGTTGATCGAAAGATTTTCTTTGACAGATGTTCAGGCACAGGCAATTGTAGATATGCGTCTGCGTGCATTGACAGGTCTGGAACGCGAGAAGATTGAAGGCGAGTATGCAGGTCTGATGGAAAGAATTGCAGAATTAAAAGCAATTCTTGCAGATGAGAAAAAGCTTCTTGGTGTGATCCGTGAAGAAATTCTTCTGATCGCTGATAAATACGGTGATGAAAGAAGAACATCCATTGGATTTGATGAATACGATATTTCCATGGAAGATCTCATTCCGGTTACCAATACCGTTATCACTATGACAAAGCTTGGCTATATCAAGAGAATGAGTCTGGATAATTTCCGTGCCCAGAACCGTGGAGGTAAAGGAATCAAGGGAATGGAGACCATTGACGAAGATTACATTGAAGATCTTCTTATGACAACATCCCATCATTACATGATGTTCTTTACCAATACCGGTCGTGTATACAGAATGAAAGCCTATGAAATACCGGAAGCAGGAAGAACGGCAAGAGGAACCGCGATCATTAATTTATTACAGCTCCAGCCTGGAGAAAAAATAACAGCGGTGATTCCGATCAAAGAATATACAGAAGGTCATTATCTGTTTATGGCAACGAAGAACGGTATCGTAAAGAAAACACCGATCACCGATTATGCCAACGTCAGAAAAACAGGTCTTGCAGCAATTACACTGCGTGAAGATGATGAACTGATCGAAGTAAAGAAAACAGATAATGAGCAGGATATTTTCCTTGTAACAAAATACGGACAGTGTATCCGTTTCAACGAAAGAGATGTAAGAAGTACCGGAAGAACTTCAATGGGAGTTATCGGTATGAACCTGACCGACGGAGACAAGGTTGTTGGAATGCAGATGGAATCCCAGGGAGAGTCTCTGATGATCGTATCTGAAAAAGGTCTCGGAAAATGTACACTGACATCTGAATTTACAGCTCAGAACCGTGGCGGTAAGGGTGTAAAATGCTACAAGATCACAGAAAAAACAGGAAATATTATAGGTGTGAAAGCAGTAAATCAAAATGATGAAATGATGCTGATCACAACGGAAGGAATCATCATAAGAATCAAAGTAAGTGACACAGCACTTCTTGGAAGGGTGACTTCCGGAGTAAAACTGATGAATCTTTCTGAAGATGTTACAGTTGCAAGTATTGCAAAGGTGAGAGAAGATAAAACACTGATGGAGAATGCTGATACATCAGAACTTATCTCAGAAGAGGAAGAAAAAGAAAGTGCTGCAGCTGCCGCAGAAGCAGCAAAAAAAGCTGCAGGTCAGGTGACTGAAACAGATGATGAGCTGATGCAGGAATTATTGAGCCGTGCAGAAGCGGATTCGCAGGAAGAAGAATAAAATAATAATAATATGATCGTAAATGATGATTTACCATTGAGGTCAAAGAGAGAGGCTGCTGCATGAAAATGTGGCAGCCAATTTCTCTATCTGCATTTTGTTGTTACAGTTCACAGGTTACCCTGCGAACTGTAACTTCGCAGCCCCATGTAAAGTTTTGCTTCGCAAAAGGGGACTGCTCACACCCACATCACGTTCATACGCACCAGAACAGCATAGTGTTCAGGTGCTGAGTGAACAGTAACATTTTGCTTCCTGCTGAATGAAATTTATGTGACAAATATCTTGAAAATGGATAGAAATCCACTTAAAATTGAAAAATAAAGAAGTTATCAAGAATTTCATAGTGCAAATGTGGATAACATGTACGGAAATCATATATTATGTTCAAAACAGAAACAAATATGGAAATCATAAAAAATGATTGCAAATTGATAAGAAAACAATCTGCAGCCATAAAGTAATAAAAGAGCAACAGGAGGAATGCAAATGCCGCAGAATTTTTACGAATTAGTATGGATTTTTATTATTTATGCATTTATCGGATGGTGTACAGAGGTTTCTTATGCTGCATTAGACAGAGGAATTTTTGTAAACAGAGGTTTTCTAAATGGACCATATTGTCCGATATATGGATGTGGAGTAGTCATTGTTGTTGGAATTCTGACACCACTGAAGGATAATCTTTTGATTTTATTTGCAGGATCTTTTCTGTTGACTTCAATACTGGAATATATTACAGGATTTATCCTGGAAAAAGTGTTTCACAACAAGTGGTGGGATTACAGTGACAAGCCGTTCAATCTGCATGGATATGTGTGTTTGAAATTTTCCATCTACTGGGGTCTTGCATGTACATTCATTATGGATGTGCTTCATCCGATCATTTACAAAGGCATTACCATGATCCCACATATTCTGGGAGTTGTTTTGTTAAGCATTATTATGGCTGTTTTCGCTGTGGACTGTGGTGTTACTGTGACCACAATTTTACAGTTTAACAAACGGTTGAAAGTTATGGATGAGATGGCTGCGAGAATACATAGATTATCTGATGAGATTGGTGAAAATATCTACGAAAATGTGACAACCGCAGTAGAAAGATCAGAAGAATTCCAGGAGACACATGAGGAACTTCTTACAAAACTTTCAGACAAAAAAGAAAATATAAAAGAGCTTCCAGCGAATGCGAAAGCAAGAAAAGAAAGACTTGCAGAATCTGCAGAAAATGCAAGAGAGCGATTTGCGGAATCGACTGAAGCAGCAAAAGAGAAAATTGTTGCATACAAAGAAAGCAGAGAAGCAGCACGTCTTGCAAAACAGAAAGAAAAAGAAGAGCTTGAGAAAAAGTACAAAGAATTATTTGCAGAGAAGAATTTTGGTTTCAAGCGTCTGATGAAAGCTTTCCCGGATATGACTTCCCGTGAGCAGAATGAATCTTTGGAGAAATACAAGAAATACTTTAACATCCGCAAACCGGATCATAAGAAAGATAAGTAAGAAAATATATACTACACTGCAAATGTCGTACAGATATTAGGAGAAATTATCATGATCAGAATAGTAAATACAGATGATATCGTAAAAAATATAAAAGAAATGTGTATCGAGGCAAATCATTATCTTTCCAAAGATATGGATAAGGCAATGAAAGATGCCACCGCTTCTGAAAAATCAGAACTTGGTAAAAAAATATTAAACCAGCTTCAGGAGAACTTGAAAATTGCGGATGAAGAGATGATACCGATCTGTCAGGATACCGGAATGGCAGTTATTTTTCTTGAAGTTGGACAGGATGTACATTTTGAAGGAATGGCAATTGAAGAAGCAGTAAACGAAGGTGTCCGTCAGGGATATACCGAAGGATATTTAAGAAAATCAGTCGTTGGTGATCCGATCATCCGCGAAAATACGAAAGATAATACACCGGCAGTCATCCATTACAGCATTGTTCCGGGAGATAAAGTGAAAATTACACTGGCACCAAAAGGATTCGGAAGTGAAAATATGAGTCGTGTGTTTATGTTAAAACCAGCGGATGGAATTGAAGGTGTAAAAAACGCAATTCTGACAGCAGTGAAAGATGCCGGTCCAAATGCCTGCCCTCCAATGGTAGTTGGAGTCGGAGTTGGCGGTACTTTTGAAAAATGTGCGATTTTAGCAAAAAAGGCACTGACCAGACCGTTAGATGAACACTCTGATATTCCATACGTGAGAGAATTGGAAGAAGAAATGCTTACAAAAATAAACCAGCTTGGAATCGGACCGGGTGGACTTGGTGGTACAACAACAGCTCTTGCGGTGAATGTGAATACATATGCGACACACATTGCAGGGCTTCCAGTAGCAGTTAATATCTGCTGTCATGTGAACAGACATGTGGTGAGAGAAATTTAGAATTTCAAATTTGCTATTACTCGCCTAAAGAGGTGTGAGTCTTCTCGACTGAGATAAAATACATAGAGAATGCGGAGGATGATTATGGACAAACATATTACAACACCGATCACTGAGGAAGTGACAAAAAATTTAAAATCAGGTGATTACGTATATATAACAGGAACAATTTATGTAGCAAGAGATGCTGCACACAAAAGAATGATCGAGGCATTGGAGCGCGAGGAAAATCTTCCGATCGACATCAAAGATTCCACAATCTATTACATGGGACCATCCCCGGCAAGAGAGGGACGCCCGATCGGTTC
>CAKQXQ010000032.1 GCA_934292805.1 uncultured Roseburia sp. | reverse complement strand
ACGGAATGTGGCTCAGCTTGGTAGAGCGCTTCGTTCGGGACGAAGAGGTCGCGTGTTCGAATCACGTCATTCCGACTAATGAGAAAGAATCTGATTGATTCTTTCTTTTTTTATACCCAGAGTAATTTATTTGCTATTATTCGACACCTAAAGAGGTGGGAGTCTTCTTGACTGAGATAATAGTTTTACTGACATTTCACCCGGAAAGGATACGATTATGAGAAAAACAGTTCTTATCACCGGTGCTTCACGCGGCATCGGCCGTGCTATCGCCGTAGCTTTTGCAAAAGCAGATTATAACCTTGTCATCACCTGTTCCAGATCCGAATCAGAACTTCTCGCATTAAAGGAGGAACTGGAAACCATATACTCTGTCGACGTTCTTGCCAGTATTGGTGACATTTCTGATTATGAATACGTTGTCCGCCTGTTTGCACATGTCAAAGAACGTTTTCATGGAGTTGATGTACTCATTAATAATGCGGGTATTTCTTATATCGGATTGCTCGAAGATATGACAATCGAAGAATGGAACCGCATTGTAGGTGTAAATCTGACCTCTGTTTTCTCCACAAGCAAGCTGGCTATCCCATACATGCTGTCAAAGAAAGCCGGAAAAATCATTAATATCTCTTCTGTCTGGGGTAACGTAGGCGCTTCCTGTGAAGTTGCGTATTCAGCCTGCAAAGGTGGCATGAACTCGTTCACAAGAGGACTCGCCAAAGAGCTTGCCCCAAGCAATATTCAGGTAAATGCTATCGCCTGCGGCTGCATCGATACCCAGATGAATCACTGTTTCTCTGAAGAAGAACGTGCTGCTCTTGCCGATGAGATCCCAGCCGGACGCTTCGGTGCCCCGGAAGAAGTTGCTTCCCTTGCGTTCTCGCTTGCAGAGGGGAACGAATACCTTACCGGACAGATCATCACTCTTGACGGAGGCTGGATCTGATAGAATACTTTTACTAATATAAGAATCCTCTTTTGGATATTCACTTTACTATTGTTGTAATTATGGCTGCATGATATAATCAATAGGCTACCACCCCTAGAACGGTGCAGAAAGGGGGTGTGCCAATTGGACTCATTCTTGTCTTTTTTACTCTCTGTCTTGGCAAGTGTAGTTGCCTACTACATCTGCAAATGGTTGGGCAGAGACAAATAGGCGGTAGTCAACCTAGGGCATAAGCCACCCTGCCAAAACGGAATAAAAAATCCCCGGTGTTGCCGCACCGGGGATTTTTGCGTGCCACTTGGACACTTCTTATCTTTCTTGCCTACTGGCATTATAGCATATGTTTTCAGCATATTCAAGTATTCCCCTTTTATAAAAGTTTATTCCCTTTGTAATACAACCTCACATATCTGAAAAACCTATAGGGAATTTGTTTATATATTATTTTTGCATCTTATTAATTCTTAGATTCTAAGAATTAATTCGCGTTTTGTGGATTTTCGTTTTTCGATTATCCGGTTGCTATACAATTCTCTTATTACCTAAGAGGAGCATCCGGATGAAAGCAAAATTAAATGGCGAACGTATCAGATACTTGTTGGAAGAAAAAAATATCACCCAAAAGAAAATGGCCTTAGACCTTCACATAAGCCCGAACACTTTAAACGGTTATCTCTGTCATTCAGAACGACGTACGGACTATGAAATGGTCGAGGCCATTGCTCTTTATCTGGATGTCACTGTTGACTATCTGATTGGGAAATCAGAACTCCGCCAGCGTGAGGCAAAGCCTGTAGCACACGGCGAAGTCGTCCTTGTCAATAACTACCGGCAGATGAGTGCCGACAATCAGAAGATTTTGGAAACTGTTTCCTACGAATTACTGCATAACCAGACTACAGGATGAACGTTCCTTCATCATTTATGCTTCTTCTGCCACCAGGATAATGACAGTTCTCGGTGGAACTTTTAATGTCTTTTTGTAATAGAACTCTGTCTGGGATTCCATGTCTTTCCCATCTTCGTACTTTACGTTTGTATTGACTACGACTTTCCACTGCATTCCCATCGGTAACTCCGGAAGCTGCATAATAAGCGTATCCCAGTAAGCATTCATGCAGTAAAATATAATATCATCCCGGATATCCTTCTCATCACGTCCTGCATACATAATACCGATCAGACGGCTGCTGTTATCTGTTCCGCCATTCCATGGGAATCCATTATGGATACTGATCTCCGGCAGCTTACAGGCAGCTGCCTTGGTTGTTTTACGGAGTATCGCATTTTTCTTGCGGAAATCAATCATATACCGGAAGAAATCATGGATTTCTTTGTATTCTTCCAGTCTGTTCCAATCCAGCCAGGATGTAATATTGTCCTGACAGTAGGAATTGTTATTACCAAACTGTGTATTACAGAATTCATCACCCGCAAAAAACATTGCCGGGCCACGGCTGCACATTAAGGTTGCAAATGCATTCTTCACCATACGGCGGCGCAGGCCTTCGATCTGCGGATCGGTTGTTTCTCCCTCTGCGCCACAGTTCCAGCTGTTGCCATTATTATCCCCGTCTGTATTTCCCCAGCCGTTCTTCTCATTGTGCTTCATATTGTAAGAATACAGATCATATAAAGTAAATCCATCATGGCATGTAATAAAATTGACGGATGCACTGATTCCACGATGTGCCGGGTCGTACATATCTCTCGAACCGGTGATACGTGTGATCGCAGTCCCTGCCATGCCGCCATCTCCCTTTAAGAAACGACGCAGATCATCCCTATATCTTCCATTCCATTCTGTCCATCTGTTCCATGATGGGAAGCTTCCGACCTGGTACAGACCGCCTGCGTCCCATGCTTCTGCGATCAGCTTAACCTGTGCAAGAACCGGATCGCATGCCAGAGCCTGTAAAATCGGTGGATTTTCCATCGGTGCACCATTCTGATCCCTGCTTAAAATCGATGCGAGATCAAACCGGAATCCGTCTACACGATAATTAATAACCCAGTAACGCAGGCAGTCAATAATAAATTTGCGGACGATCGGATGGTTACAGTTCATAACGTTACCACATCCACTAAAATTATAATAATATCCTTCCGGTGTCAGCATATAATAAATATTATTATCGATTCCCTTGAAAGAAAAACATGGCCCTTTTTCATTTCCTTCTGCTGTATGGTTAAATACAACGTCAAGAATTACCTCTATCCCATTCTCTTTCAGTTCAAAAATCAGGTTCTTTAATTCATCACCCTCGTGATTATGCTCCACGACGGAAGAGTAGCTTGTATTCGGTGCAAAGAAGCAGACGGTATTGTATCCCCAATAATTGTACAATCTCTCCCCATCAACGACACGGGTATCTTCCATCTCGTCAAATTCAAAAATTGGCATGAGTTCGACCGCGTTGACTCCCAGATCCTTCAGATATGGAATCTTCTCCCGCAGTCCTTCAAACGTACCCGGTGCTTTCACTTTCGAAGATGCATCCTTGGTAAAGCCTCTTACATGCATCTCATAGATCACAAGATCTTCAAATGGAATGTTCAGATTTTTTGTTTTCTCCCAGTCAAAATTATTCTCTACAACTCTGGCATGGTATACAAAATCCGCACCGCCTTCCGGACGCTCTCCCCATTCTCTCTGTCCGGTAACTGCTCTCGCATACGGATCCAGTAAAATATGATTTTTATCAAATAAAAGCCCCTTCTTCTCATCATACGGACCGTCAAACTGATAAGCATATTCAAATTCTTCCATATCTATGTCAAACACAAGCATGGAAAAAGTATTGCCGATCCGATAAGTTTCCGGATATGGAATCCTTGCAAATGGTTCCTGTTCCTTCGGGCGGAAAAGGAGTAAGGTACAGCTTTTTGCCCCCATGGAGTGTATGGTAAAGCTCACGCCGTTTCTTGTCTGTGCTGCTCCTTCCCTCTCATAGAATCCGGGTCTTACCTTAAAACCCGCTATCTCATCCAGAGGCTGTAGTTTCTGTCCTCTCTGTGGTCTGTGATCAAAATACATTTTTCAGATACCTCTTTTGTCTTTTCTAAATTATATTCCGACTATCGCTGTCTGCACCTGCAGACAGACCGACTATTACTATTATACGCTAATTTAAGAAATATAGAAACACGACACGTTGTATATTTTCAAAAAAGATGTTAAAATAGTTGTTGTTCACACAATGTTGAACCAAAAGTTGAAGCAAACTGCTTAATATGGGAGGTTTCTATATTATGGAAGAAAAGATTTACAAAACAATGGGTTCTACCGGAGCTGCAAATCTTGCCATCGGAATCTGTATCCTTGCAGGTGGAATCGTATCCGGAATCCTTTTGATCGTAAATGGTGCCAGATTATTAAAAAACAAAGGAAAACTCCTTTTTTAATATTGCACCGGAAATTCCAGACTCTGTCTGAACTTATTTTTCTGCACAGCCGATAATAAAAACGCCAGATTTTATGACAAATTTTATCTTACCGGATGACTCCGGGAACAATCTGTCATAAAATCTGGCATTTTTCTTATATCATTTTGTGTCTGTTAATCCTTAATCGCATCCAGTGCATTGGAAATATCTGCGATCAGATCCTCTTTATCTTCCAGTCCCAGACTGATACGGATTAATTCTGCAGGAACCCCTGCTTCTTTTAACTGCTCATCACTTAACTGTCTGTGTGTAGAAGTTGCAGGATTCAAACAGCATGTTCTTGCATCTGCCACATGCGTCTCGATTGCTCCGAGTTTCAAATTCTGCATAAATGCGGAAGCTGCCTCTCTTCCTCCCTTCAAACCGAAGGATACTACGCCACATCCGCCATTCGGAAGATACTTCTCTGCAAGATGATGATATTTATTGGAAGGGAGCCCCGGGTAATTCACATATGCAACCTTTGGATGCTTCTCTAAGAATTCTGCAACTGCCTGTCCGTTTTCCACATGCTTCGGCATTCTCACATGAAGTGATTCCAGACCAAGATTTAAAATAAATGCATGCTGCGGAGACTGGATACATCCAAGATCCCTCATCAGCTGTGCTGTACATTTAGTGATAAATGCTCCTTCTTTTCCAAACTTCTTGGCATAGGTAATTCCGTGATAGCTTTCATCCGGTGTACAAAGTCCCGGATACTTGTCGGCATGTGCCATCCAGTCGAAGTTACCACTGTCTACGATTGCTCCACCTACTGCTGCACCATGTCCATCCATATACTTTGTAGTAGAATGTGTCACAATATCTGCACCCCATTCAAAAGGTCTGCAATTCACCGGTGTCGGGAACGTATTATCTACGATCAGCGGTACACCATGTGCGTGTGCAACTTTGGCAAACAATTCAATATCCAATACCGTAAGTGCCGGATTGGCGATCGTCTCTCCGAACATCAGCTTTGTGTTTGGCTGAAATGCAGCATTTAATTCTTCTTCTGTCGCATCCGGTGATACAAAAGTTGCTGTAATTCCCATCTTTGCCATAGTAACTGCGATCAGGTTAAAGGTTCCTCCGTATATAGAGGAAGATGCTACAATATGGTCACCACTTTCGCAAATATTAAACATCGCAAAGAAATTCGCTGCCTGTCCGCTTGATGTAAGCATCGCTGCAGTACCACCTTCCATTGCCGCGATCTTCGCTGCCACATGATCATTCGTCGGATTCTGGAGTCTTGTATAAAAATATCCGCTTGCTTCCAGATCAAAAAGCTGCCCCATATCCTCACTTGTATTATACTTGAATGTGGTAGACTGTATGATCGGCACCTGTCTCGGTTCTCCGTTACCAGGTGTATATCCCGCCTGCACACATTTTGTTCCTATCTTGTAATCGTTCATTCTAAATATCCCCTTCGTATGGTATCTCTGTCTTCCATGATTCTGTAATTTTTTTCAACAACACTATGTTAGCATGATAAAGTATGATTTTCAATGCAGATGCTGCAATAATCCCAATTATTTTTTATCCTATTAAGCCATAATCCTTCACACATCTTTTCAATCCGTCCTGCACATCAGAAAATTTCACACCGTATGAAGCAGCTTTGCTGCAATCCATCCATAGGTTATGTGCAGCCGGCACCTCATTTACCGGCAGTTCTTTCCCGATAAAATGTAAAAATTCTTCTGTGATCTCATACATGGACTGCTTCGTTTCGCTTCCGAAGTTATAGGCTCCGCCAGGAAGCTTTATCACCTGCTCCATATTCTCACACACTTCTTTTAAATAAGTCAATCCTCTGTATTGTTTTCCAAACGCAAGAGGTTCTTTTGCATTAAGAACATTTAAAAGATAGTTTCCTCTTGGAGAGATATAATCATACAGCCACTCTACTCTCAACATTACTGCTTCCGGCTGTCGATCCAAAACTCTCTGTTCCATCTCTAATTTGTGCATGCCATAAATATTGGCCGGTGTGGCTTCATTTTCTTTATAAGGTCCTTCACTTTTGCAGCCACGGTAAACCTGATCTGAACTAAAGCAGATCAACTTTCTTCCATCCGATACATTCGAAAGATAGACCGGAAGCAGAACATTAGCATGATACGAAGCCTCCGGATTCTTTTCGCATGTTCCCACATCTGAAATGGCCGCCGTGTGGATGATCACATCCGCTTCGCTCTCTTCTACCATTCTTTTTACCTGTTCCTCTGTCATATTCTGCATGGACAAAGCTGCTATGGCACCATCTAATTCTTTCATCAGGCGTGTTCCTGCAAATCCATGTGCTCCTGTAATTAATATCTTCATATACTATTTCCTATTTTTCATTCATTTATTTTTTCATAAATGATTGTACCGCTTTTGTCTGTTTTTCGAAAGAGATTTCTTTGTATTTCCGGCGGTTTCCATAGAATCCGATCAAATAAAGCGTTACTGAATCTGTATAAATATATAGGCAGGAATCTCGTATAACCTTAATGGGGGTTAAGCTTACACGAAGTTCCTGCCTGTAAAGGGGGGAGATTTATGAAAAAAAGTTCGTATCACCAGTCAGGATGGGGTTCCCTTTCCTGATGATGTAATTAATATATCTGATTTTTATGTTCATTTTTTGTCCAAAATATGGACTTTATCTGACTAAATTGTGAAAATTTTATGTATGAGGTCTAATTCTTTTCCGTCAAGCACTGCTTGCTTTAAAACATCCTGTTTATTATATACAAGCTTCAGTGAGAAGAATTCCTGTCTTTCCTTCAACAACCGCAAAAAGATTCTGTCCCCTTCCCACAGATTCAATTTCCCTATATCGTCTTTATCTACCCATTGCAAAATTCCCTCATCGCATTCTACCTGTCTGCCTTCATACTGGTCTGCTGTAAAAAGTGACATATATTCAACGATATCATCGCCGTATACAAACGTGATCATCCCCCGGTATTTCCATGCAAGTAATGTATAACCAGTTTCTTCCCTGACCTCTCTTATCAGGCAGTCTTCCGGACTTTCACCATACTCGAACTTTCCTCCGACACCAATCCATTTTCCATGATTTTCATCATTTTCTTTTTTAGTCCGGTGAAGCATTAAGTATTGGTGTTTGTTTTCGATATAACATAAAGTGCTTAGTTTTACCATTTCTTCGTCCTCTTAATCCTATTGAAAATCACTCGTTGTTCACAATTTTAGTTTACATAATAAAAGTCTGATAGAGGACTTTCTCTACCAGACTTTTAAAGTCCGCATTGAATTAGCAGATTTCTACTAATTCAATTTTAAAGTTCAATTCTTTTCCTGCCATTTCGTGATTTGCATCGAATGTGATGATTCCTGCTTCTTTTGCAGCAACTGTAACCGGGAATGGCTGTCCCAATGCATTCTGAAGGTAAACCTGCTGTCCTACTTCAAGGTCTTCTGAACCAGGGAGTTCTGCGATCTCTACATTAAAGATTGCTTCAGGATCCGGTAAACCATAAGCTTCTTCCGGCATCAGATGAACATCTACGATCTGTCCAACTTCCATGCCTGCTACAGCCTGATCAAATCCAGGGATCATCATTCCGGCTCCGCAGACGAACTCTAATGGTTCATTGCGGTCGTAAGAAGAATCAAATTTGGTTCCATCATTGAATGTTCCTGTATAATGAACTTTTAATGTTTTTCCTACATTTGGTCCCTGAATGGAAGTATGTCCGCCACATCCGCAGCCACAGCCTTCTCCATCATGTCCTTCTTCGTGAGAACCACATCCGCAGCTATGTCCCTCTTCATGGTCTCCACAGCTGTGTCCTTCTTCATGGTCATGGTGATGACAGGTTGTTCCTGCATTCTCCAGTGTACCGTTTAAGTATGCTTCAACTGCTTTGTCTGTATCTCCTGATGCTCCGGAGCACACTTCGATTCCGGCCTGATCCAAAGCGTTGATTGCACCACCGCCAATTCCTCCGCAGATCAGTACTTTCACATCCTTATCTGCAAGAACGCCTGCAAGTGCTCCGTGTCCAACTCCGTTGGAACCGATCACTTCACTGGAGATCACTTTATTATCTTCTACTTCATAAATTTTAAAATTCTCTGTTCTTCCAAAATGCTGAAAAATCTCCCCATTATCATATGTTACTGCAATTTTCATTTTTCTTTCCCTCTTCTTCTCTTTTTGAAATCCTGCTGCACAAACGCGGATAAAACTCCGCTCTCTGTCTTCTCATCTATCGTCGTTCTCTCGCACAGCCTGATTTCTATTATAACTCATAAATATAGTTCTGGCAACCTGAGATGGGATTCTAAGTATTTCTCAAGATGGATTCTAAGCATTTCTCATTCTGAGCATTTCTAACTCCATCGTTATCATTCTTCCATCTAAAAGTATTCTGCGATTTTCGCCTGCTGCAGATTTTCCCCGATCACAATGATCACTTCCTGTCCCTTTTCGATCCGGTTCATCGTAATTCCATTGTGCGTCGCATTTAACTGGATCCATGTTCCGTCTTCTTTTTGCAAAAATCCTTTCACACGGAATATCTCACCACATGCCGGATCCTTCATCAGATTTTCCACTGTCTTTCGTAATCTGTCTTCTGACATTTTCACATTCATAAAATAGGCAGATTCAAACACTCTTTTTTCATCCGTATCCAGTTTCCTGTAACTTTCTATCTGATAACCGCATTGTCCAAGCTGCTCAAGATCCTGATCCGTTAAATCAAGTGTACTCTTTCGCAATACCTCTTTTCCCATCCTGCGTGGACATTGAATCTGCTCCAGTGCATGGTTTAAATGGGCAACAACTGCATCCGCATGGTCTTTTTGTACTTCATCTGCATGGCTTAGAACAATTGCTCCGGCATTGGCCACTTCTGAAGCCAGAATATATTCTGCCTCTTTGGACAATCTTTCTTCCAGATTGGCATCGACAATGGCGATCACATTACCAACCTCATACCAACGATCCAGCGGTTCCTCTCTTAATGCATCAAAAAACTCATCCACATCAAAAATGCCGGATGGTTCCACGATCACTCTGTCATAACCGCACATTCCCATTGCGATCAGTTTTGTTTTAAAACGTCTTCTATGACAGTCTGCATCACAACCACCGGATACCATTTCCAGTTCACAATGATCCCCCATCAGATCCGCAAGCAGCATCATATCGACATTCACTGCCCCAAAATCGTTTTCCAGAATTCCGATATTCTCACCTTTCGACAGCAGATATTTTGCATATTTTTTCAAAAATGTTGTCTTTCCTGCTCCTAAAAATCCTGTGATCAGATCAATTTTAACCATATCTTTCTATCCTTTTTTAGATTTTATTCTATTGATTGCCCGAATGACTTTTATGCTTTTTTCTTCTCCTGTATCCGCCTCATTGTTTCTGCCGGGCAGCGGTGCTTCATCATCGGTCCATACTGGCAGGCACTGCATTTATAGCATCTGATATATCTGGTATTATTAAGCACAGCATTCGCAAAACCAGGATCTGCAAGGATCGCTCTTGCCACATCCACAGTATCTGTATAGTCATTCTCCAATAAATCATTTACCTGCTTAGGTGTGAAAATCTCTCCAACACAGGAAACAGGAATGCGTCCCTTAAAATGTTCATGGAAGCAAACACCCAGACTCTGCAATTTATTTACAGAAGGATCTTTGTATGCAGGGCAATTTTCGAGTGAGCTCACACCGCTTGAAACCTGAAGGTAATCACAGCCTGCTTTTACATATTCTTCTGCGATCATGATTGCATCTTCTATCGTCGGATCACAGCCTGTTGTACGAACAGAGATCAGGAAATTCCTTCCACACTGTTTTCTGATTGCTTCAATGATTTCACAGCAAAACCTTGCACGATTCTGGATGGTACCTCCGTAAGCATCCGTTCTGTGATTATAATCCGGTGATACAAACTGGTTGATCAGATACGTATGGCATCCGTGCAGCTGCACTCCATCATATCCCGCTTTTTGTGCTCTTACTGCACTGTCCACATAAGCCGCCTGGATATTGTGGATTTCTTCTTCCGTAAGTGCGATTGTTGTGTATAACTCTCCTCTTCTATCCAGTTCTATTTCAGATGGACCTACCGGCTGTCCACATTCTAACGGCGTCATATATCCGGTATGATTCAGCTGGATGATCACGGTTGCTCCATAATTGTGACATCCTTCCGTTATTTTTCTATGTCCGTCTATCTGCTCATCACTCCACAGACCCATATGATTTTTCCCGAATCTTCCTTCCGGAACAACTGCGGTTGCTTCTACACAGATCAATCCTGTTCCGCCGGCTGCACGTTCGGTATAATGATCCACATGTTTTTGTGTCGCATATCCGGTATCATCTGTAAAATCAAATTTTACAGTCGGTGCAAATGTAATTCTGTTTTTTACTGTCTTGGTTCCAATTTTAATTGGTGTTGCTGCTATCATATTTTCCCTGTTTCTTTCTTTTCTTATTCCATTGACATGTCGTCTTTTTTTCACAAAAAACTTCCAGATGACTCTGGAAGTTTTGTCTGTTGCTATTTTCAATTCTAAATGGCAAGAAGATTTCTGATCGCTTCCATATAAACAAGAACTGCTTCTTCCATCTCAGATACAAGAATAAACTCATCCGCACTGTGGATATGATAATCCATTCCCAGTTTTTCCGGTCCGAATGCGATAATATTCTTTAATGATTTTGCATAAGTACCTCCGCCGATGACCATTGGTTCGTTCTCTGTATCACCTGTTACGTCTACATATGCTTTATATAAAGCATTTACAAGCGGAGATTCTTTCGGGAAGAATAACGGATCCCCGATCTCTCCGACTTCAATACGTCCATTCTCATCTTCCAGTCTGTCTGCACACATTGCACGGACTTCTGCTACTTTTAAAGTTACCGGAACCCTGATATCGATCGTACATGAGATCGTACCATCTTCTGTTTTTACAATTCCGTTGCACAGTGTTAATGCTCCGTATTCATCCTCAAATTTCAGTCCGACACCTTCCCCGTCACAGGATGTTCCGATATGCTCGTTATAAAATTTCACAAAATCATCTTCAAAGCCAGCTTTTGCCAGACATTCAAATGTTACACCCGCAGCGTTCACACCAAGCTCCGGCATACTTGCATGTGCAGGTACCCCTTTTGCAAAAATTGTGATCTGTCCATTTTCTTCCGTCACTCTGTACTCCTGAAGCTTTGTCTGTGCCAGAACTGCTTCAAGCTTTTCCTTTAATCCATCTGCTGCAGGGATCACAGTTGTGCATGTGTCGCATACCGCATTGGAAACAAATCCTCCATTCATGGAAATGATCCTGGTGTTTTTGGAATACGCTGTCATTGCCATATGACCTTTCTCACCATGGATGCAAGGGAAATTCGCATCCGGAGTAAATCCACAGGATAATTCCTCTGCAACTTCATTGTAGTGTTCCATACACTTGGATCCGGTTTCCTCGTTGCAGCCCATAATAAGACGTACTCTTTTATTGAGCTTCACTCCGGAATCACGAAGAAGCTTCATTGCATAAAGTGCCTCTAATACCGGTCCTTTATCATCTGTTGTTCCACGTCCATATACATGATCCCCTTCTCTTGTCAGTTCGAACGGATCATAAGTCCAGTCACCACCTACCGGAACAATATCCAAATGTCCGGCAATACCTACGATCTCCTCTCCTTCTCCCATCTGTGCATAACCACAGTAGTTGTCCAGATTTACTGTTTCAAACCCTAATTCCTCCGCAATCTTAAGACCTTCTTCTAATGCTTTCGCAGGTCCCTCTCCGAATGGTTTTCCTTCTTCCGGTGTTCCAAGCTGTGAATCAATTGCAACTAAACGTCCAAGGTTTGCGATCATTTCCTCTGATAAAGCGTGAATTTCTTCTTTCATGTTCATAGTAGTGTTCCTTCCTTTTTCAATTCAAATTTCTATTCCTCACCCGGATATTCCATTACTTTCTCCGGTATATACTGCATCATTTTATCCTGACTGCTGTCCGATTCTTTGCTCATTGTATCATATTCGAACTATGTATAACAATCATTTTCCGATTATATATTTCTGTTCTGTAAAATCTCCGGTGTTTTTGCTATAATAAGGTATCAATGTTGTCGGGGAGCAAAGTTATGTTAAAGATAGCGATCGTAGAAGATGAACGCATCTGTCAGGAGGAACTGATAGAACATCTCAGAAAATATGAAAAAGAACATGAAGAATCCTTTATTGTGCGGATTTTTAATGATGGAATTGATATTTTAGATGATTATTCCGCAGATTATGATCTTATTTTACTGGATATCCATATGAAGCATCAGGATGGCATGACAACAGCACATAAGATCCGGGAAGTGGATACGGATACCCAGATCGTATTCATCACCGCACTGGCCCAATATGCGATCGAAGGATATAAAGTAAATGCCATGGATTTTCTTCTGAAGCCGGTTGTCTATGAACAGTTGGCAATGATGATGGACAAAGTGCTTGCTGTCACATCCAAATACAGGAAGGAAAAGCAGCTTTTAGTGACTGATGGAGAAAGCAAATATAAAATTTCAACCGATGAAATCTTATATATTGAAGTGATCGGGCATGATATGTTTTTCCACACTGCCCAAAAAGTATATACCAGACATGGGATTCCTCTGAAAAATATGGCAGATGAACTGGCTGAATATTATTTTGTTAAAAGCGGGCAGTCCCAGCTTGTAAACTTAAAGTATGTGGACGAAGTAAAAAAAGATACTGTTTCTGTAAACGGAACACAAATTTATTTGAGCCGCAGCCGGAAAAAAGAATTTTTAGAAGCTCTGGCTGATTATGTCGGAATGGAGATTTAAGATGAAGATAAACAGCTTTAACTTTCTTTATTTACTGGAAATGCTGCTTCCTGCAATTGGTCTCTGTCTACCGTTAAAGAAACGCCAGCATGGTATTCAAAAAGCATTAGCCATCGTTTTGGCCGGTTTTCTCTTGTCCGGTTTGGTAACGACATTTTTCATCAGTCATTTTGGAACAGCAATAGCCGAAAACCTGTCACAGCCGGAACAATTTGCAGGGCTGATCTTCTGGTTTTTTATGACATGGACCATTGTAATCAGTGCGATTTATCTTTACACCGAAAGCAGTATTTATGATTCTATTTATATATTTGCTTTAAGCTATGGCATTGAACATATTTTTTACTGCATCCGCGTATTGACGGAATGTATAACAAATGGTGTAATTGACAATAAACATCCTGTGATATATCTGCCTTGCCTGCTCGGAAGCTTTCTTCTGGCATACTTCTGGTTTACAAGTGGAACCATATACGAAGGCAGATACCCTACCGGTGCGATCGCTGCCACGACCACATCGGTTGTACTTATCGCGATCGTATGCGGTCTCAGTATTGTGATGGCTTTTTTTGGCTACGCACATCTTCACAGTATTTATGCAATATTATGTTGTATTTTCATTTTGACAAACCAGCGTGGACAGATGAAACGTGAAATTGAAAGAATCGAATTTTCACAAAAAGAGCAGCTCTGGGAGAAAACAAAGCTCCGCTATGAAATGTCCAAAGAAAGTATGGCTGTTGTAAATCAGCATTATCACGATATGAAGCACCAGCTTATGCTTCTTTCCACAATGAGTGATGAGGATAAGCGCAAGGCAAAGCTTTTAGATATGGAGAGCCGGATCGCATCCTACGATGCCGTCGTTCGAACCGGAAATGACTATCTGGATACTGTGCTCACTGAAAAAAAGCTGATCTGTCAGAGCAACCATATCTCCATGAGCTGCATTGCGGATGGAAAGCAGCTTTCCTTTATGGATGAACTGGATCTGTATACTTTGTTCGGTAATGCGATCGATAATGCAATTGAAGCCAATAAAAATATCCCGGATGAAAATAACCGTTGGATCTCTGTGCAGATACAGAACAAGAAGGGAATCCTTCTGGTAGAGATCGTCAATCCATATGAAGGCAGCCTGACCTTCGGAAGTGATAAACTTCCTCTTACCACGAAGCCAAACACCATAAACCATGGTTTTGGTACAAAGAGTATTCGCCAGATTATCGAGCATTATGATGGTCAGATGATCATCAAGGCAGAACAACAGAAGTATTTGCTGCGAATAGTTTTTTCAGGTGCACATCTTACTTAACCGAATATGTCTCTCAAAATGCAGGTTACGTCCGAACCTGCATTTTTTTATTTGTTCATGGTACTTTTATTTCATCACAAAGGTGGTGATAAAATTTTACAATATACACGACTATCGTCACCGTCATAAAACAATAAGAGGAGGACACTTATGAGTAAGGTAAGAAAAGTTGTCGGAACAACAATCCGTTCCATTCTGATCATTCTGTTCGCGGTGATCATTGCAGCGGTAAATATGATTCTGCCAAATTATGCAAGAATGGCCGACAGCGTGCTTGGTGGAATCAACACCAAAATTGACAATTCGGATATCGATACATCCGGACTCGATCTCGAGTATAACAAAGCAGACTACACAAAGGAGAATATTGGGGAGGCAGAAGCAGCACTTCATCAGCAGATCGCAGACGAAGGAACTGTGCTTTTAAGCAATGACGGCATCCTGCCAATGGCTAAAGACACTGAGTTTAGCTTCTTTTCTGTAAACTCAGCAACCGTTTCCGCAAGTGATTCCATGCTTGGCGGAAGGAAATTGACACAGATTTTTGAAAATGCAGGTGTTAAGATCAACTCAACTCTCATGGATTTCTATACAGAGCAGTCAAAGACATATGGTCTTAGCTCTGGATCGATCAGCTTTGGTGATGCGGAGGATTTTGCGATCAACGAAGTTCCGTTATCTGTTCTTCAGGAAAACACCGATGTTTTAGATTCTGCAAAGAATACCGTACCGGTTTATTTTTTAAAAAGAGTTGCCGGTGAAGGACGTGACATGCCACGTTCTATGTACAATCATGCAGAAAGTGCAGAGGATAAGGCTAAGAGTTATTTAGAGCCTGATTCCACAGAACTTGAGATTATTTCTTATCTGAACGATCATTTTGATAATGTGATTCTTGTAACGAACTCAAATGCTGCATTAGAGCTTGACTGGGTAAAAGATTACTCGAACGTGAAAGCCGTACTTTCCTGTACCACGATTGAATCCATTCCGTATATCCTGACCGGACAGGTAAATCCATCCGGAAGAACTGTCGATACTTTTGCAGCGGATGCATCAAAATCTCCGGCAGCACAGAACTTCGGTGATTACCAGTATGTGGATGAAAATGGCGAACTTACAAAATACAATTATGTAACTTACGAAGAAGGAATTTATGTAGGTTATAAATATTATGAAACACGCTATGAAGATGTTATTTTGAATCAGGGAAATGCCGGCGACTATGATTATGAAAAAGAAGTTGTCTATCCATTCGGATATGGTCTTTCTTATACAACTTTTGAATGGTCAGATATGCAGACAACCTGGTCTGGTGATGAATGCACGGTAACTGTTGATGTGGAAAATACCGGTGATATGGCAGGAAAAGATGTCGTAGAAATTTACGCCCAGTCCCCATATACAGAGTACGATAAAGCAAACGGTGTAGAAAAGTCATCCGTACAGCTTGTCGCTTATGGCAAAACAAAGGAACTGGCACCAGGCGAAAGGGAAACTGTAAGCTGCACTTTCTCCAAGGAACAGTTAAAAGCTTACGATGAAAATAATGCAAAAACTTATATTTTCGATGCAGGTGACTATTACATCACTGCTGCAAAAAACGCTCATGATGCGATCAACAATATTATTACCGTAAAAGCCGAATCTGCTGCAGAAGCATCCGCAATTAATGGCAACACAGAACTTGTAGCAATCTATACTCCGGAGAATACAGATACAGATTTCACAACCTATGCAACAGATTCCTACTCTGGTGTAGAGATTACAAATCAGTTACAGGACTGCAAAGCGGATGTCGTTTACTTAAGCAGATCTGACTGGGAAGGGACTTTCCCGACACACGATGGAGAACCTGGCACACAGATCAGTACATGGGGAAATGAGATCAATGGAGAAGATGGTGCATCTTATACTTATGTGAAAGAAGCTTCTCCTGAGTTAATCACTGAACTTGACAGTTTTTCAAGCGGTACAGATATAGATCCTGCAACACTTGCCGATACACAGATTGTTTACGGTGCAGACAATGGCTTGAAGCTGATCGATCTGCGAGGACGTGACTTTGATGATCCACTCTGGGATGATCTGTTAGATGAACTGACAGCTGATGAAATTTATAATACGGTCGGTGTATCCGGTTATGGAATAGAGTATATTGATTCTGTTGAAAAACCATTTAACATTGATGCTGATACAGCAGCTGGATTATTTTATGGCGGTACCGGTGCCATGTTCCCGAATGCCATGACACTGGCACAGACCTGGAATTTGGAGCTTGCGAGTGAATATGGAGAAATGATCGGAAACGAAGGTCTCTTAGGAGGTGCTGACGGCTGGTATGCTCCATCTATGAATATTCACAGAACTCCGTATTCCGGACGTAATGGAGAATATTATTCAGAGGATGCTTATCTGTCAGGTGCTGTAGCTTCCAGAGAAGTTTATGGTGCTGCATCCAAAGGTATGTATACTTATATCAAACATTTTGCATTCAATGACCAGGAAAATCATCGTGGTGACCGTGATGGACAGTTTAGTGTGGCTACCTGGTTCAATGAACAGTCCGCAAGAGAGCTTTATCTCGTACCATTTGAGATGTGCATGAAAGCAGGCGATGTCACTTTAAATTATGTTGAAAAACAGGAAGATGGCTCTTACGCAAATGCTTCAAAGCAGATCCGTGCATCACAGGGTGTCATGACTTCCTTCAACCGCGCAGGTGCAACCTGGGTAGGTGGAGATTACGGACTGATCACAGGCATTCTGAGAAATGAATGGGCATTTGACGGAATTGTTATGACTGATAATGCAAACACCGGTGTTTTCATGGACGGATATCAGATGACAGAAGCCGGAGCCGATGTGAAACTCACAAGCCTTCCTGCCTCTGCAAGATATGATTTCGATAAAAATGATCCTGCCACTTACTACTATGCAAGACAGGCAATGCACCGCGTACTTTATACCATCGCAAACAGCAAGAGCATGAATGGTGCCATGCCTGGATCACATATCAAAGATGGACTTAGAACAACAGAAAAGATCCGACTTGCAATTAATGTGATCTTCGGACTTCTTATCCTTCTTGAAGTTTACAGAATCTTCCGGTTATTTAAACCGACACAGAAAAAGCTTGCGAAAATGCAGGCAAAAGCTGAGAAGAAGGCTGCCAGAAAAGCTGCGAAAGCTTAAAAAAATGGACTGCCAGATTTTAAAATCTGGCAGTCCATTTTTTCTATTTTTATTACCCGTATTTTGATCTTACCACAGCCTATATTACATGCCTTAGGATTCGTTCACAGTCGGCTTTTCCTTCTCATCCTTTACTACAAGGTTCACAGAATCAATACCGCTTACATTCACGTTGCGATTTACTTTTGCATCATATGTATCAGCCTTTACAATATCTGCAAGATCGATACCGGTAGCTTCCTTCATGCTCTCAAAAAGCTTTGCCATAACTGCCGGGACATTTCCTGCAACCTGCTCAACACCATTGTTACCACCATCACCACCGATGATCGTGATTTTATCGATCTGTCCTAATGGTTCTGCGATCTTAGCCGCAACATCCGGAAGAACTTTGATCATCATCTCAGCTACAGCTGCTTTGTTGTATTTTGCATACGCCTCTGCCTTTTTCTCCATTGCTTCTGCTTCTGCAATACCTTTTGCCTGAATCGCAGCTGCTTCTGCTTCACCTACAGCACGGATACCTTCCGCTTCCTGTTCTTTGGCAAAACGATCTGCTTCTGCCTGTGCTTTTCTCGCTTCTGCCTGACGCTGTGCCTCAAACTGTTTTGCCTCTGCTTCTTTCTGTCTCTGGTAGAGAGCCGCATCGGCTTTCTGCTGAGCTGCATATTTATCTGCTTCTGCCTGCTTCTTTACTTCTGCTTCAAGAGCCTGCTCTTTTACTGCAACCTCTTTCTGTTTTAACTCAATCTCACGTTCCTGCTTTGCGATATCTGCATTGGCAGTTGTAACTTCGATTGTTTTTCTCTGTTCCTCTTTCTGGATCTCGTAGGCAGCATCCGCCATAGCTTTCTTCGTATCTGCTTCCTGCTGCAGTTCTGAACGTTTGATAGCAAGTTCATTCTGTTTCTTCGCTATCTCGGTCTGGGCTGCAACTGCTGCATCATTGGATTCTTTGTCTGCGGCAGCCTGGGCGACTTTAATATCTCTTTCACTTTCTGCCCTTGCAATTGCTGCTGCTTTTTTAATTTTGACAATGTTATCGATACCAAGGTTCTCGATTACTTCATTACCATCCACGAAATTCTGTACATTAAAACTGATAATATCGAGTCCCATTGCTGCAAGGTCAGGTTCTGCATTTTCTTTTACCAGAGTTGCAAACTTCTGCCGGTCGGAAACCATTTCTTCCAGTTTCATCTTACCTACGATCTCACGCACATTACCTTCAAGAACTTCTCTCGCCACGCCTGCAATGTATTCCGTATTTTTGTTCAGAAAGTTTTCTGCTGCAAGTCTTAACTTTTCCGGTTCATTGCTGATCTTAACATTAACAGTCGCATCTACATTAATGTTAATGTAATCTGCAGTCGGTACTGCATTGCTGGTCTTTACATCGATCGGGATCAGGCGGAGATTCAGCTTATCCAGACGTTCAAAAAATGGGATTCGGATCGCTGCTTTTCCGATGACGATTTTTGATTTCTTCTTAATACCGGAGATAATAAAAGCCATATCCGGTGGAGCTTTCACATAGCCAATGGCTAAAAAAATAACGATGAGTGCAATCACGGCAATTGCAATGATCGCAGAAGCTGGAATAAATTCTAACATCATAATCCTCCTTGTTTGCGAAGCAAATCCGAGTTCCTCTGGACGAGGAGAGGATTTAGCCTCCTTGTTGTTTGCATTTGTATTATGTTTTTTATTATATATGAATGAATGTCAGAATTCTATCTCCTTTACCTTAAAGCTTTCTTAATTTTTCGTCCCAAAATAATTCTGTGTCATTTTGAGAAAATCACTTATTCCACATTTTTCAGTACCTGATCCATTGAAATCTTCCTGATTCTTCTGAAATCAAAAAACATAACGATCAAATATCCAATAAGAACAAAACCAAACATTTTTAAATATCCGATTGGCTGTATTCTGAATGCAAACCATCCACTATAGGATTTCAACATCTCACCCCATACATATTTCATAATCTTTACACTCAGCAGTACACTGACTGCATCTGATAAAATGACAACAATCGTTGTAGGGAGCAGATAAAGACTTGCGATTTCACCAT
Organism: uncultured Roseburia sp.; assembly: GCA_934292805.1. Lineage (GTDB taxonomy): Bacteria > Bacillota > Clostridia > Lachnospirales > Lachnospiraceae > Roseburia. The sequence continues at coordinate 6,361 of CAKQXQ010000032.1, read as the reverse complement.
TTTCATAACCTAATATCTTCGCCATTGAAATTGCATTCTCATTCTTTTCGGTAATTAGTTTTGTCAGCAGGTAAATCAAAACTGCTGAAAGTAAAATGCACAATACCTGGAAATAGGTCATGTAAGATCCCATGGAGTGATCCAGCTGATTTGCCATTTTCGTGATATCCTCTATTGTAATAATGGTTGCAATGTTTTCCTCATCAATATCGGTTATTTTCTGATTACTCAGAAACCCGGTAAACTGATTTTCTTTCAGTTCAAAAGTGTCGGAAAATTCATCTATAGGCATAAATACTGCCAGGCTCTGGCATTTTTCATAAATTCCTGTTATCTTGAATTGATAATTCTTATTTTCATACTTTGCGTCGAGAGTAATTTCATCTCCAACCCGGATGCCGTATTTATCAGCAAAGGTTCCGGAAATGTATACCGAACCTGTTTTCATATTTTTCAGATCTTTTATGTCCACATAACTGCTGTCTTCTGCTATACCATATACAGAGATTTCCTCACTGATTTTATCACTGTTTTTCACGAGGGTTGTCATGTCAAATTTTTCTGCACCATCAGTATTGGTAGTTATGATGTCGCCATCCGAATCCTCATATCCTTTCAATACATACTGGTAATCTGCAAACTTCATACTATCTGTGTTTTGCTTATAATAATCCAGTGTGTCCGGCATTCCTACTGCCATAGCAAGCATGACCATAACAAAAAGTATACCGATAAATAAAATCATATAATTTGATATATTCTGAATCATTACGCGAAGACGAAAACGGTTCATAAAATTCCATCTCGGAAGCCGCATCGCTTTTTTCCGTCTGCTTTGCTTTAAGTCATGACGCAGAAATTGCAATGGTGTATGTCTCATCATTGTTACAATGATCACCATGTTGACCACCAGCATCAGGACAAGCGGAACTATGGTCGTTCTCATAAACGCATCCGGATTCCAGATTGTTTCATAGGTTGGCAGACTGTAGCTGTTATAATACATTGATACAACAACCTTTTTAAATACGCTGTATCCCAGCACGTTTCCGACGATCGCGGCCAATATTGTCACAAGCACCGGCATGGACAGATAGTGGCGAATCAGCTCTCCTCTTGTATAGCCTGACGCACGCAGCGTACCGATTGCTGAGCTTTCCTTCACAATTGTATTACTGATCGTTACCGCAAATATAAAGGCTATGATCACAATCAGAATATAGAGAAGCACTCCTCCCATTGCCTCATCTGATCCCATATCATCTGTTGCAAAATGAATTGCCGGATTTGAATAAGCCGGGACATAATCCAAAAGCTCATTGTCTGCTATAATTGTCTGAGTCAGCAAGGCTTTCATATAGTCATCTGACATCGTTTTTTCTTCCATTTCATCAGATGGCTGCTTCGCATATTGCCATGCATAGACATAATGTACTGCTTTCTTAAGCCGGTCAAATCCTTGATCGGTAACCATTCCCACATCAAATTTTATGGCATCAAACATTAAATCCGTCGGCTTTTCATGCAGGGTAGAATAATTCACATACGCAATCAGTCCTACTACCTGATAAGACTCTCCACTCACAGAGATCATATCTCCTACTTTAATTCCGACATTATCTGCATGCATTCTGTCAATGGCAATCTCATTTTCATTTTCCGGGAGCTTTCCTGACAAGACGCACGCCTGATTTATATAATCTGTTTTGGTAAAGACTCTGATCGTGCCATCTTTTGTTCCATCCTGATTAAAATCTTCTTCCTCATTTCGGTAAAAATTCTCATATAACTTTACCTGACGTGCATTAAAATCTGCATTGTCAAGCTCGTATTTTTCCTTTGCATCCTCATATTTCTCTTCTACTTCCTTTTTTACCTTATCCCATGCCTCTTCATAAGCTTTATCATAGGCTTCTTCATAAGCATCTTCATAGGCTTTATTGTATGCTTCCTTATATGCAGACTGATAGCTTCCTTCTGCTTTTGCTGATTCTATCGCTTTATCCAGCAGCATATCAACATGATTCTCGTCTACATTCATTGCAAGAATACTCTGCTTTACCTGCTCTTTATACTGCTCATCAAATTTGTTTTGAAATTTTTCATCAAATTCACTTTTAAATTCATCGTCAAATTCATCATCAAATTTTTTATCTAATTCCTTCTTTGCCTGATTCAGATAATATTGCTTCACATCTGCCTTCTCTCCGGTTTCAATTGCTGTAATCAGAGCATCATCCGCTTTTTTCTCAAGTTCAAAATGTCCATTTTCGAGATGATATTTTTCTTTTCCCTCAGTGGCAGATTTCATCATGCTTTCGTTTGCAACATACATTCCTGATACAAAACCTATCGTAAGTATCAAAAACAAAAATACTACCATGTATTTTTTCCAATCGCCCAAAAGCTCCTTTGGTATCCGTTTTACGAGTGGATTACGCACTTTTTTCTTCATATTCTGTACACTCCTTACCACTCAAGCTCTTCCGCTGACAATTTGTGATCATTAATATCATTATGTCTCACCTCTCCATCTCGAAGCTTGATAACGTGATCCGCCATATTTTTTATCGCTTCGTTGTGAGTAACCATAATGACTGTATTTCCATATTTTTTATTTACATCTTCAATCAGCTTTAAAATTTCTTTTGATGTTTTATAATCCAGTGCTCCCGTTGGCTCATCACACAATAAGATATCCGGATTTTTTACGATTGCCCTTCCGATAGATACTCTCTGCTGCTGACCTCCGGACAACTGGTTTGGCAATTTATACCGATGTTCGTAGAGACCGAGTGTATTCAGCAACTCATCAATGTCAAGTGAGTTATCTGATAAATATGCACCTACTTCAATATTTTCCTTTACATTCAGATTCCCGATCAGATTATACATCTGAAATACGTATCCAAGATGCTTTCTCCTATACTGTGTAAGTTTCTTCTCCTCCATATCCTCAAGCTTATCGCCATTGATTGAGATATATCCTGAATCAGCCTGGTCTATTCCACCAATGATATTTAGCAAAGTAGACTTGCCGGAACCGGATGGTCCAAGTAAAACACAAAACTCGCCCCTGGCAACCGAAAAATTCATTCCGCGTAATACCTCCTGGCGAGTTTCTCCTTTACCGAATCCCTTTTTCAAATCAACGATTTCCAAAAAACTGCTTTCCTGTTCTGGCATAGTATCCTCCTTATATAGTTATTAAATCTTAATATGGTTAGTTTTATCTAATTCTTTTGTATAATACTCTCTTTTTTTTCTTTTTGCAATATATAATCATAAATTTCTGTAATCCCTATATTATCTAAATATATCGTCGTATTTTCGTTCAAAGTCCCAGATCTGATTTGTTTCTTTTAACGCTGTTATTGTTAGTCGTTTCTATCTATTTTCGTTTTAGTAAATGGAGATAAGACTCCTCTCTATTTATTCATAATTTTTTACTCCTGATCATTTATTCTAAAAATTAATTACTCTTAAAATAAAAAGAAGGCATATAAAATGTCATTTCCCTGACATTTTATATGCCTTCCTTTTTCTGCTATATACCCAAATATGCATTCACTTTTTCCGGCGTATCCAGCCGCAAAGTAATGATCGTTCCATAGATCATATAATTGATCACGTCTTTCGTGATCTCTTCCTCAAATCTCGCCTTCATCTGATCCGGATATTGATGCACCAGAAAATGTACCCGGTAGTTGTCATCTTTTCTGGAAATAAATGCACTGATATACAATCCATTTATAGCTGCGGTCAGCACTTCATCATCTGTAATTCTTATATCCAGATTGTACGACTTTGAAACAAGATAAAAATCTTCCCCACGTTTCTCGATTTTCTTATCTGTAATCTCACCAATAGAAAACCCTTGTACATGATTTGCCATTGCAAGAAGAAATGGTGTGTCTAATTCCTTTTCGTAAACATAGTTTAAAATATCTCTCGGTGTATACTGCATGATCTGTATGTCTCCCTGTAAGATTTTGGCATTATTTTATAGTGTTTGATTCAGGTGTCAAAAGGTCTGCATTTAAATTTATATTAGCAGATTGTAAAGCAGACCTTTTGACACCTGAATCAATATTTGCAATTTCCTGATGTTATAGATCTTCTTCTGTGTAAAATGTACCTGTCATCTGTGCATTGATCTCTGCAATTTCCCGTTTTCCATTAATATAGTCTGCATAGATATCCCAGAGATCCATGTCGCAGTCCTGTAAACCATCATCATCCGGAATCCATGCCCTGATCAGTGCAATCCGTTCCTCTTTTGTTGTGTCTTTAATTAAATTCGATTTCATATTTTCATCTGGAGATAATTACTATGTTATCCCTGCTCCTTTGTTTTATTATAAATTACCTGATAATCGTGGCAACATGACCAGAGCCTGCTGTTCATTCGTTAAGCGTTATCAAAATTTGTCGATTTTCTTATCACCTAATCTGCTAACAATCTATCCAGCAGCATCTGCCTATTGTTTATAAACATTTCTGTTATCTGGTAACTCTCTGTATCCTCATACTCGCATAGATGTATGCGTCCATTATCAAAACAATAGATATCCGCATCCGGTATTCCTAATAAAATCGGTGAATGCGTAACTATTATAAACTGTGCTCCCTCTTTTGCACAATTATATATTTGTATCAATAATGTAAGTTGTCTCTGTGGCGATAATGCAGCTTCCGGCTCGTCAAAAAGATACAAGCCATTTGGATGCAGATTATTCTGTGCCAATGCGAGAAAACTTTCTCCATGTGATTTTTCATGATATTTAGCGGAAGGATGACTCATATCTGCATATTCTTCTTCCTGCGTTGCCACGTTATAAAAGCTTTCAGCTCTGAGAAAATATCCCCACTTTTCCTTCCGGTAACCTTTTGAAATTCTTATCGCATCACATAACTCTGAATGAGTATCATGAGTGGAAAAAGCATAATTCTTTGTTCCTCCCTCAGCATTAAAACCATGTGCTACAGCAAGTGCCTCCAATAAAGTTGATTTTCCACTACCGTTTTCTCCCACAAAAAAAGTAATTGCTTTGTTGAAATCAAGTTTTTCAACACCTTTAAAAGCCTCGATTCTCCTTAAATAACTATCGCAATCTATTCTATCCCAATCTAATATTACCCTCTGTATGAATTGATCATTCATCCAACCACCTGCACTTTCTAACCAACCTCTTCACTTACTTCTTTACGATTTCAAAGTTATTCATTCCGTTATATACCATATATTCAAATCGAACGTCCATGAACTTGGTGCATGATTCTGGTCAGTGAAACTGACATATTCCATACAGAATCACTGTGCATCCTCGCGGAGCATTTACCTCTGTCAGAGATTGGACTCCCACTGTCTCCAGCTTTTTCATTTGTATCAAAGGCTTCTGCAAATCTGTTTTCAACATCCTCATCATAGAGAAGTTCAGTAAGTGTGCAGCCTTCAAAATCTTTTGCAAATTTTAATAACCAAATTATACCATCCGCCCGGCTCACAGGATATATTCCATCTGTCGTTCCTTGGTTTTCATTCCCATCTTTTCATAGAAACGCTCTGCTGAGGTATTTCCTGTCCAGACGTTCAATGTTACCTCATAACAGCCCAGTTCTTTTGCCTGCTGCTTCACATATTCAAACAGACCTTCCCCAATGTGCTGTCCTCGTGCCTGCTTGTCAACACAAAGGTCATCGACGAACAATGATTTAAAAGGCACCATGTTGGTAGAAAATGGCTGCTCCCTGAGTTGACAGAAAGCATAGCCCATACACAGATCGTCTTCATCTACGGCAACATAGACAGGCTTATTTTCCTGTTTCAATAACTCTGTCAACTCGCAGAGGGTGTATTTGGTCGTACCTGGTATAAAAATATCCGGACGGATCTCTGCATGGATCTGTAATACCTGTCCCAACAGGTCAATAATTCTTGGAATGTCCTTTTTCTCTGCCTTACGAATTTTCATTTCATCTTTACCCCTTTGCAATCCCGATTTGTTGCTAAATTTTAATAATCAAATTATACCACAAAATCTTTGCACAATTCCAGTTTGAGAAATAATAGAATACTCTAACACCAGAAACTTTTCATCATTGTCGGCTATTCTTTTTCACATAAGAAAAAAGGGTTCCGGGCTAATGCTCGAAACCCTTATAAATACTAGCTTATTGAACTATCAATCAAGATTACTCGATGATTGTAGCAACACGACCAGAACCTACTGTACGTCCACCTTCACGTTATCTGAATAGCGTTTTTCAACATATTTTCTATGTTTTTTATGGCTGAAATCTGCATAGTTTCGTTGATTTTACATGGTCTATTTTTATTTGCATGGTTTCGTGGCACCGT
>CAKQXQ010000031.1 GCA_934292805.1 uncultured Roseburia sp. | reverse complement strand
TGTTTAACAGATATGAAGAGGCAAGAAAAGTTTTGATACAGCTGCTTGCAAGTGGACGCAGTGTGAGCGAGATGGCTTCCTGTTATGCTTAATTTTTATTTGTAGGTTAGTAACTTCTAACTACATAGACTGATAAAGAATAGAAAATGCAGGAATGTGAAAAAATAAAAAACATAAAACTGCAAGTGGTATGGAGGAAAGAATCATGGATAAAGTAAACATTGTATTCTGGTCACAGTCAGGAAACACAGAAAGCATGGCAAATGCAGTAGCAGAAGGTGTCACTGCAGCAGGAAAAGAGGCAGTTGTCACAGAAGTTTCAAGTGCATCACTGGACAATCTGAAAACGGCAAAAGGATTTGCACTCGGCTGCCCTGCAATGGGAGTGGAAGTTTTAGAGGAATGCGAGATGGAACCATTTGTATGCGATGTGGAAGGTTTTGCAGCAGGAAAAACAATTGCGTTATTCGGATCCTATGGATGGGGTGACGGTCAGTGGATGCGTGATTGGGTTGACAGAATGACGGCGGCCGGAGCAGTCGTTGTAAATGGTGAAGGTGTAATTTGTAACGAAGCACCGGATGATGAAGCACTTGAGGCATGCAAGGATCTTGGAAGGCAGCTTGCCGAATTATAGTAAATGAAAATACCGCATTACAGATATCTGCTTGTGATATCTGTAATGCCTGAAAAATAATGAATCAGAACAGGAGAATATTTTTATGAGCGTAGTGATTATCGGTGGTCATGACAGAATGGTCTGTCAGTATAAAAAAATCTGTAAAGAACATAAATGTAAAGCAAAGGTATTTACCCAGATGCCTGCAAAATTAAGCAGTCAGATCGGGACACCGGATCTGATCATTCTTTTCACCAATACAGTTTCCCACAAAATGGTGAAGTGTGCCGTGACAGAGGCAGAAAGAAGCAATACAGAGATTATCAGATGCCATACAAGCAGTGGAAGTGCATTGCATGATATTTTAGAAAAGGTATGTTAAATCTCTGACAGCGACAGGGAATAATTAAGTGTCGAAGGATTGATATTTTTCATCGTATATGTTATAGTGCAAACGAACTTTATATATAGAACAAACAGGTGTCAGATGGACAGAGAAAGAAGATCTGTCGGATCTGGTGAAAAGGGAAACAGGTGAGAATCCTGTACGAACTCGTCACTGTATTTAGGGAATGCATGCCAAAACTCACTGGATAACCGGGAAGAGGGCAATGCGTGATGATCTATAAGCCAGGAGACCTGCCTGATTGTTGTACGGGAAACAATTTGTTTCCGTGCCACGAGTAACTGGCTGTACGGATGAAAAAGTCTGACCTGTTCGGAAATGTTTTAACAGAATGAAAATTATGGCAGGATGAAGATTTTTAAGGTGATTAGCGTGCGGCGTTTCTTTTGTATAAAAAGAAACGCCTTTATTATGTAATAGGAAACTTTGTTTCCATTACATAATAACGCTCCGCGAGGATCGCACTGCGGCGGATAAGAAATATGTCGCATATTGCGACCCGCCGCAGGCGGAGAATCTCGCAGGCGAGATTCTTTTTTACGTTATCAGGTACAGCAATAAAAAGAGAGGATACAGCATGCAGAATCATTGGAGAGAGACAGCAGTATGGGAAAAAGGAATGTCTGTAGATCTGTCAGACGGAGAATATGAGATCGTAGTGGAATTATCAGGCGGAAGCGGAAGAGCTTCTGTTACGTCACCGGCAACGATGGATGTACAGGATGGACAGGCAGTGATAGAGATTGAGTGGAGCAGCCCATATTATGATTATATGATACTTGATGGTGAAATGTACTATCCGGTGAATGAAGAAGGGAATTCTGTTTTCGAGCTTCCGGTGACAGCTTTTGATACGCCGGTAGAAGTGACAGCGGATACGGTTGCCATGAGTGTACCACATGAAATAGAATATACGATTCTAATGGATAGTACATCGATAGAAAATAAAGGAGAGAAGACGATGGAAGGAATCGCAGTGGTTTATGTGATCGCAGTGATCGCGGTCTGTGTAGCAGCCTTTGTGATCCATCGGAGAAGAGTGAATAAAAAGAAATGAGACAGAGAAAGAGAATTGGCATTCTGTTTGTATTGATTTTGGCCTGTATCTGGAGTATGGGATGCGGCAAAAGCCAGTCTTCATGGAGAACCGAAGATCATGCGATCAGTGAAGAACTGACTTTTGAAAATAGCATGGATCTTTCTTATGCAACAGAATTTGCAGTAGACTATTATAATGATGGATTTGCACTTGTTTCAATTTCAGATGGCAGCAGATTTCTGGTGAATACAAAAGGAGAAAAGGTGCCGGATGATCTGGATGAAGATATTACTGTTTTAAATGCACCGGTTTCTGACATCTATCTCGTTGCCTCAGCAACAATGGATATGTTTTGCAGCCTGGATGCTTTGGATCATATTTGTCTTTCCGGACTTACCGAAGACAGATGGGAGATCCCGGAAGCAAAAGAAGCAATGCAAAATGGTCAGATTTTGTATGCGGGAAAATATAATGCACCGGACTATGAACTGATCTGTTCAAAAGGCTGTGAACTCGCCATTGAGTCGACGATGATCGGTCATGTGCCGGAGGTAAAGGAAAATCTGGAGTCTTTCGGGATCCCGGTCCTTGTGGATCACTCCAGTTATGAGTCGGAACCACTCGGCAGAACAGAATGGGTGAAGCTATATGGTCTTCTGACAGGAAAAGAAGAAGCAGCAGAGAAAGCTTTTGAAGAACAGAGACAATATGTCAGTGAGCTTTCCGATACAAATGATACCGGAAAAACAGTGGCGTTCTTTTATATTACGACAGCAGGAACTGTCAGTGTAAGGAAAAGCAGTGACTATGTTCCGAAAATGATCGATATTGCCGGTGGAGAATACATTTTTAAAAATCTGAAAGGGGAAGATAATGCAGCTTCCAGTGTCAATATGCAGATGGAAGAATTTTATGCGCAGGCGAAGGATGCAGATTATCTTGTCTATAACAGTACGATCGATGGACAGCTTCATACTGTCGAAGAATTGATGGAAAAGAGCAGCCTTTTCGAGAACTTTAAGGCAGTAAAGAACGGAAATGTATGGTGCATCGGAAAAAATGTTTACCAGGATACAATGGATACAGGAAGCATTATTCATGATTTTCATGAGATGCTGACATCGGAGGATGCGGATGAACTTACCTACATGTACAAGCTCAGATAAAAAAATGAAATATGCCCTCTGTTTTGCGGTGCTTATTGTTTTATTGTTTGTTTTTCTGATCTTAAGTGTCTGTGCCGGGAGCGTACAGATTTCAATGGAAGAAATCATAAAACAGATCAGGGGCGGACAGGATGAATTATATAGTGTGATTTTATTTCAGATCAGGATTCCGCGGACACTTGCGGCTATTTTGCTTGGTGGTGCACTGGCACTGTCCGGTTATCTGCTTCAGACATTTTTCCATAATCCGATCGCCGGTCCTTTTGTACTTGGAATTTCTTCCGGTGCAAAGCTATTTGTTGCGGTTGTGATGATCCTTTTTTTGAAAATGTCAAGGACGCTATCGTCTGTAGATCTGATCATTGCGGCATTTTTAGGATCTATGCTGTCCATGTTTTGTGTTCTTGCAGTTTCACCGAAGATACATAACATGTCATTTCTTGTGCTGATCGGAGTCATGATCGGCTATATCTGCTCTGCGGTAACGGATTTTCTCGTTACTTTCGCTCAGGATTCAGATATTGTCAATCTCCATAACTGGTCAATGGGAAGCTTTTCCGGGATCACATGGGAGAATGTGAAAGTGATCACGATCGTGGTTACCGTCACAGCGATTCTTACCTTTCTTTTGTCAAAGCCAATGACTGCTTATCAGCTGGGTGAGACCTATGCAAAAAACATGGGAGTGAACATAAGAGTATTCCGAGTGCTGTTAGTCATATTATCGAGTATTCTGTCTGCGGTAGTCACTGCATTTGCAGGACCGGTATCATTTGTCGGGATTGCGGTTCCACAGCTTGTAAAGCGTCTGTTTCAGACTGCAAAACCAATCATAATGATCCCGGCAAGCTTTTTGGGTGGGGCAGTATTTTGTATGTTCTGTGATCTTCTGGCACGGACAGTATTTGCACCGACCGAAATGAGTATCAGTACCGTCACAGCGATATTCGGGGCACCGGTCATGATCGCAGTCATGTTACGGCAGAATCGTACGAAATACGAATAAAGCGAACCAAAGTATTTGAAACGAGGGAAAAATGAACGAACAGATTCTTTTACATACAGACAATTTATCGGTCGGATATCATGGCACGGAGCTGATTGGGGAGATTGAGATCTCCTTGAAAAAAGGAGAGATCGTAACACTGATCGGTCCAAATGGGGCAGGAAAATCTACCATATTAAAGACAATTGCAAAGCAGTTAAAAGAGATTGGCGGGAATATCTGGGTTTCTGATAACCTGCTTGGCAGAATCACCGAAAAAGAACTGGCGAAAAAGATGTCCATTGTATTTACAGAACGTATCACACCGGAACTGATGACAGTGTCGGATGTGGTGGCGATGGGGCGGTACCCTTACACAGGAGGGCTTGGGATCCTTACACCGGAGGATGAAGAGATCGTAAAACAGTGCATGGAACAGATACGCATCACAGAACTTGGTGACAGATATTTTATGAGCTTAAGCGATGGACAGAAACAGCGTGTCCTGCTTGCAAAAGCATTGTGCCAGCAGCCGGAAATACTCGTTTTGGACGAACCGACTTCTTATCTGGATGTAAAATATAAACTGGAATTTCTGGCAATGATCCAGGAGATGACGAGAAAGCAAAAGGTAGGAGTTTTGATGTCTTTGCATGAACTGGATCTGGCAGAACGTGTATCTGACAGAATTGTCTGTGTGAAGGGTGAGAAAATCGAACATTTCGGAACACCGGAAGAGGTATTCACAAAAGGATTTGTAAATCAGCTTTATGATATCAGGGAAGGAACATTTCAGGAAGAAAATGGAACCGTAGAGCTGAAAAAAACAGACGGAGTACCGGAAATCTTTGTGATCGCAGGAAATGGCAGCGGAAGTTTTGCGTTCAGGTATCTTCAGAGGAAGGGAATCCCTTTTGCAGCAGGGATCCTCGGAGAACAGGATATTGATTATCCGGCAGCAAAAGCACTGGCAGCAAAGGTAGTCAGCGAGAAGGCATATGAGGATTTTACAGAAAAAAGTTATGAGAAAGCCAGACAGATCATGTCTTCCTGCAGGAAAGTGATCTGTTGTCAGAAAAATTTCGGTACACAGAACGAACGCAACAGGCAGTTATTAGAAGATGCGAAAATGGCAGGAATGGAGATAGAATTATGGCAAAAGTGATCATGGTCCAGGGAACGATGTCAAATGCAGGGAAAAGTCTGATCGTTGCCGGACTTTGTCGGATTTTCAGGCAGGATGGATATAAAGTGGCACCATTTAAGTCCCAGAATATGGCATTGAACTCCTATATTACAAAAGAGGGCTTAGAGATGGGGCGTGCACAGGTGATGCAGGCAGAAGCGGCGGGCATAGAACCGGTGGTGGCCATGAATCCGATTTTACTGAAACCAACCACACATGTCGGTTCCCAGGTCATTGTAAACGGAGAGGTTCTTGGCAACATGAGTGCCAGGGATTATTTTGCTTATAAGAAGCAGCTGATCCCGGAAATAAAAAAAGCTTTTCGTAAACTGGCAGAAGAAAATGATATTATTGTGATCGAAGGAGCCGGGAGTCCGGCGGAGATCAATTTGAGAGAAAACGATATTGTGAATATGGGACTGGCAGAGATTTTGGATGCACCGGTCATTCTTGCCGGTGATATTGACAGAGGTGGTGTGTTCGCACAGCTGCTTGGAACATTAATGCTCCTTGATGCTTCTGAAAGGGAACGTGTGAAGGGACTTGTCATTAATAAATTCCGTGGTGATAAGACGATCTTAGATCCCGGAATTGTAATGCTCGAAGAACGTGGGCATGTCCCGGTTGTCGGTGTCGTTCCGTATATGGAGTTAAAAATCGATGATGAGGACAGCTTAAGCAGCAGGTTTGATCGAAAAGAAGAAGGGCTGATCGATATCACAGTCATTCGATATCCAAGGATTTCCAATTTTACAGACCTGTCTGTTTTGGAACAGATGGAAGAAGTATCTGTAAGATATGTAAATCGTCCGGAAGAATTACATCATCCGGATATGATTATTCTTCCGGGAAGCAAGAATACGATGGCGGATTTAAAATGGATGCGTGAGAGCGGACTGGAAGCACTTGTTAAAAAGAAATCCCTGGATACAGTCGTTTTTGGAATCTGTGGCGGTTATCAGATGCTTGGGGATACGATTCTCGACCCGCATCAGGTTGAAGGAGGAGGAAGCATGAAGGGAATGGGGCTTCTTCCAATGATAACAGAGTTACAGGAGGAAAAAACAAGAACGCGTGTCCGAGGGGATTTCGGTAAAGTGTCCGGGATTTTGTCAGAATTGTCAGGGCAGAAAATCAGTGGATACGAGATCCATATGGGAAGCACAGTACGAAATCCAAAAGAGCAAAATAGCAGTGCGGCCGATGCAGAGCAGATTCTTTGTAATATACAGGATGAAGTGACAGGAAGCAGTAAAAAGGCAGATGGTTTTTTTGCCGGCAATGTATATGGCACTTACGTACATGGGATTTTTGATGAGGGAACCGTTTCGGAAACGCTGCTCCACATTCTTGCAAAGCAAAAAGGGATTGAGATAAATACAGATCAGATGATGAATTATGAGCAGTTTAAGCAGATGCAGTATGACAAGCTGGCAGATGGACTGCGTTCATCCATGGATATGGATGCAATTTATTCGATGTTAAGGGAAGCAAAATGCAATTAAAGATAGAAAAACCAGACAGACAAACAGAACTTTTGATTAAGAAAAACTGGGATCGCGTGGCAAAACCATTGGACGGACTGGGAGACTTCGAGGAACTTCTTGCAAGGATCGGAGCAATTCTTCGAACAACAGAGATTGACATTTCAAAAAAAGCAGTCATTGTCATGTGTGCTGACAATGGGATCGTAGAGGAAGGGATCAGCCAGTCAGGGCAGGAGGTCACAGCAGCAGTGACAGAGAATCTCGGAAAAAGAAATACATCGGTATGTAAGATGGCAAAAGCAGCAAGGGCTGATATTCTGCCGGTAGATATCGGAGTGAACACCGAACAGACATTTCCCGGAGTCATTAACAGAAAAGTAAAAAGAGGCACAAAGAATTTCCTTATACAGCCGGCAATGACAGAGGAGGAAGCAAGACAGGCAATACTCGTTGGAATGGACTGTGTAAAGGAATGCAAAGAAGCAGGATATAAACTGCTTGGAACCGGCGAGATGGGCATTGGTAATACAACAACAAGTGCGGCAATGGCAGCGGCATTATTATCCTGTGAACCTGATCTTGTGACAGGACGTGGAGCAGGACTGAGTGATGAGGGACTGCAAAGAAAAAGAAAGGTCATCAAAGCAGCACTGGAAAAGTATCAGTTAAAAGCATCCGAACCGATGAAAATCTTATGCACTGTCGGAGGATTGGATATTGCGGGAATGTGTGGTGTATTTTTAGGTGGTGCAAAATATCATATTCCGGTTGTTGCTGACGGAGTGATCAGTGCGATAGCCGCACTGACAGCAGAACGTCTCTGTCCGGGGACGAAGGATTATATCATCCCATCCCATAGGGGAAAAGAACCGGCTTTGGATATGATCATGAAGGAACTTGGATTAAACCCTGTGATTGATGCAAAGCTTGCACTGGGTGAAGGAACCGGAGCAGTCATGATGTTTTCGCTGCTGGATCTTGCGATGACACTTTATGAGAACGGAGCAACGTTTGGCGATTTTGAAATAGAAGCTTATCATAGATTTACGTGAGGTGTTTTATGATCACACTTGTGACAGGTGGAAGTGGAAGCGGCAAGTCCGCTTATGCAGAAGATATTTTATCTTCCTGTGAGGGAACAAAATATTACATTGCGACAATGCAGATTTTCGATGCAGAAGGTGAAAAAAAAGTAAAAAGACATCAAAAGCTGCGGGCCGGAAAGGGATTTATCACGATTGAAAGTCCGGTGGATGTCGGGAAGATCTCGTTCGAAGAGAGAGAAGAAAGTTGTAAAAAAAAATCTGCACTTTTAGAATGTATGTCCAACCTGACAGCCAACGAGATGTTTTCTTCAAACAGCAGAAGAACAGCAGATGAAGTTGCAGAGAAAGTAATTACGGATCTGAAACAGCTTTGTGAAAAAACAGACAATCTTGTGATCGTGACGAACAATGTATTCGAGGATGGTATTTCATATGATGAAGGGACGATGGAATACTTAAAAGCTCTTGGAGCGATCAATGCGAGACTGGCTGCCATGGCAGATTGTGTGACAGAAGTTGTTGTAGGGATTGCGGTAGCAATAAAAAATCCAACAAAGGATTGAAGTAAAGACAAAAGAAACAGATAAAGTAAAAGGATATCAATTATGAAATTACTGAAAGCAATGATTATTTCATTTTCTATCTATTCAAAAATCCCAGTGCCGCAGTTTGAATGGAAAGAGGAAGACATGGAGTATATGATGTGCTTCTTTCCATGGACAGGCGGAGTGATCGGCATTTTATTTTACGGATGGGCATGTTTATGTCAGAAATATATGGTGGGAAATCTGTGCTATGCACTGATCGCAGCAGCGATCCCGCTGATCATTTCGGGAGGATTCCATGTGGATGGATATATGGACACAATGGATGCATTTCATTCCTATCAAAGCAGGGAACGCAAACTGGAAATTTTAAAAGATTCGCATATCGGAGCATTTGCAGCGATCATGCTGATGTTATATTATATGATTGACATTGCAGCGATTTCTGAACTGCATACAAAAAAAGCTGTATTTGCAGTGGCGGCAGCCTTTTTCCTGTCCAGGTGCTTAAGCGGAATTGCAGTTGTGACATTGCAGTCTGCAAAAAAGGAAGGAATGCTTTATACCTTTGCTACAGGGTCACAGAAAATGCGTGTGAAAATTGCTTTATATTTGCAGCTTGTCCTATGTGTGGGCATTATGCTTGCGGTATCGGGATGGTATGGAGCAATCGTTGCTTTAGTATCCGTTTTTTGCTTTTTCTGGTTTAAAAAGAAAAGTTACCAGGAGCTTGGAGGTATTACCGGTGACACCGCAGGCTGGTTTGTAACGGTTTGTGAGGCAGCAGCAGCGGCTGCGGCTGCCATATTGGGATTTTTTCCGGTATAAAGAAGGATGACATTTTGAAAGGAAAAATATGGATTTATATATCGGTGGATATGCACAGGGAAAGCTCTCCTATGTGCAGGAAAAATATAAAGGACAGAACAGAACGATCATTAATGATCTGCATTTATGGGTGAAACAGCTTCTGGCGGAAGGAAAACCGGCGGAGGAGATCATCATGGAGTTTTATAAAGAGCATCCGGACTGTGTGTTTATTTGTGATGAGATAGGTAATGGGATCGTTCCGATGGAAAAGGAAGAAAGGGAATACAGGGAGCGTGTGGGCCGGTTACTGATCGAACTTGCAAAGGAAGCAGAAAACGTGGAGCGTGTTTTATGTGGAATTGGACAGAAGATAAAATAAGAATAAAAATCACCTGGATCCGCCATGGAATGACAAAGTCGAATGAGGAGCATCGATATCTTGGAACAACAGAGGAAGCATTATCTGAAAAAGGGATTGCACAGATCACAGAAGGAAAAAAAAGATATCACCTGGATCAGGGAGGATTCTTATATGCATCACCTATGTTAAGATGTATCCAGACTGCAGAAATCCTTTTTGACAGGGATCCGGTTTGCATTTTTGACTGGAAGGAAATGGATTTCGGAAGATTTGAAGGGAAAAACTATGTGGAACTGACCGGGGATCCTTATTACCAGTGTTGGATTGACAGCAATGGAACGCTGCCTTTTCCGGGAGGAGAGTCAAGAGAGGAGTTCATTCGTCGTTCCTTGGATGGTTTTCATCAGATGCTTACAGATCTGTGTGAAAAATCAGACAAAAAACAGTCAGAATATCAGGTTATGGCTGTGGTTCACGGAGGGACGGTCATGGCAGTTTTAAGCGAACTTACCGGCATGGAATACTATGACTTCCAGGTAAAAAATGGAGAAGCATATGAAACAGTCCTCGAAATTGACGCAATTGGCAGAAAAGTTATATCAATAAAGAAAATAGAAGAAATATAAAGATTCTTATTACATAAACAGGAGTACAAAAGATATGATTTATCATATGATCGCAACATTTGCAGGATTTCTGCTGGATCTGATGTTTGGAGATCCTTACTGGCTGCCCCATCCGATCCGTCTGATCGGGAATGGCATCAGCTTCATGGAAAAGAGACTGAGAGGGAACAGAACAGAGAAAAATGCAACGCCAAAACAGGAGAAGATAAGAGGTGTCCTGCTTGTCGTGACAGTCCTGACAGTGACAGTATTTGTAACAGCAGCAATCTTATCCACTGCATACAGACTGC
This sequence comes from uncultured Roseburia sp., assembly GCA_934292805.1. Classification (GTDB taxonomy): domain Bacteria; phylum Bacillota; class Clostridia; order Lachnospirales; family Lachnospiraceae; genus Roseburia. The sequence continues at coordinate 15,665 of CAKQXQ010000031.1, read as the reverse complement.
ATCCGTATGCCGGAGTTCTTATTGAGAGTATTATGACGTATCAGATCCTTGCAACAAAGTGTCTGAGAACAGAGAGCATGAAAGTTTACAGGGAATTGAAAAAGGGAGACCTGGATGCTTCAAAAAAAGCAGTTTCCATGATCGTCGGAAGAGATACCCAATGTCTGGATGAGACCGGGGTTGCGAAAGCTGCAATCGAGACAGTGGCAGAGAATACGTCAGACGGAGTGATCGCTCCTATGATTTACACAGCGATCGGCGGACCTGTCTTAGGATTTTTTTACAAAGCAGTAAACACAATGGATTCCATGGTTGGATATAAAAATGACAGATACCTGTATTTTGGCAGGGCAGCGGCAAAGCTGGATGATATTGTCAATTTTATTCCGGCAAGGATCAGTGCAGTGCTTATGGTGATCGCCTGCTTTTTCTGTGACAGGGACTTTGACGCAAAGCATGCATGGTATATTTATAAAAGGGACCGCTATAAGCATGCAAGCCCGAATTCTGCACAGACAGAGGCAGTATGTGCCGGAGCACTTGGAATAAGGCTTGCAGGAAACGCAAGCTACTTTGGTAAAATTGTGGAAAAACCGTTTATAGGAGACGAAAAAAGACCGGTGGAAGCGGAGGATATTAAGCGGGCAAACCGTCTTTTATATGCGACAGCTTTTATATGTGAAGCAATCTGCCTGATCATTCTTTGGATATTTTGCAGATAACAAAGTGCAATAAAGTTTTGCCAGACCTGAAATGGAGGAAGATAGGATGTATTCTGCGATACATGGTGGCGATATTTACCGGAATGAGATAGAACTGGATTTTTCGGTCAATGTCAATCCGTTTGGAATACCGGAAAAAGTAAAAAGTGCAATGCATGAGGCCATTGAACAATGTGAGCATTATCCGGATATTGAAAATACAGAATTAATTTCAAAGATCAGTAAAAAATACCGGATAAGCAAAGTGAATATCCTGCCTGGGAACGGAGCATCCGAACTGTTTGTAGCGATTGTCCATGCTTTAAGACCGGAAAGGATACTGCTCCCGGTTCCTTCCTTCTATGGTTATGAAAAAGCAGCGGAGGCAACCAGGGCAGACATTATATATTATAAAATGAAAGAAGAAGATGGATTTTGCCTGACAGAGGATATTCTTTTGGAACTGACAGAAGATGTAGATCTTCTTTTTCTTGCAGATCCGAATAATCCGGTCGGAAATGTACTGGATGATGTCTTGTTAGATAAAATCTGTGAAAAATGCAGGGAAAAGAATATCATAGTTGTTTTGGATGAATGTTTTATAGAATTCACAAAAAAAGCAGGATTTTTTGAGCGGCATGATTTAAAAGAATATCAGAATGTCATTGTTGTGAAGGCCTTTACAAAGCTATATGCCATTCCGGGAGTCCGTCTTGGATTTCTGTTCTGTGGGAATAAGGAGCTTACAGAACGTATCAAATTGCATCTGCCGGAATGGAATATTTCAACGATCGCACAGGCTGCAGGGGCAGCGGCATTAGAAGAAGAGGAATATTGCCACAGAACGATTGATTTTATTGAAAAAGAACGTGCGTGGCTGAAAGAAGCTCTGTCGCAGACAGGAATCACTGTTTATCCGGGTGAGGCGGATTTTCTGCTGCTAAGGTCTAAGAGAGCTCTTTATTCTGACTTGTTACAGAAGAAAATATTGATACGTGACTGCAGAAATTATAAAGGACTTACAGACGGATACTACAGGATCGCAGTGAAAAGCAGACAGGAGAATGAAAAACTGATATCTGCATTAAGAGAGCTATGTGAAACAGGAGTATGAGATGGAAAATATTGAGTATGTCAGACCACAGGATATAGAAAAGAGAAGCTTTGCGATTATTACAAAAGAATTGGAAGAAAAAGGGATCACAATTCCAAAAGAGCAGGAAATGGTCACAAAACGTGCGATTCATACAAGTGCAGATTTTGAATATGCGGAAACGATGACTTATTCAAAGCATGCCATAGCTGTGGCGAAGCAGCTTATAAAAAACGGTGCAGATATTGTGACAGATACCAATATGGCACTTGCCGGCATCAATAAAAAAGAACTGGAAAAATACGGTGGCATGGCACACTGCTTTATGGCGGATGAAGATGTGGCAAAAATCGCAAAGGAACGTGGTGTGACAAGGGCAACGGTAAGCATGGAGAAAGCTTCCCGTATAGAAAAACCTGTGATTTTCGCCATCGGGAATGCACCGACAGCATTGATAGAACTATATGAGATGATACAGAATGGGAGCTACCGGCCGGCTTTTATTATTGGTGTGCCGGTTGGATTTGTGAATGTGGAAGCAGCAAAAGAACTGATCATAAAAACGGACGTGCCATATATTATCAACCGTGGCAGAAAAGGCGGAAGTAATGTGGCAGCTGCGATCTGTAATGCACTTTTATATGAACTGAGAGAGGAAGGATGACGGCAATGCGGTATGGCTTTACAACCGGAAGCTGTGCGGCAGCGGCTTCCAAGGCGGCAGCATATATGCTTTTAACCGGCAATAAGAAAGAAAGTATATCGATCATGACGCCAAAAGGGATCCTTTTCCATGCCAAAATCCTTGAAATTACCAGAACAGAACAGGAAGTAACCTGTGCAGTGGAAAAAGATGGCGGAGACGATCCGGACATTACAACAGGTGCATTGATCTATTCCACGGTGCGTTTTCGTACCAGCAGTGAAAAAATAATGGAAGATGAATTTCCGGAAAAGAATAAGCTGCGGGAGAAAAACAACAGGATTTTTATTGAAGGCGGAAAAGGAGTCGGAAGAGTAACGAAGCCCGGGCTAGACCAGCCGGTCGGAAATGCGGCGATCAATCATGTCCCAAGAGAGATGATAACAAAAGAGGTACAGGAGGTATGTACGCTTACAGATTTTTCCGGAGACCTGGATATTATCATATCAGTACCGGAAGGAGAACGGCTTGCAGAACAGACATTTAATCCAAGACTCGGCATTATAGGAGGTATTTCCATCTTGGGAACATCCGGCATCGTGGAACCGATGAGTGCACAGGCTCTCCTCGATACGATCCGCGTGGAATTAAATCAGAAAAAGGCACAGGGGTATGAGATTGCAGCTATATCACCGGGAAATTACGGATTGGATTATATGAAAAGAACCTATCAGTATGATCTGGATCAAAGCGTGAAGTGCAGCAATTTTGTCGGAGACACGATCGATATGGCAATTGAAATAGGATTTCCGAAAATGCTGTTTACCGGACATATCGGAAAGCTTGTGAAAGTAGCAGGAGGAATGATGAATACGCATTCCAGAGAAGGAGACTGCAGAATGGAGATTTTAACGGCAGCAGCCGTGAAAAATCAGGTGCCTTATGCGGTCTTAGAAGATATCTTACAGTGTGTTACGACGGAAGAGGCAATAAGAAAACTGGATGCCTGTGGGAAAAAAGAAGCTGTCATGCAGGATTTGTTAAAGAAAATATGCTTTTATATGAACAAGCGTGCCGCTGGGAAAATGCAGATCGAAGTCATTCTGTATTCTAACGATTTTGGAGAACTGGCAAAGTCAGATGGGGCAGAGAGTTTCTTAAATAGTTTAAAACAGGGCGGTCAAAAAAATTAGAATGATAATGAGTAGGAGGTAGAAGAAGATGGTTTATTTTGTAGGAGCGGGACCCGGAGCGGCAGATCTTATCACAGTCCGTGGCATGCGTCTGTTAAAAGAGGCGGATGTTGTGATCTATGCCGGATCTCTTGTGAATCCGGAGCTTTTGGATTATTGCAGGGAAGATTGTGAAATTCATAACAGTGCGTATATGACATTAGAGGAAGTGATCGCTGTCATGGAAGATGCCTGGAAAAGAAATCTCATAACGGTACGCCTCCATACAGGAGAGCCGAGTATTTATGGAGCCATTCGTGAGCAGATGGATATTTTGGATGAAAAAGGGATCCTATATGAGAGCTGCCCGGGAGTGAGTGCCTGCTTTGGAGCTGCAGCATCATTAAATCTTGAGTATACGCTTCCGGAAGTGTCACAGTCTCTTATCATTACAAGAATGGAAGGCAGAACAAAAGTACCGGAAAAAGAGAGCATTGAAAGTTTTGCATCACATCAGGCATCCATGGCAATTTATCTGAGTACAGGTATGCTTGAAGAGCTTAGCAGAAGACTGATCGCAGGGGGATATAAAAAGGATACGCCTGCAGCAATTGTATACAAGGCGACATGGCCGGAAGAGGAGGCATATCTTTGCACGGTCGGTCAGCTGGAAGAAACAGCAAAGAGCCACAATATTACAAAAACAGCACTGATCATTGTCGGAGATATCGTTGCACATCAGAATTATGAAAAGTCAAGGCTCTATGCAGCAGATTTTGAAACAGAATTCCGGAAAATCAAAGAATCATAACAAGAGGCCAAAACGGATGAATATCAGTATCATTACCTTTACAGATAAGGGGACAGAACTCGCAGAAAAGTTAAAACTGGCATTCGAACATACGCAGATTTCAGAAAACTATAGTCTTATTACAATAGAAAAACGAAAAAAAGAGGACAATCACACAAAAACATCCGGAAACGACCAGAGTCTGTCTGAATGGACGAAGGAGCAGTTTTTTGCAAAGAATGCCATAGTCTTTATCGGTGCCTGCGGAATCGCTGTGCGGCTGATCGCACCATTTGTTATGGACAAGCTGACGGACAGTCCAGTGGTCGTTCTGGATGAAGCAGGAACTTTTGCAATCCCATTGTTATCCGGTCATATGGGCGGTGCTAACGAACTGGCAGGAGAAATTGCAAGGCTGATCGGGGCAGTGCCGGTTATTACAACTGCAACGGATGTAAATCATACATTTTCTGTCGATGTTTTTGCAAAAAAATGCGGACTTACCATTTGCAACAGAGATGGGATCGCAAAAGTTTCAGGCAAAATACTGGAAGGAAAAATGGCAGATATTGTGATCTCTTCTGATAAAACAGATTTAGAGCATGGAATGCTTGGACTGATGCCAAAAGAGTACATTTTGGGGATTGGCTGCAAAAAAGGAAAAAGCTTTGAAGAGATAAACACACTGATCTGCAAATGGCTGAAACAGACAGGGATAGAACAAAATCAGGTGCGATATGTCGCATCCATTGATCTTAAGAAAAATGAGGAAGGACTCATAAGATTCTGTGCCGCAAACCGTATTCCGTTCGTGACATATTCTGCTGAAGAGCTTTTGCAGGTGGAAGGAGATTTTACCGGTTCTTCTTTTGTGAAGGAAAAGACAGGAGTGGATAATGTCTGTGAGCGTGCAGCTTTAAAAGCAGCAGGAGAAACAGGAAGGATCATACTAAGGAAACAGGCAGAGGATGGAATGACGATCGCGATCGCAAAATATGACTGGAAATTTGAAAAAGAACTGACAAAGGAGTATCGGATTGATGAAAAATAGAATTTATATTATCGGAATGGGACCGGGAACAGAAGAAATGATGACACCACAGGCAGATGCCGCATTAAGAGAAAGTGATGTGATCGTCGGATATCCAGTGTATTTAAAGCTGCTTGGAGATAAATACCAGGAAAAAGAATTCCTTTCAACTCCAATGAAGCAGGAGGTCAGACGCTGCGAGATGTGTTTTGAAGAGGCAGAGAAAGGAATGACAGTTTCCATGGTGTGCAGCGGAGATGCCGGTGTATACGGAATGGCTTCGCTTCTTTATGAAATGTCAGAGACTCACAAAGACTGTGAACTGGTCGTAGTCCCTGGCATTACAGCAGCAAACAGCGGTGCTGCAGTGCTTGGAGCACCATTAAATCATGACTATTGTGTGATCAGTTTAAGTGATCTTATGACCCCATGGGATCTGATCGAAAAAAGGCTTGCAGCGGCAGCTATGGGAGACTTCTGTATGGCAATATATAATCCGTCCAGCCACAATCGTGCAGATTATCTTAAGAGAGCCTGTGATATTCTGTTAAAAAATGGTGTTGAGCCAGAGAGAGCCTGCGGATATGTGGAAAATATCGGAAGGGACAATACAAAAGCGACAACCTGCCGGCTCGAGGAACTGAAGGAACGCCAGGTAAACATGTTTACAACCGTATTTATCGGTAATTCAAGAACAAAGATCATAGATGGAAAATTAGTGACACCGAGAGGGTACAACATCTAAAAGGAATCATTACGGAAACAGCAAATTTTTGACCGGAGAAAAAAGATGAAGGATCAGATTTTAATTTTTTCAGGAACAACAGAGGGACGTATGTTATCACAGGTGCTGGCAGAAAACGGCATCTATTGTACCGTGTGTGTTGCAACGGAATATGGAGAGACCATAATGCCGCAGATGGATAAGGTTACTGTGCATAAAGGCAGAATGAATGCGGAGGAAATGCGAAAGTTCACAGAGGAAAATAAATTTGCAGCAGTCGTAGATGCAACACATCCTTTTGCTACCGCTGTTTCAGAAAATATCAGGGAAAGTCTTATAGATACAAAAATCCCATACATCCGTCTGCAAAGAGATACAGGAACGATAGCAGAAAAAAATGGTACGGTTTTTTGTGAAAGTGCAGCCGAATGTGCAGAGGCACTGATGGAAACAGAGGGAAATATCCTGCTGACAACAGGAAGCAAAGATCTTGGATTTTACAGTGAAAAGGAAACACTTAAGGACAGACTGTTTGTCCGTGTGCTGCCTGGGATGGAAAGCATAGCACTCTGTGAAAAAAACGGGATCTGCGGAAAACAGATCATTGCCATGCAGGGACCTTTTTCGACAGAAATGAACCGTGCCCTTATCAGACAGTTTGATATCCGATGCCTTGTCACAAAAGAAAGCGGAAGAACCGGTGGATTCTTAGAGAAAATCAAGGCCGCAGAGCAGGAAGAGATCAAAACCTTTGTGATCGGAAATCCGGAAAAGCAAAATACAGGCAATACATTTGGCAGAGTATGTCGTCTTATATCAGAAATTACAGGAAATATCATAAAAAATGAGATTGCCCTTATCGGAATCGGAATGGGTGAGGAGCAGACACTGACTGTTGCTGCATCAGAGAAAATCCGGGAGGCTGATTATATTTTCGGAGCGAAGAGACTGCTTGCATCAGCAAAAAACGAGTGTGCGGTCCGTTATCCGTATTATCTGGCGAAAGATATTGAACCAAAGCTTGAGGAGCTGTCAGGATCCGGGGCGAAGATAGCAATCCTTTTTTCCGGAGACACCGGTTTTTACAGTGGCTGTGGCAGATTATATGAGAAGCTGAAGGAAAGAAGTGACTGTAGGGTTCAGATTTATCCCGGACTATCATCCGTTTCCTATTTTGCGGCGAAAACAGGCTATAGTTATCAGGATGCTGCGATTTTAAGCATACATGGGCATAGCAAATAGGATACATGGACCGGAGATCTCATAGAAAAAATCCGTTATTCATAGAAGACATTTCTTCTTATGTCAGGGAAAGCAGATGTACAAAAGCTTGGACTCCTGTTGCAGGATCACCATCTGAACAGCTGCAGGATCCTTACAGGATATCAGCTTTCTTATCCGGAAGAATGTATAGAGGAACTTTCACCAAAAGAGTGCAGACTTGTAGAGAAGGAAGGACTTTATATATGTCTTATTATAAATCCTGAAAAAGAGAAACAGACCGTCACCTGCGGAATCCGTGACGAAGAATTTCTTCGTGATAAAGTGCCAATGACCAAAGAAGAGATACGTGCACTTTCGATATGCAAATTACAGCTGGAAAAAGATTCTGTCTGCTATGATATCGGGAGCGGAACAGGCTCGATCGCAATAGAAATTGCAAAGAGAAGCGGACAGATCCAGGTTTATGCGGTTGAGAAGAAACCACTGGCTTTGGAATTGATCAAAAAAAATATCGAAAAGTTTGCATTGCCAAATATCTGTGTGATCGAAGGGGAGGCTCCGGACTGTCTTATGGAAGAAAACAGGAAGGAAACGCCGACGCATGCTCTGATTGGAGGCAGCAGTGGAAGATTAAGAGAAATTCTGGATGTTTTATATGAGAAAAATAAAACCATGCGTGTAGTGGTCGATGCCATCAGTCTTGAGACGGTAAGTGAGATTGCCATGTTAAAAAAAGATGACAGGATCACGAATCTTGAGATCATTTCCGTACAGGTGTCCCGTGCAAAGCAGATTGGAGAATACCAGCTGATGCAGGGCGAGAATCCAATTTATATCTGCTCATTTGATTTTACAGAACGAAAAGATCAGTGAAAGATGCAAAATATCAGAAATGTTATTGGATAAAATTATCGAAAGGAAGGAAAGGATAAAATGGGAAATCCGGGGATTATGATCGCAGCAGTAAAAAGCGGAAGCGGAAAAACAACGATCACCTGTGCTTTTTTAAGGCAGCTGAAGGAAAGAGGAAAACATCCGGTATCATTTAAATGCGGGCCGGATTATATCGATCCGATGTTTCATGAAACAGTGTTAAAAATTCCTTCCAAAAATCTGGATACTTTTTTTTCAGAAGCATCCCAAATTGAAGCACTATATGAGATGGAACAGCCTGGACATGATATTTCCGTGCTTGAGGGCGTGATGGGGCTATATGACGGATTAGGAGGGATCAGAGAAGAAGGTTCTTCGTATCATCTGGCCAAAACACTTGAAATACCGGTCGTGCTTGTAATAGATGCACATGGTATGGGAAGATCGATCATTCCCCTTATTGCCGGATTTTTAAAGTATGATGAGAAGAAACTGATAAAGGGTGTGATCTTAAACAAAACAAGCAAAATGTTCTTTGATACGATCGCACCACTTATTGAAAAAGAACTTTCAATCCGTGCGTTAGGCTGTATTCCGAATGAAAAAGAATTGTCACTTCATTCCAGGCATCTTGGGCTGATCCTTCCGGAAGAGACAGAAGAACTGGATATCCAGCTGGGAAAAGCCGGCCAGTTATTAGAAAAATATGTTGATGCAGATGCAATGATTGAAATTGCAGAGCAGGCTGCCAGAAAGAAAGGTCCTGTGTGTGAAGGCGTGAAAAAGGCAGAAGATAAGCTTTCTTACTGGAAGGATATAGCATACGGAAGGACGGATATCAAAGGTTCCAAAAAAGTCCGCATTGCTGTAGCCAGGGACGAGGCATTCTGTTTTTACTACAGGGACAATCTGAATATGCTGGAGCATTATGGGGCAGAACTTGTATTGTTTTCTCCGCTGCACGACAAAGAACTTCCTGCGGATATACATGGTATGCTTTTGGGAGGCGGATATCCGGAACTATATGCAGCAGGGCTTTCTGCCAATACGCAGATGAAAAATGCTGTAAAGCAGGCATTGGAGAACGGAATGCCATCACTTGCAGAATGCGGAGGATTTATGTATCTGCATGAGACACTTACAGATAAGGATGGATACAGCTATAAAATGGCAGGAGTCATACCCGCAGAATGCCGTTATATGGGAAAACTGGTCCGCTTCGGTTATGTGGAAGTTACGGATGAGAAAACAAAAGAACATATCAAAGCACACGAATTTCACTATTTTGACAGTACAGATAACGGTGCAGACTGCATCGCCACAAAGCCTGTCACAGAGAAAAGCTGGCCTTGCGTTCATGCTTTTAACGGAAGTTACTGGGGATTCCCGCATTTTTATTATCCGTCAGATCAAAAGTTTGTGCAGCGGTTTATTGACAGCTGCATCACTTATAAGAAAGCAAAGTTTTGATACAGTTAACGTTGCAAAATAAACACAGCTATGCTAACATAGTAAAAGTTTCATAGAGAAGACAACAGGTGCCAGCCGGTCTTTTTTGTTGGTCAGGCTGGTTAAAAGGGAAACAGGTGTGATTCCTGTACGATCTCGTCACTGTGATAAGGGAGTGCAGATTCGATTTAATTGAAAGTCACTGGTGAATTTTCACTGGGAAGACAGAATCTGTATGATGATCTTTCAGCCAGGAAACCTGCCCGTTGTCTGGTACAGGGAATGAATGAATTCCCAGATCACGAGTAATTGGTCGTACTGGTTAACAGGCTTTTTTAAAGGCCTGGATTTCATTGACTTTTTACTCCGCTCAGGGCATCTGACCGGAGATTTTTTTTGCCATATTTAGAGGATAAGGCATGATATTTTTTCTTTGTGTACAGATCTCTATGAAGCAGAAAGATAAATCACAAAGAGGAGAAAAAAATGAAGAAAAAAACACTTGCACTTGTTCTTGCACTTACAATGACAGCAACCCTTTTTGCCGGCTGCGGAAGCAAGAAAGAGACAGAGACAACACAGACAGAAGCAGTAGCAGAGACAGAGAGCGAAGAGGTAGATGATCAGGCCGCAGCAGACGAAGTTGCAGCACTCATCGACGCCATCTATGTACAGACAAGAAATGAGAACACAGATGAGCAGTGTGCAGCAGCAAAAGCAGCATGGGACAAGCTGACAGATGCACAGAAGGAACTTGTTGAGGGAGAAAATGCCGATCCGGATTATTTCGGAAGAGATACAGGAGATGCATCCAAGGATGATCCTTTGAATGCAGACGGAATCGGTGAGAACGAGCTTTTAGTTGTAAGCTTTGGTACATCCTTCAACGACAGCAGATCAGAGGATATCGGTGGTGTGGAAAAAGCACTGCAGGAAGCAAACCCTGACTGGTCTGTAAGAAGAGCTTTCACAGCACAGATCATCATCAACCATGTACAGGCAAGAGATGGTGAAAAAATTGACAATGTAGAACAGGCACTCGACAGAGCAGTAGAAAATGGTGTTAAAAATCTCGTTGTACAGCCAACTCATTTAATGCATGGTGCAGAGTATGATGAGCTCGTAGATGCATTAGATGGCTACAAAGATAAATTTGAGACAGTTACGATCGCTGAACCATTACTTGGTGAAGTTGGAAGTGATGCAACTGTGATCAATGAGGACAAGGAAGCAGTCGCAAAAGCGATCACTGCAGAAGCAGTAAAGGATGCAGATTTCGAGTCTTTAGAGGCAGCAAAAGAAGATGGTACAGCATTTGTATTCATGGGACATGGTACTTCCCACACTGCAAAGGTAAGCTACAGCCAGATGGCTACCCAGATGGAAAAATTAGGTTATGACAACGTATTTATCGGAACAGTAGAGGGTGAACCGGAAGAGACCGCATGTGAGAACGTGATCGAAGCAGTAAAAGAAGCCGGTTATACAAAAGTGATCCTTCGTCCATTAATGGTCGTAGCCGGAGATCACGCCAATAACGATATGGCAGGCGATGATGACGATTCCTGGAAGAGCCAGTTTGTTGCTAGCGGTAACTTTGAAAGTGTTGACTGCCAGATCGCAGGACTTGGCGGAATCGATGCTATCCAGCAGATTTATGTAGAGCATACAAAAGCAGCAATGGAATCCCTCGGTTCTGTTATGCTTTCTTCCGCAAGCAAGAGTGAAGCTCTTACAGACGGAACATATTCAGCAAAATTTGACACCGACAGCAGTATGTTTCATGTGAATGAAGTATATGACGGACGTGGAACACTTACGGTAAAGGATGGCAAAATGACACTTCATATCGTAATGCCATCCCAGAACATTGTAAATCTTTTCTTAGGAACTGCAGAAGATGCACAAAAGGATGGAGCAAAACTGATCCAGCCAACAACAGAAGAGGTTACATACTCTGATGGTACCAAAGAAGAAGTCTATGCTTTTGACGTTCCGGTAGAAGCATTAGAGAAAGAGTTTGACCTTGCACTGATCGGAACAAAAGGAAAATGGTATGACCATAAGGTCAGTGTTTCTGATGCACAGGCCAAGTAAGTGATATGTCCCCCTTTTACTGGACATCCAGTGAAAGGGGTATTTTTATGCGGATTTAAACGGTGGAGGTGACCGCTTTCTGCTAAAACCGGCGGAATAGATTGACAATCTTAAAAGAAACAGTTATAATTCAAACAGTTCGAATTATAACTGTTTCTTTTTATGCAGTAAAAATTATTTTTCAAAAGCAGAAAAAGCAGAATCCATCACAGGAGGAACATCATGGACGAATCCTTACATTATCTGATCATGGCAAACCAGATGCTGGTGCAGAAGTCATTATTAGAGAACACGAAAAAAATCGGACTTACGATCGGGCAGCCGAAGGTGCTTGATTATCTGAAAGACCATGACGGCAGCAGCCAGAAAGACATCGCACAGGGCTGCTTTTTAGAAGCAGGATCGCTCACTTCCATTTTAAACCGCATGGAGGAGAAAGGGCTGATCGAGCGAAAAATTTTAAACGGCAACCGGCGGACTTTCCATATTTTTATGACGGAAAAGGGAAAAGAAAGCCAGAAAAAAGTGGATGAAACATTCTCTGAGATTGAAAAGCAGGCGTTAGAGGGAATCTCGGAGGAAGACTATGCTGCGTTTTTTGAGGTTTACCGGAAGATCTATGCGAACTTAAGCAATGTACAAAAATAAAGCTAAAGGAAGTACCACAAAATGAACAAATTAAAACGATATCTTTTATTCTTGATAGGACTGTTTGTAAACGCACTCGGTGTCAGTCTTGTGACGAAGGCGAGCCTTGGAACATCGCCAATTTCATCCATCCCTTATGTACTTAGTTTAAATTACCCATTCACACTTGGAAATTTCACCATTTTTTTCAGTATTTTTCTGATTCTTTTGCAGATCTTGATCCTGCGCAGGAATTTTAAAATGGAAAATATTTTGCAGATTCCGGTATCCATCGCATTTGGATATTTTATTGACCTGACGATGTACCTGTTTTTCTGGGTGAACCCGCAGAATTATCTGGTGAAAATCATCGCGCTTCTGGCAGGATGTTTTGTGCTCGGATTCGGTGTGTATCTGGAAGTGGTTGCAGATGTCGTCATGCTTCCGGGAGAATCGTTTGTGCGTGCGATCGTGCAGACATGGAACACGAACTTTGGAACGACCAAAATTATTTTCGATACATCGATGGCGGTGATCGCAGGAACACTCTCGTTTTTGTTTTTCGGAAAATTGGACGGTGTCCGCGAGGGTACGATCATTGCAGCACTTTTGGTCGGATTTATCGCAAGACTGCTCGGAAAGAAGTTAGAGTTTGTGAAAACGCTTTTATTCCCGGAAGAATACAATGGCAGTAAAGAGCATAAGGCAGTACAAGCGGAGGAAGAAGCACCGGGCGGACAATTACCATTATTACACCGGCAGGATGTGGGGCGCAGCTGCGAACTATGATATTACACTGAAAACTGATATGCTAATATTTTTACAAAAATAATACAAGGAGAGAAATTATGTTAAGAAAATACCCAAACCTCTGCAAACCGATCACACTTGGCAGAGTTACTTTTAAAAACAGAATGTTTTCCGCACCGATGGGCGGAACAGATATCACAAATGACGGCTGTATCGGACCGAAATCGACCGCATTTTATGAGCTGCGTGCAAAGGGCGGTGCAGGTGCAGTGACGGTTTCCGAGTGCATGGTTCACCCGAAAACAGACGGAAGCCATGCCTACCATTTAGATCCTGCCATTTTAAATTCGCTTGCAAGTGCCACCTATACAGCAGATGCCATCAGACGCCACGGATGTATCCCATCCATCGAGCTGTCCCATTCCGGCATGTATGCAGGAACCTATATGACCGATAAGACAAAACAGAAAGAAATGTGCCAGTGGGGACCTTCTGCCTGTACAAGACCGGATGGTGTCGAAGTACACGAGCTGACACAGGAGATGATTGATGACATCGTGGATTCCTATGGAAAAACAGCAGCGATGGCAAAACGTGCCGGTTTTGAGATGGTCATGATCCACGGCGGACACGGATGGCTGATCAACCAGTTCCTGTCACCAATGTTCAATCACAGAACCGATGGATACGGTGGAACCATTGAAAACCGCTGCCGTTTTGCGATAGAGGTGTTAAAGGCTGTTCGGGAAGCAGTAGGACCGTTTTTCCCGATTGAGTTCCGTATGAGTGGAGCTGAGTATGTCGAGGAAGGATATGACCTTGCAACTGGCGTAGAGATTGCAAAAATATTAGAACCGTATGTCGATCTTTTACATGTATCCGCAGGAACTTACCAGCGTACATTTGGCGATACCCATCCGTCCATGTTCAAAGAGCACGGCTGTAATGTTTACCTCGCAGCTGAGATTAAGAAACATGTAAAGGTTCCGGTTGCGACGATCGGAGGCCTGAACGATCCGGCACAGATGGAGGAGATCATCGCTTCCGGAAAAGCGGACGTGGTTGAGATGGCGAGAGCACTTTTGGCAGACCCATATCTTCCGGAAAAAATCACACAGAACAGGGATGATGAGATCGTGCGCTGCCTGCGCTGTTTTACCTGCATGGCAGAACGTGCGGCAACTTCCACGAGAAGATGTACGGTAAATCCGCTCATCGGACGTGAGATGGAAGGGGATGTGATCTACCCGGCCCCGGTGAAAAAGAAAGTACTGATCGCAGGCGGCGGCCCGGGAGGATTGTATGCTGCATACACAGCGGCAAAGCGCGGGCATGAAGTGATCCTCTGTGAAAAAGAATCTGAGCTTGGAGGAATCTTAAAGAGCGAGCAGGCACTGCCTTTCAAATATGAGATGTACCAGATCACCGGTGTCTATGAGAAAATGGCGAGGGATGCAGGAGCAGAAATCCGGTTAAACACAGAGGTGACAAAAGAATATGTGGAGAAAGAGGCACCGGACGCACTCATCATCGCAGTCGGCTCCAGACCACTCATTCCACCGATCAAAGGAATCGACGGAGAGAACGTGATCGTCGTAAATAATTACTATCAGCAGAAGGACCAGTGCAAAGACACGGTTGTCGTGTTCGGAGGCGGACTTGCCGGATGTGAGTGTGCGATTCATCTTGGTATGGAAGGAAAAAAAGTGGAACTGGTTGAGATGCGTGACCTTCTGGCACCGGATGCAAACGTCAGACATCGTCCGCTCCTGTTGAAAGAGATTGAAAAGTATGTCACTGTTCACACAGGACTCCGCGGAGTCGAGATCACAGAGCAGGGCGTTTTATGTCTGGACAAAGACGAAAACGAAGTACTTGTTCCGGGAGAGACGGTTATCTGTGCATTGGGACAGCGTTCGAGAACCGATATTGTGGAAGAACTGCGCGACAGTGCACCGTATGTGTCTGTCATCGGGGACGCAGAGAAAGTGTCAACGATCACAAATGCGGTGTACCGCGGATACCATACAGCACTGGATATTTAAATTGCCACAAAAATAATTTATGAAAACGTCTTGTTCTTTCATTTTATATGAAATATCTGCATCGCACCATAGGTATGCGGCAACTCCTGAAGAGGAGATTTTCTGGAAGGACAGGAAAGATTCTTACAGGCTGCGCAGGTATTACATTATTCACTCATAATGCTGTTATCATCTCATATTTCTGTGCGTAAATTGACGAATAAATTGTATTTGTTTCATCCATAATTTATATCGATTTCATCCATTGTGAATTGATTGTCAAAGACATATAATAGAGCAGAAGATAAGGAGGTGCGTTCGTGAGCGAAAAGGAAAATCATATTTATATTGCAATTGATTTAAAGTCGTTCTATGCCTCTGTTGAGTGCTCGGAAAGAGATCTTGATCCACTGACGACCAATCTTGTCGTGGCGGATGCAGAACGGACAGAGAAGACGATCTGTCTGG
>CAKQXQ010000030.1 GCA_934292805.1 uncultured Roseburia sp. | reverse complement strand
CTGGATCTGTTTGCAGGAAAGAATGACCATGAGGCAGTCAAGCGTGCCGGAGCAGGCGGACACAAAGAGATCAACCGCACAAACCTTTCGGCAGCGCAGATGGAAGAGGCTTTAAAGAAGCCGGTAGTAGCAAGACAGTTAGAGCTTCTCCGTTTCCGCAGTACCTGTCCTGCATTTGCGAAGGAGAGCAGGATCACAGTAAATTCAGATGGAAACAAGATGGAATTTACATGGGAGAATGACGGATATCAGGCAAAACTGATGGCAGATCTGAAAACATTCGAATTTGTGATTACAGAAACCACACCGGACGGACAGACAAGAACATTGTAAAATATTTGGTCATTTTCAATTTTAAATATAAATACTGTATATCATTCAACAGGTCTGCACAGGAATGGCAGGCCTGTTGAACTATAGAAAAGAGGGACTTTGATATGAACTATAATATAAACGAACAGGAACTTGGTTTTGACCGTGTACTGCCATGGGAAGGGCAGGTTCCGGCATTGGTAAAAGAAGGAGAACATTATTTTCTTCAGGTAAAAGCACCGGAGGCAAAGAAAGTTACATTTACAATGAATGAGGAAGAATTTCCATGCACCAGGGAAGATGACGGAATCTGGCGTATGGAGTACACTCTCAGGACAGGAATACAGTATGTGCAGTTGAAGATTGATGATGTGGAAGTTGTGACACCATTGCTTCCAATCACCTATGGTTATAGCCGGCCATATAATTATGTAGCACTTGAGATGAAAAATGAAGAGTTTTATCAGGTAAAAGATGTGCCGCACGGAAGTGTCCGCAGGGAATACTTTTTTTCAAAGGTTACCGGAGAGTGGGAGAGCTGCATTGTATACACTCCATATTGCTATGAAGAAGAAACAGAAAGAGAATTTCCGGTATTATATCTTCAGCATGGACATGGGGAAAATGAGATCGGCTGGACGGCGTCCGGAAAGGTGAATTTTATTCTGGATAATCTGATCGCAGAGAAGAAGGCGGTTCCAATGGTGATCGTTATGAGCAACGGAATGGTTCAGACAGTGACAGAAAAAGGTGAGAGAATCGTTGATTTTAAACTTTTGGAAAACCAGCTACTGACAGATATTATGCCTTATATTGAAAAAAAATTCCGTGTCGGAAGGACGAAGAAGATGCGTGCGATGGCAGGTCTTTCCATGGGATCCTTACAGACAAGCATTATCGGATTTACGCATCCGGAGTACTTTAGTTCACTTGGAATATTTAGCGGATTTGTGACAGATATCATTCAGGGAAGCCCGCTTGACATGGTTGACCGCGGAACCAGTAAGAATGAACATATGAAGATTTTGGATGATGCTATGGCATTTAATAAAACATTTGATGTTTATTTCAGGGCAATGGGAGACAAAGATCCGTTCTGGGAAAATTTTGCACATGACGATCAGATATTAAATGAAAAAGGGATTGATCAGATACGCAACGTATATCCGGGAGCACATGACTGGAATGTATGGCGCATGTGCATTCATGATTTTGCACAGCTTATATTTAAATAAGAGCTGCTTCACAGGAAAAGAAACAGGATGCAAAAACAGATTTATTTTATAAAGGAGAGATAAGGATATGGCTTTTTTACAGATCGATTATAAATCCGAAGCGTTAATGCGGGGTGTCAATATTAAGGTGATACTTCCATCTGATGGCATGGCAGGGAAATGGGAACCACCTTATAAAACACTCTATTTACTGCCGGGTTACAGTGCAACTGCAACGGAGCTTATCACATACCTTGGGCTGAGAGGACAGTCTGAATTAAAAGGAATCGCGATCGTACTGCCGGATGGCGAGAATCTGTTCTATCAGGATATGCCTGACCGTATGACTTTTTACAGTACTTATGTTGGAAAAGAACTGGTAGAGGTAACAAGAAAAATGCTGCCATTATCCACAAAGAGAGAGGATACCTTTATTGGCGGAATCTCTATGGGAGGATATGGTGCATTATATAATGGATTTAAATATCGGGATACGTTTTCTAAAGTAGTAGCATTCTCACCGGCTGCCGATGCCTGCATGCTTTTGGCAGAAGCCGAGGTACCTGGATTTTCAAGAGCACAGTTTGAGGGGATTTTCGGAAACAGAGAAGCATACTATGGAAGCGAGTGTGATATGTGTACACAGTGGACAAGAAAAGATGTGGAAAACAGACCGGAACTGTTTTTATGCTGTGGAAAAGATGACCGCCTTGTATATGGTGCTGTAGAAAAATTAGAAAATGCTTTACAAAAAGAAAATATTCCGCATGTGTATCGCGGCGGACATGGCGATCATGAATTTTTCTACTGGGAACAGATGATGGATCCGGCATTTTCTTTTCTTGCAGGAATTGAGGAAGGAACAAAAGATAAACTGCTGATACCGGAGCAAGGAGATTAGGATGAATTACCGTATTGAGAAATTAAATGAACAGACGTGGCTGATAGAGGAATATAACAATACAGCTAGTGCTTATATGTACTTGCTCACCGGTAAGGAGAAGGCGTTATTGATCGATACCGGATTTGGAACGATCCCATTGAAATCAATATGTGAAGAACTTACGGTGCTTCCGGTCACTGTGGCACTGACACATGGACATGTAGATCATATTGGCGGAACCGGAGCATTTGAGGAAGTATGGCTTGCAAAAGAAGACAAAGAACTTTATGAGGCACACAGCAGAGAGGATGTCCGTCATATTTTTACACAGGATGAGCTTCTTCCGGTAAAAGAAAATTGCAGTTATTTTGAGAATGAGATGGTATTTGAAATTGGTGACAGACCGGTGCGTGTGGTAAGGACACCGGGGCATTCTGTCGGATCAGTATGTTTCCTTGATGAAAAGAACAGATGGATGTTCACCGGGGATACCTGCTGTAAGGCTCATGTACTGCTCCAGATGGAATTTGCAGCACCGATGCAGACCTATAAGGAATCACTGGAAAAGCTGATCGCTATGGAATCTCTCTACGATATTACCTGGCCGGGACATCATATCAAACCGGTTGAGAAACAGGTGATCCACGACTTCCTGACAGCTGTGGAAGGAATCACAGATGGCACAATGGAAGGTGCCTGGACCGAGCTTCCTATGGGCAAAGCAAGACTGTTAGAGTATAAAGAGATCGGAATCGAATATTAGACCGCAGTATTGCAGCACAACGGATTTATTCTTTGGTGAAGCGGGATAAGAACTGTCTGGTACGGTCCTCCTTTGGATGTTCAAATACTTCCTCAGGAGTTCCCCGCTCTAATATTCTTCCATTATCCATAAAAAGAATCTGATCGGAAACATCTCTGGCGAAAGCCATTTCGTGTGTAACGATGATCATTGTGGTATTTTGGTCAGCAAGAGATTTGATGACTTTTAAAACCTCACCGGTCAGTTCTGGATCCAACGCAGAAGTTGGTTCGTCGAAGCAGAGAATATCTGGCTTTAACGCAAGGGCTCTGGCAATTGCAACACGCTGGCACTGGCCTCCGGAAAGTTGATGAGGATAATGATCCATTCGTTCGGAGAGTCCCATTTGTGTCAGGAGTGTCCGGGCAAGGCTCTCAATTTCTGCATGGATCTTCTTTTTGTCTGCCTTATAATTCGGCTGGGATTTTGCGAGAAGTTCTTTTGCAAGCATAACATTTTCCAGAGCGGTATATTGTGGAAACAGGTTGAAGGACTGGAAGACAAGACCAAAATGAAGTCTCTTTTTCCGTATTTCATTTTCCTGCGAAGTGACCGGATTGGAAGCATCGAAAAGAACTTCGTCATTGACACAGATCACACCGCTGTCTGGAGTTTCAAGAAAATTAAGACAGCGCAGCAGAGTGGTTTTACCACTTCCGGAAGAACCAATGATAGAAAGAACCTGTCCTTTTTCCAGGGAAAAACAGATATCTTTTAAAACTTCTGTTCCGACAAAATTTTTATTAATATTTTTTACATCTAAAATTGCCATTATTGCAAATCCCCTTATTTAAAATAGTCAAGCTTTTTCTCAAGTTTTCCTAAAAGTACGGTCAGGATCCCATTGAAAATCAGATAATAAACCGCTGCAAAGAACATTGGCCAGATTGCACCGGAGATGCCCTGGGAGCCTTTCAGGAAAGACTGACCGGCCCAGATGATTTCCTGTAATGCGATAATTCTTGCAAGTGAGGTGTCTTTTACAAGGGTAATGATCTCATTGGACATTGGCGGAACAATACGCTTGATCATCTGCAGCAGTGTGATTTTAAAGAAAATCTGGGATTTGGTCATGCCGAGAACAAGACCGGCTTCCGTCTGTCCCTGAGGAACACTCTGGATACCGCCACGGTAAATAACGGAAAAGTAGCAGGCATAGTTGAAAATAAACGCAACAGATGCAGCAACAAATCGTCCGGATTCACCACCACCCCAGATCGCATTATGAAAAACAAGTCCCGGGAAGTAGTAAATAATAAGCATCTGGATCATCAGAGGAGTGCCTCTGACAACCCAGACGATCAGGTTTGTAATGTAACGCAAAGGTCTGAAAGCTGACATGGAACCAAATGCAACGACAAGTCCCAGAGGAATTGCACCAAGAAGGGTTACAAAAAATAATTTTAAAGTCTGTATGAATCCAATGTTTAATGACTGGATAACAATAGGGAATTGTTCCATAATAAGTTCCATGTGTTGATAGCTCCGTCCTTCTATTTTCTTTCTGTGATACCTATAGCACAGGTGCTTTACTGTTCGATTAATGCAGCCTGTACTTTATATTTTTCTGCACATTTCTGTACACTGCCGCTCTGCAGGCTCTTGGTATAGAACTGATTAAAAACGGAAGCAAGATCAGAGCCTTTGCGGAAACCAACGCCATACTCTTCACTGCTTAAGCTGACAGTATAAGTAAGATCGGCATATCCTGTGCCTTCTCCGACCATAGCAGCAGCCATAAGTGAATCGATCACTGCGGCATCAGATGTTCCGGCAGCAACTTCCATCAGTGCATTTGCCTGGGTGGAAACAGGAGTATAATCGAGTCCGAGAGCAGCCACCTGTTCTTCTCCGGCACTTCCGGCTTCTACTGCAAAGCTTAAATCTTTTAAGCTGTCAACATCCTGATACTGGTCGGCAACATCTGCAGGAACAATAACAACCTGTGCATTATTCAGATATGGCATGGAGCATTCCATAGAGCTTGTGACTTCATCGGTCAGAGTCATTCCGTTCCATACACAGTCGATGGATTTGCCTTCCAGCTCAAGTAACTTATTATCCCAGTCAATCTCAACAAATTCTACTTTTACACCAATTGCTTTTGCAAACTGGGCAGCCATTTCAGCATCAAAACCGATCCAGTTACCATCTGCATCTTTGTAATCCATAGGTTCAAAATCTGTGATACCGACTACGAGGGTTCCCTTATCCTGAACATAGGTAAGATCTTTGTATTCGGTTTCTGTTTCTTCAGCAGTGTCAGATGCTTTGGAACCGCAGCCGGCAAGTGTAGATACCGCCATTGCGGTGCATAAAAATAAACATAATAATTTCTTTTTCATAATCATAAAATCCTCCGATAAAATGCTTTCGTGCTTTATCAGAGTACAGCGACTCATTAATAAAGCAATTGTTATGATTTTATCATAGGTAGGGATAGTTGTCAAACGTAATATATTGACACTTTACAGTAAAAACGATACTATTTTTCATAAAGGCATTGCGACCGGTAAAAAGATGTGCCGGGATAGAAAAAACAGGAAACAGGAGAAATAAGAATGGGATATTTAATAGCCGAAACGACAAAAGAAGAAAGAGAAAAAATTGTGGCAGAATCTCTTGGATATATAGAAGCAAGCTGTGATGGATGTATGGCAGGTCTTGCAGAGATATATCAGGATTATATAGATGGAAAGAAGGAACTCCGTGAGATCAATATGGAGTTTAATGCAAGATACATCAAAGGCGAAGAAGAGATGCCGGGAAGATATGGCTGCAGCCAGCGTTAGTGACCGGACGTTCGATTTGAATGACCGGAGGAGACTATAATTGGATTTAGGAAGGGATTTATGTTAGAGAATTTTCGTAGAAAATATATTGGTGATAAAGAATTTTATAAGAGATATCTGGCACTGGCACTGCCGATGATCGTACAGAATGCGATCACAAACCTTGTGAGTTTTCTGGACAATATCATGGTCGGACAGCTTGGTACAGAGCAGATGTCCGGTGTTGCGATCGTCAATCAGCTGATATTTGTATATAACCTGGCAATCTTTGGGGCAGTATCTGCAGCCAGTATTTTTGGTGCACAGTATTTTGGAAAGGGCAATCATAAAGGCCATATGTATTCTTTCCGTTTTAAATTATACGCAACTTTGATCGTCACAGCTTTAACGATCATTTTGTTTGTGACAAATGGCGGGAATCTGATTTCCCTTTATCTTACAGACACGACCGGAAATGGTGCTACCGATGCAGCATTACAGTATGGGATCCAATACCTTTGGATTATGATGGCAGGCCTGGTTCCGTTTGCAGTGAATCAGTCTTACGCAACGAATATTAAGGAAACAGGACAGACACTGATCCCGATGATCGCAAGTTTTGTAGCTGTCGGAACAAATGCAGTATTGGATTATCTCCTGATTTTTGGCGTTGGGCCATTCCCGGAACTCGGTGTGCAGGGAGCCGCACTGGCAACGGTGATCGCACGTTATATTGAGGCGCTTATCATTATTATATGGGCGCACGGTCACAGAGAAAAGAACCGGTATCTTGCAGGTGCATATACCGGCTTTGGCATACCGGGAGAAGAGCTAAAAGCAATCATTATAAAAGGATGCCCGCTTATGGTGAACGAAGTGTTGTGGGCGGCTGGAATGACAGCTGTGACACAGTGCTACTCCATCCGTGGGCTGGAAGTTGTGGCAGGACTGAATATTGCTACAACGATCACAAACCTGTTCAATATTATTTATATCCAGCTTGGGGCATGCATCAGTATTGTGGTAGGACAGTATCTTGGGGCAGGAGACCTGAAAAAGGCAAAGGATGCAGATAATAAAATGATCGTTTTCAGCGTTTTCTGCTGTGCACTCGTGGCACTTGGCATGCTTGCCATTGGCGGATTTTTCCCTCAGATCTACAATACGTCTGAAGAAATTAAAGCACTGGCGACTCAGTTTATTGCTGTTTCGGCGATCATTATGCCGTTTTGCTCGTTCAGCCATGCATCTTATTTTACACTTCGTTCAGGCGGAAAAACGATGGTTACCTTTTTGTTCGACTCCGTATTTACATGGGTAGTTGTCGTTCCGACTGCATTTGTACTGGCACATTTTACGGGACTTGGCATAGTGAGTGTATACTTCTTTGTACAGGCAACCGAACTGATCAAAGTGGCGATCGGATACTTCATGGTGCACAGTAATGTGTGGCTGGTGCAGATGGTGTAAATCTGCATGAGCATTTGTGAAAGACTGATTTAGGATTCGAAACTTGTGTCATTAACGATAAATTTGGAAAAGGAGATAAGAGGCAATCATGTATTTTTCAAATAAAAGCGAGTACAACGATATCCGGGAGAAATCCTTTCTTCAATGGTTGGATGAGATGGAGCAGCATGAGGATGTCGCAGTACACTGCGGGGTGAAACTTGCAAGAGAGTATATGCAGCATCTTAAGGATGAGAATGAGAAGCTTCGGGAAGAGAATGAACTGAAAAACCGTTATTTGAAAAAATTAAAAAGAAACGGTAGGTGAGCACCATGTTTTTCATGATGGGAATAACAGACGGAAGAAAAGATTTCGACTTCATACAGCAGATCATTTGTGATGTGTGTGGCAGATATGGAAGATTTCAGGTATTTATGACATATACGGTGCTCTCCCTCTTTTTTATTCCGTGTTTTAAATGGAATAAGCATTACTATGTACAGACAAGCTGTTGTAACACAGTCTATGAATTAGATCCAGAAATAGGGAAAAGAATTGCAGCAGGCGAAGAGCTTGAAATCCTACCACAGCATCTGCGGAAAATTCAGGGAGCCAATTACGGCTATGGGATGCGTCATTGCAGAAACTGCGGATTCTCTACAACAGAGAACTTTGAGTATTGCCCGAAATGCGGTACGAAGCTGGACTAAGAAAAATATGAAGTTGGAATTATTTCTTTGATCAAGTCCCACATTTAAGAAAACGAAAAACAAAAGTCACTGGCAGCGTGTTATTGTTAAATTATGTTGGAGCATGATTTATATGGATTGCCTTGAATTTGCATTCGTTTAATAGTATAATTTTCAAAGTTATAGAATTAAAGAATATATTAAGTGGAGGAAAAATCATGATTAATTGGAACAATTTGGACACTCTTGATACTTTTAAGGAACTGGCAAAGGTTGCCGAAGTAGATCTTGTGGAAGTGATGTCCGGTGAGAATGGCGCAGAGCGTGTGAAGAACTACAGCGTTCCAATGGCAGAAGGACTTACATACAACTACGCTGCAAAAAAAGTTGACGAGACAACACTTGCAGCACTTGTAAAATTAGCAGAGGAAGCTCAGCTTTCTGAGAAATTTGAAGCATTATACAATGGTGCAGTGATCAACACAGGTGAGAACCGTCTGGTCCTTCATCAGCTGACACGTGGACAGTTAGGGGATGCAGTAGTAGCAGATGGAGTTGACAAACGTGCTTTCTATGTAGAGCAGCAGAACAGAATCGCCGAGTTTGCAAACAAAGTACATGCAGGAGAGATCACAAATGCAGCAGGCGAGAAGTTTACAACTGTTGTACAGATCGGTATCGGAGGAAGTGACCTTGGTCCTCGTGCAATGTATCTTGCACTTGAGAACTGGGCAAAGAAGAATGATACTTTTAAAATGGAAGCAAAATTCATCAGCAACGTAGATCCTGATGATGCAGCAGCTGTTTTAAATTCTATCGATGTTGCACATTCCCTTTTCGTGCTTGTATCCAAATCAGGTACAACACTTGAGACATTAACAAATGAATCTTTTGTAAAAGATGCACTTGCAAAAGCAGGATTGGACGCTTCCAGACATATGGTTGCAGTTACAAGTGAGACTTCTCCGCTTGCTAAGAGTGATGATTATCTTGCAGCATTCTTTATGGATGATTATATCGGAGGACGTTATTCTTCTACTTCCGCAGTCGGTGGTGCAGTATTATCCCTTGCGTTCGGACCGGAAGTATTTGCCCGTTTCTTGGACGGAGCTGCAGCAGAAGACAAGCTTTCCGCAAATAAAAACGTAATGGAAAATCCGGAAATGTTAGATGCACTGATCGGTGTATATGAGCGTAATATCCTTGGATATCCAAGCACAGCTGTATTGCCTTACTCACAGGCATTAAGCCGCTTCCCGGCACATTTACAGCAGGCAGATATGGAATCCAACGGTAAATCTGTAAACCGTTTTGGTGAACCTGTTTCTTATGTGACAGGACCGGTTATCTATGGTGAGCCGGGAACAAACGGACAGCATTCCTTCTACCAGCTGCTTCATCAGGGAACCGATATCGTTTCGCTTCAGTTCATCGGATTTAAGAACAGTCAGATCGGAACAGATGTAAATATCCAGGGAAGCACAAGCCAGCAGAAGCTCTGTGCGAACGTAGCTGCACAGATCGTAGCATTTGCATGTGGTAAAGAAGATGAGAACCTCAATAAGAACTTCAAAGGTGGACGTCCATCCAGCATTATCATTGGTGAGCAGCTGACACCTGAGACACTCGGTGCATTATTAGCTCACTATGAGAACAAGATCATGTTCCAGGGATTCTTATGGAATGTTAATAGCTTCGACCAGGAAGGTGTTCAGCTTGGTAAAGTTCTTGCAAAACGTGTTCTTGCACACGAGACAGACGGAGCACTGAAAGTATACAGTGACTTATTAAATATTTAAAACACATTGGAGAAAGTTATGAAACGTGAATCATTTAAATCACGTCTGGGATTTTTACTGGTAAGTGCCGGATGTGCGATCGGAATCGGAAATGTATGGAGATTCCCATATGTAGCAGGACAGAACGGAGGAGGATTCTTTGTATTGCTTTACCTGATCTTCCTTGTGTGTATGGGACTTCCGGTTCTTACCATGGAACTTGCAGTCGGCCGTGCCAGCAGAAAGAGTGCGGTGCAGGCATATCAGGCATTGGAAAAGCCAGGCAGCAAATGGCATCTGCATGGTTATGCAGCGATGTTCGGCTGTTATATGCTGATGATGTATTATACAACAGTATCCGGCTGGATGATGACGTATTTCTTTAAATTCCTTACAGGGGAATTCACAAAAGGAATGGATACAGAAGCTGCCGGTGCAGTGTTTGGAAATCTGCTTTCGGATCCGGTCCAGATGGGATTCTGGATGGTTATTACGGTAGTGCTTGGATTCTTAGTATGCAGCAGAGGATTGCAGAATGGCCTGGAGAAGATAAGCAAAGTCATGATGAGTGCACTTCTTATTCTGATCGTGGTTCTTGCGGTGCACAGTTTTACTTTATCCGGTGCGGGAGAAGGAATCAGATTCTATCTGATTCCGAACATGGAATCTGTCAGGAAAGTCGGCATTGGAAATGTCATTTCCGCAGCGATGAATCAGGCGTTTTTCACGCTGAGCCTTGGTGTTGCAGCGATGGAGATTTTTGGAAGTTATATGAGCAGGGAGAACACACTTGCAGGTGAAGGTGTGCGTATCTGCGTATTGGATACATTTGTGGCGATCATGGCAGGACTTATTATTTTCCCGGCATGCTTCAGTTATGGAGTAGAGGTGAATGCAGGTCCACAGCTGATCTTTATTACACTTCCGAATGTTTTTGTTAATATGGAAGGCGGCAGGATCTGGGGAACTTTATTCTTCCTGTTTATGACCTTTGCAAGCTTTTCTACGATCATTGCAGTATTTGAGAATATCATGTCATTTTGCATGGATATGTTTGGCTGGAGCAGAAAGAAAGCGGCACTGGTCAACTGCGTGATCATCCTTGCAGCAAGTATCCCTTGTGTCCTCGGATACAACTTGTGGAGTGATCTGCATATTATCGGAGGAAGAGATGTATTAGACAGTGAAGATTTTATTGTAAGCAATCTGCTTCTGCCTCTCGGATCACTTATTTACTTATTGTTCTGTGTGACAAAATGGGGATGGGGATTTGAAAAGTATCAGGAGGAAGCCAATGCCGGATCGGGTCTTAAGGTTGCAAAATGCCTGAAAACATATCTGCAGTTTGTACTTCCGGTTCTGATTTTGATCATTTTAATCCAGGGATTAATCTAAAAAACCAATGCTTTGAAGCATTAGAAATAAAAAAGGTGATTTGTGTGGGTGCCTCTTGAAGAGTCAGAAGTTACCACATGAATCACCTTTTATAGTTATTCTAATTTCTTTAATTCACAGTTTCCCTGCAGATTGTCCCAGAAATTTGCGATTGGTGTATGCTCATACTGTGCGATAATGCTGCAGTTTAAGCCGCCATGGGCTACGATTAAGATATCTTTGCCGGCTTTTAATTCCGGCTGGACAATCTCTTTTAAAAATTCACTGGAACGGGAAAAAAGAGATTCCAGACTCTCTGAACCATTCATTGCAACATAGTTTTCAGGTTCTTTAAATAATTTGCGGGCCGGACATTCCGGATTTAAAAGAGCACTCGGAATCCCCTCATATTCGCCGAAAGAGATTTCCTGTAACCGGTCATCAGGGATGATCGGAGTGTTGCTTCCTTCCAGAAATAATTCGGCAGTTTCTCTGGCACGCTTTAATGGAGAACAATAACACACGTCAAAATGAAGATCTTTGTATTTTTCCCGGGCATCAATTGCCATCTGACGTCCTTCTTCATTCAATGGGATATCCGTGCGTCCCTGAAGCATGTGTTCGGCATTCCAGTCTGTTTTTCCGTGTCTCATAATATATAACATAATGTAGTACTCCTTTGTAATGTATAAGCTGCCAGATTGACAGCCTGTTATCTGTGTGCGATGTCTGAGTGAAAACCCGGTCAGACACACAAAAGTATTATAGCATAAAAACAAAGGGTTGTCCCTGATACCGCCAAATTATGAAAATAATATAAAAATAGTAGGAATAAAATTGACAAATCAGAATAAAATAGATTAGAATAAACCCAATAAGAGGGAGTAGTTAGCATCCTTGGATGAAATCATAGTCGTCATCACGCCATAAGGCCGGTTATGATTCTTCGCAGCTACGGACAATGGACGCTGTAAGTAACGAGACTTTTATCAAACAAATTTATTTTTGTGCGATAAAGGTCTCATTTTTTATTCCTTTACCGCAGAAAGGAGCGATTATGGAATATTTATTACTCGTTGTTGGATTCCTCTTTCTGATAAAAGGGGCAGATTGGTTTGTTGAGGGAAGTTCATCCCTGGCAAGGATTATGAAGGTGCCTGCAGTGATCATCGGACTTACGATCGTTGCAATGGGAACAAGTGCACCGGAGGCGTCTGTCAGTATCAATGCAGCATTGGCAGGGAACAACGATATTGCAGTCAGCAATGTTATCGGATCGAATATTTTTAACGGCCTCGTTGTCGTAGGTGTCTGTGCATTTCTGATGGCATTTCGAACGGAAACGGAGATACTGAAACGTGATATGCCGATCAACATCGGAATTTCTGCATTGCTTTGCATCATGCTGTTGGATGGCAAGCTGTCAAGAATTGAAGGTGCACTTCTGTTAGCAGGAATGGCAGCATATATTGCTGTTATGGTGATCACGGCACTGAAGAACCGCACACAGGGAGAACAGGTTGTGGCTATGCCATTGCCAAAAAGTCTGATTTTCATCATCGTAGGGCTTGCGGCTGTTATATTCGGAGGAAATCTTGTTGTGGATTCTGCAAGTAATATTGCACTCAGCCTTGGTGTGAGCCAGAACTTTATCGGGCTTACGATCGTTGCGATCGGAACGTCCCTGCCGGAACTGGTGACATCTGTTGTTGCAACCAGAAAAGGAGAGAGTGGTCTTGCACTTGGCAATGCGATCGGATCGAACATCTTTAATATCCTTTTTATCCTTGGAATGTCAGCTGTTATCTCGCCGCTTCATATTCAGGCAGAATCGCTTGTAGATGGCGTAATCATGCTTGCAAGCGGTATTCTGCTCTTTGCTTTTGCCAAAACAAAAGGAAAAATGACCAGACTGGAAGGAATTATCTGCGTGATCCTTTACATGGGATATACCTTCTATCTGTTATTACGTTAATTCGAGCCGGACGGACGTTCAACCTGGCACGTGATTCTGGTCAGCAAAGCTGACATATTTCATGCAGAATCACATGGCCTTGACCATGACAAAGAAACATCAAAGGGGGATTCCTATGACGACATATCTACTTGTGGCTGCAATTGTAATTTTTGCCTGTATTTTTTTAAGCAGAATATCGAACCGGTTAGGAATCCCTACTTTGCTGGCGTTTATTTTGTTGGGAATGGCATTCGGATCGGATGGGATTTTGAAAATTCCGTTTGATAATTACTATTTCGCAGAACAGATCTGCTCAGTAGCACTTATTTTTATTATGTTCTATGGTGGATTCGGAACAAACTGGGAACAGGCCAAGTCGGTTGCAGCAAAAGCAATCCTGTTATCGACAGCGGGAGTTGTTGTGACATCCGGACTGACAGGAGTTTTCTGCCATTATGCGTTCGGGATGGGCTGGACAGAAAGTTTCCTGATCGGCTCACTGGTTGGTTCAACGGATGCTGCATCAGTATTCGCAATCTTACGATCAAAGAAATTGAATTTAAAATACAATACAGCCTCACTTCTTGAGGTGGAAAGCGGAAGTAATGACCCTTGTGCATACATGCTGACAGCAACGTTCATAGCGATCGCAAAAGGGCAGGCGAGTGGTGCACATATTATGCTGCTTGTTGTGGAGCAGGTTGTATTTGGCCTGGTTTTTGGTGCAGTGATCGCATTTGCAGCGGTCTGTCTGCTAAAACGCATCCGTTTTTCAATTGCCGGATTCGATGCGATCCTCGTAGTCGGCATCGCTCTGCTTGCTTATGCGTTACCGTCTGTATTTGGAGGAAACGGATTCTTAAGTGTATATATTGTAGGAATTGTGCTTGGTAATACAGAGATCAACAATAAGAGAACTCTTGTAAACTTTTTTGACGGTATAACAGGGCTGATGCAGATGCTGATCTTCTTTCTTCTGGGACTGCTGGCATTTCCATCAAGACTTCCGCAGATATTCCTACCGGCAATATTAATCGCCATCTGGCTGACGTTTGTTGCCAGACCGGTTGCTGTTGCAGCGGTTCTTGTTCCTTTTAAGAGTAAAGTTTCACAGCAGCTCCTTGTTTCCTGGGCGGGTCTCAGGGGAGCAGCTTCCATTGTATTTGCGATCATGGCGACAATGGCGGTTCAGACAGAGAATGATATTTTTCATATTGTATTTATGATCGTCCTGTTCTCAATCCTGCTTCAGGGGTCATTACTGCCACTGGTGGCGAAGAAGCTTGGTATGATCGACAAGAACGCTGACGTTATGAAAACATTCAATGACTATGCGGAAGAGATCCCGGTACAGTTTATACAGCTGACAATCCCGCAGGCACATTATTGGTGCGCGAAGACATTGAAGGAACTGACGCTTCCGCCGGAGACACTGATCGTACTTATAAAGCGGAACGGAGAGAATATCATTCCGAACGGAGATACAAGACTTATGGAAGGAGATATCTTAATCCTCAGTGCAACATCTCCGGATAAGGTGGAAGGTGTGCAACTTTTGGAAAAATATCTCGATGAAAACAGCAGATATGTCGGAAAGTATCTGTCAGAGATTCCGAAGAAGGAAAACGAAATCGTGATCATGATCCAGAGAAAAGACCAGATCATCATTCCTCATGGGAACATAAAATTGGAGTCTGGCGATATGTTAGTCATAAATCGCACAGAAATTTAAAAAAAATATTGACGACCTACTTCCAGTGTGATATATTATTCTGGCGATGGAAGTAGGTCTTTTTTTTATGCCTTTTTTTAGGTCGGACTTATTTTCGACTAAAAGGTGTAAAAAAACACAAAGAATTTAATGGAGGTGGAAGTTGTGCGCACGAAAATAACACTGGCATGTACAGAATGCAAAAATCGTAATTACAACACGACAAAAGACAAGAAAGCTCATCCAGACAGAATGGAAATCAAAAAGTATTGTAGATTCTGCAAGACTCATACAGTACACAAGGAAACCAAATAGTTTAGCTGGATGAAGGAGTGAGAAAATGGGAGAAACCGAGAAATTAGAAAAAGCTCCAAAGAAGAGCTGGTTCACCGGTCTCAAGGCTGAATTTGCTAAAATCATTTGGCCTGACAAACAATCACTTGCAAGACAGACAGGAGCAGTCGTTGCTGTGTCTGTTGTTTTGGGCCTTATCATTGCCCTTCTGGATTTCCTGATCCAGTATGGCGTTGATTT
This sequence comes from uncultured Roseburia sp., assembly GCA_934292805.1. Taxonomy (GTDB): domain Bacteria; phylum Bacillota; class Clostridia; order Lachnospirales; family Lachnospiraceae; genus Roseburia. The sequence continues at coordinate 11,416 of CAKQXQ010000030.1, read as the reverse complement.
CCTTGTAGGTTTAAGTTTTTAATTGGAGGCAGAGGTAATTATGGCAGAAGCACACTGGTATGTAGTTCATACCTACTCAGGATATGAGAATAAGGTAAAAGCCAATATCGACAAGACAATCGAAAACAGACATCTGGAAGATCAGATCTTAGAGGTCCGTGTTCCGATGCAGGACGTTGTTGAGTTGAAGAATGGCGCAAATAAAACCGTATCAAAGAAGATGTTTCCGGGATACGTACTTATCAATATGGTTATGAATGATGACACCTGGTATGTTGTCAGAAATACCCGTGGTGTTACCGGATTCGTTGGTCCGGGAAGCAAGCCGGTACCGCTTACCGATATGGAAATGAAACCATTAGGTATCAAGACTGAGAACGTTGAGGTTGATTTTGCAGAGGGTGACACAGTGACTGTTATCGGCGGTGTCTGGAAGGATACTGTTGGTGTGATCCAGTCCATGAACCACAGCAAGCAGATCGTTACCATCAATGTGGAACTTTTTGGTCGCGAAACACCAGTAGAAATAAGTTTCGCAGATATTAAGCTTATGAAATAAGCAGACTTGTATGACAAGTTCAAAATTTATTAAGGAGGCAATTTTCCAATGGCAAAGAAAGTAGAAGGATACATCAAATTGCAGATTCCTGCGGGCAAGGCTACACCTGCTCCTCCAGTTGGACCTGCACTTGGACAGCACGGCGTTAACATCGTTGAATTTACAAAACAGTTCAACGCAAGAACAGCCGATCAGGGAGATTTAATCATTCCTGTAGTTATTACAGTATACGCAGACAGAAGCTTCAGCTTCGTTACAAAGACACCACCTGCTCCTGTATTAATTAAGAAAGCCTGCAACATCAAATCTGGTTCAGCTACACCGAACAAGGCAAAGGTTGCTACACTTTCCAAAGCAAAATTACAGGAAATCGCAGAATTAAAAATGCCAGACTTAAATGCAGCATCTCTTGAGGCAGCTATGAGCATGATCGCAGGAACTGCAAGAAGTATGGGTGTTACTGTAGAAGAATAAGATTTTACAGTATAAGAGCCGGACGGAAAACCCGCCGGCAAGAGTCACTATGAACGATTATGTGGGAGGGACCTCTCCCGATAATACCACCAGGAGGTTTTTTTAAAATGAAAAGAGGAAAGAAATATCAGGACGCTGTTAAGAGTTTTGACAAGGCAGCTCAGTACGATGTTGCTGAAGCAATCAGCTTAGTTAAGAAAAACGCAACAGCTAAATTTGATGAAACAATCGAACTTCACATCAGAACAGGTTGTGATGGTCGTCATGCAGAACAGCAGATCCGTGGTGCGGTTGTATTACCACACGGAACAGGAAAAACTGTTAAAGTATTAGTATTCGCAAAAGGTACTAAGTTAGATGAAGCACAGGCAGCTGGAGCTGATTTCGTTGGTGGAGAGGAATTAATTCCAAAGATCCAGAACGAAGGATGGTTAGACTTCGACGTTGTTGTTGCTACACCTGATATGATGGGTGTTGTTGGACGTTTAGGACGTGTATTAGGACCTAAAGGTTTAATGCCAAACCCAAAAGCTGGAACAGTTACTATGGACGTTACAAAAGCTGTTAACGACATCAAAGCTGGTAAGATTGAATACAGATTGGACAAAACAAACATTATCCACGTGCCAGTTGGAAAAGCTTCTTTTACAGAAGAACAGTTAAGCGACAACTTCCAGACCCTTATGGGAGCTATCAACAAAGCTAAGCCTTCAAGCTTAAAAGGTCAGTACATTAAGAGTGCAACAATCACTTCTACAATGGGACCTGGCGTTAAATTAAACGTAGTTAAGATCGCTCAGTAATTTGAAAAATAATTGTTGACAAGCTCAATATACAGTGCTATAATGCACAAGGTGTTGTGAGAACAGCACTTTGCATATTGCCGAAGACAGTAGGTGTCCGATGGACGTAACGATATGACCTACCGAGGAGTTTTTATCAGTAATACTGATAAGAAGAGATCATTTATGATTTTGATACCTCTCTGTCTTTGACAGAGAGGTTTTTTAGTGATAAACCTCAACGTCTTTTATGCAGCAATGCAGTGATGATGTCACTGCCCAAAATAATAAAAGGAGGTGCACGATTCGTGGCAAAAGTAGAACTTAAACAGCCTATCGTACAGGAAATTTCTGAAAACATCAAAGATGCACAGTCAGTTGTAGTAGTTGATTACCGTGGACTTACTGTTGCAGAAGATACTCAGTTACGTAAAGCATTAAGAGAAGCTGGTGTTTCTTATAAAGTATATAAGAATACATTAGTAAGCCGTGCTGTCGAAGGAACAGAATTCGAAAGCTTAAGAGAAGCTCTTGAAGGACCAAGCGCATTTGCTATTTCTAAAGAAGATGCAACAGCTCCAGCAAGAATCTTAGCTAAATTCGCAAAGACAGCTCCAGCTCTTGAGATCAAAGCCGGTGTTGTAGAAGGAAACTTCTATGATGCAGAAGGAATGAAAGCAGTTTCTGCTATCCCTTCAAGAGACGAACTTGTTTCCAGATTACTTGGAAGCTTACAGTCTCCAATTGCTAACCTGGCTCGCGTTCTTAACCAGATCGCAGAGAAAGGTGGCGCTTCAGACGCAGCTGTAGAAGCAGCTCCAGCTGAAGAAGCTCCTGCAGAAGCTCCAGTAGAGGAGTAATCGCAGACTCCCGCATGCGGGAATAAGGTGGAAACCAAAAACGTGGGCAACGACCCGTATTTAAAATTAAATTTTAATGGAGGAAATTAAAATGGCAAAATTAACAACAGCAGAATTTATTGAAGCTATCAAAGAGTTAAGCGTATTAGAATTAAATGATTTAGTAAAAGCTTGTGAAGAAGAATTTGGCGTATCTGCAGCAGCAGGCGTTGTAGTAGCAGCAGCAGGCGGAGAAGCAGCAGCAGCTGAAGAGAAAACAGAGTTCGACGTTGAGTTAACAGAAGTTGGACCAAACAAAGTTAAAGTTATCAAAGTTGTTCGTGAAGCAACAGGATTAGGCTTAAAAGAAGCTAAAGACGTAGTTGACGGAGCTCCTAAAGTAATTAAAGAAGCTGCTGACAAAGCTACAGCTGAAGATATCAAAGCTAAACTTGAAGCTGAAGGTGCTAAAGTTACTCTTAAATAATTTAATCATTATTTGTAGATGGAATAGCTTATTACAAGACCGTGGTGTGAATGCACCACGGTCTTTTTTGTAACAGGAAACTTTGTTTCCGTTACAAAAAATGCTCCGCGAGGATTCTGTTTTATAAGTACTTATAAATTTATTAGAAAAAATTAAAAAAGGTATTGACGATTTTGCTTGACTTGTTGTATAATATACGTTGCACTATTGTGGTGCAATAGGCTTATTGCCTTGAATGTGAGAGTTCACATACCGCAATATGCAGGCGGTAGATTCAATACAGCAGGCAATTTGCCTGTTGATAATAAAAACGAGAGGTGAAACGTCAATGGAGAAAAACAGAATACGTCCGGTGAAAGCCGGAAAAGGCATGCGTATGAGTTACTCAAGACAGAAAGAGGTATTGGAAATGCCAAACCTTATAGAAGTTCAGAAAGACTCCTATAAGTGGTTTTTGGACGAAGGCTTAAAAGAAGTTTTCGACGATATCTCTCCGATTGCAGATTACAGCGGTCATCTGAGTCTGGAATTTGTAGATTTTACATTATGCGAAGATGATGTAAAGTACACAATCCCTGAGTGCAAAGAAAGAGACGCAACATATGCAGCACCTTTAAAGGTAAAGGTAAGACTTCACAACAAAGAAACTGATGAAATCAACGAACATGAGATTTTCATGGGCGACCTTCCTTTGATGACTGAAACTGGAACATTCGTAATTAACGGTGCAGAGCGAGTAATCGTCAGCCAGTTAGTTCGTTCCCCTGGTATCTATTACGGCATTGCACACGACAAAGTGGGTAAACAGTTGTATTCCTGTACGGTTATTCCAAACCGTGGTGCATGGTTAGAATACGAGACAGACTCCAATGACGTTTTCTATGTTCGTGTGGACAGAACCAGAAAGGTACCGATCACCGTTCTGATTCGTGCTCTTGGTGTGGGAAGCAATCAGGAGATCATCGACTTATTCGGTGAAGAACCTAAGATCGTTGCAAGTTTTGGCAAGGATGTTTCCACAAATTACGAAGAAGGACTTCTTGAATTATATAAGAAAATCAGACCAGGCGAACCACTTTCTGTTGAAAGTGCAGAGAGCCTTATTAATGCTATGTTCTTTGACCCAAGAAGATATGATCTGGCGAAGGTTGGACGTTATAAATTCAACAAGAAACTGGCATTAAGGAACCGTATCAATGGACAGATCCTTGCAGAGGATGTTGTTGATATGACAACTGGTGAGATCATTGCAGAAGCTGGCACTGAAGTGACCCGCTCTATTGCTGATGATATCCAGAATGCAGCTGTTCCGTATGTGTGGATCCAGAGTGAGACAAGAAATGTAAAGGTTCTTTCTTCCCTGATGGTAGACCTGACACATTACGTTGACTGTGATCCGAAGGAACTCGGAGTTACAGAGCTTGTTTACTACCCGGTTCTTGCTCAGTTGATGGAAGAAAATCCGGAAATCGAAGACTTAAAAGAAGCTATTAAAAAGAATATTCATGATCTGATTCCAAAGCATATTACAAAAGATGATATTTTTGCGTCTATTAACTATAATATGCACTTAGAGTATGGAATTGGACATGATGATGATATCGATCATCTTGGAAACAGACGTATCCGTGCGGTTGGTGAGTTATTACAGAACCAGTACAGAATTGGTCTGTCCAGATTAGAGCGTGTGGTTCGTGAGAGAATGACAACTCTTGATTTAGATGGAATTTCTCCACAGAGCCTTATCAATATCAAACCTGTAACAGCAGCAGTGAAAGAATTCTTCGGTTCTTCCCAGCTGTCACAGTTCATGGATCAGAATAACCCTCTTGGTGAGTTGACTCATAAGAGACGTTTATCTGCATTGGGACCTGGTGGTTTGTCCAGAGACCGTGCGGGATTCGAGGTTCGAGACGTTCACTATTCTCATTACGGACGTATGTGCCCGATTGAGACTCCTGAAGGTCCTAACATCGGTCTGATCAACTCACTTGCAAGCTATGCACGTATCAACGAGTATGGTTTCATTGAAGCACCATACCGTAAGATTGATAAAACAGATCCTAAGAATCCACGTGTCACAGACGAAGTTGTTTATATGACAGCGGATGAAGAGGATAATTACCATGTAGCACAGGCGAACGAAGCATTAGATGCAGAAGGACATTTTGTACGTAATTCCGTATCCGGTCGTTACCTGGATGAGACACAGGAATACGAGAAGACGATGTTTGATTACATGGACGTATCTCCTAAGATGGTATTCTCCGTAGCTACAGCATTGATTCCGTTCTTACAGAACGACGATGCGAACCGTGCGCTGATGGGATCCAACATGCAGCGTCAGGCAGTACCGCTTCTTACAACAGAAGCTCCTGTTGTTGGTACAGGTATGGAAACAAAAGCAGCTGTCGATTCAGGTGTCTGCGTTGTTGCAAAGAAACCTGGTACGATCGAAAGCTCTGAGTCTAACCAGATCATTATCAAAAATGATGATGGAACAAGAGAAGTATACAAACTTACAAAGTTCTCCAGAAGTAACCAGTCCAACTGTTACAACCAGAGACCGATCGTATTCAAGGGTGACCATGTAGAGGCCGGTGAAGTAATTGCCGATGGTCCATCTACATCCAATGGTGAACTTGGACTCGGAAAGAACCCATTGATCGGATTTATGACATGGGAAGGTTATAACTACGAGGATGCTGTTCTTTTAAGTGAAAGACTTGTTCAGGATGATGTTTATACATCTATCCATATTGAAGAATACGAAGCAGAAGCACGTGACACCAAATTAGGACCGGAAGAGATTACCCGCGACGTACCAGGTGTTGGTGATGATGCATTAAAAGATCTCGATGAAAGAGGTATCATCCGTATTGGTGCTGAGGTACGTGCCGGTGATATTTTAGTCGGAAAAGTAACTCCTAAGGGAGAGACAGAGCTGACTGCAGAAGAGAGACTTTTACGTGCGATCTTTGGTGAGAAGGCAAGAGAGGTTCGTGATACTTCCTTAAAAGTACCACATGGTGAATATGGTATTATCGTAGATGCCAAGGTATTTACAAGAGAGAACGGAGATGAGCTTTCTCCAGGCGTAAACCAGGCAGTCCGTATCTACATTGCACAGAAGAGAAAGATCTCTGTCGGTGATAAGATGGCCGGACGTCATGGTAACAAGGGTGTAGTTTCCCGTGTATTACCTGTAGAAGATATGCCATTCCTTCCAAATGGACGTCCTCTTGATATCGTTCTTAACCCATTGGGTGTACCTTCCCGAATGAATATCGGTCAGGTCCTTGAGATCCATTTGAGTCTTGCTGCGAAAGCATTAGGATTTAACATTGCAACACCGGTATTTGATGGTGCAAAAGAAATTGATATCCAGGATACACTGGAACTTGCAAATGATTATGTAAACTTCGAATGGGAAGATTTCGAAGCGAAATACAAAGATGTACTTAACGAAGATGTAATGAAGTACTTATGGGACAACAGAGACCACAGAGCACTGTGGAAGGGTGTTCCGATTTCCCGTGATGGTAAAGTTCAGCTGCGTGATGGACGTACCGGAGAACCATTTGATTCACCGGTAACAATCGGACACATGCATTACCTGAAACTGCATCACCTGGTAGATGATAAGATCCATGCACGTTCAACCGGTCCTTACTCCTTAGTTACTCAGCAGCCACTTGGTGGTAAAGCACAGTTCGGTGGACAGCGTTTTGGTGAGATGGAGGTTTGGGCACTGGAAGCTTACGGTGCAGCATATACCTTACAGGAGATCTTAACTGTAAAATCCGATGATGTTGTTGGCCGTGTCAAGACATACGAAGCAATTATCAAAGGTGATAATATCCCTGAACCGGGTATTCCGGAATCCTTCAAGGTATTGTTAAAAGAGTTACAGTCCTTAGGACTTGATGTGACATTACTGGATGACGAAGGAAAAGAAGTTGAATTGATGGAAACAAGTGAGTATGGAAATACAGACCTTAACTCCATTATTTCAGGTGATAAAGATTTTGCTTTCGAAGATAGTGAGTCATTCTCCAAGATGGGATTCACAAAGAAAGAATTTAATGCTGAAAAAGAAGAGCTTGTTGACGTAGAAGAAGAGGAAGATTTCAGTGATGATGACGATTCTGATTTCTACGATGATATGGGCGACGATGGATTTGACGAATAAGGATATCTGCTGTTATGCAGATAACGACAATTCTGTAAAGTAGAGAAAGGAAGTGTCATAGATGCCAGAAACAACAAATAAAGAGGCAAACCAGTTTGTTCCATTTGATGCGATCCGTATTGGCTTGGCATCTCCGGAAAAGATCAGAGAATGGTCCCACGGAGAAGTTAAGAAGCCGGAAACTATCAACTATAGAACTTTAAAACCGGAAAAAGATGGTCTTTTCTGTGAGAAAATCTTTGGACCGAGTAAAGACTGGGAATGCCATTGTGGTAAATATAAGAAAATTCGCTATAAAGGTGTTGTCTGCGATCGCTGTGGAGTAGAAATTACAAAATCAAGCGTTCGTAGAGAGCGTATGGGACACATTGAACTTGCAGCTCCTGTATCCCATATCTGGTATTTCAAGGGTATCCCATCCCGTATGGGATTAATCCTTGACTTATCTCCAAGAACACTGGAGAAAGTATTGTACTTTGCTTCTTACATCGTACTGGATGCAGGTAACACTGCATTACAGTACAAACAGGTACTTTCCGAGGGAGAATACCAGGATGCAAGAGAACAGTATGGCAATACATTCCGTGTAGGAATGGGTGCAGAAGCTATCCAGGAGTTATTGCAGGCTATTGATCTTGAAAAAGATTCTGCAGAACTGAAGGCTGAATTAGAAGATGCAACAGGTCAGAAACGTGCCAGAATCATTAAAAGACTGGAAGTTGTAGAAGCATTCCGCGAATCCGGAAATAAACCGGAGTGGATGATCATGACAGTTGTACCGGTTATCCCACCGGATCTTCGTCCGATGGTCCAGTTAGATGGTGGACGTTTTGCTACATCTGACTTAAATGATTTATACAGAAGAATCATCAACAGAAACAATCGTCTGAGAAGACTTCTTGAGCTTGGAGCTCCGGATATCATCGTCCGCAACGAGAAACGTATGCTTCAGGAAGCAGTTGATGCGCTGATCGATAATGGTCGTCGTGGACGTCCTGTAACAGGACCGGGTAACAGAGCATTAAAATCTTTATCTGATATGTTAAAGGGTAAATCCGGACGTTTCAGACAGAACTTACTTGGAAAACGTGTTGACTATTCCGGACGTTCCGTTATCTGTGTTGAACCAAAATTAAAAATTTATCAGTGTGGTCTTCCAAAAGAAATGGCAATCGAATTATTCAAACCATTCGTTATGAAAGAACTCGTTGCCAACGGAGCAGCACACAATATTAAGAGTGCAAAGAAGATGGTCGAAAGACTTCAGACAGAGGTCTGGGATGTCTTAGAAGACGTTATCAAAGAGCATCCGGTTATGTTAAACCGTGCTCCTACACTTCACAGATTAGGTATCCAGGCATTCGAGCCAATCCTCGTAGAAGGTAAAGCGATCAAGTTACATCCGTTAGTATGTACCGCGTTCAATGCCGACTTCGACGGTGACCAGATGGCTGTACACCTTCCTTTATCTGTAGAGGCTCAGGCTGAGTGCAGATTTATGCTTCTTTCACCAAACAACCTGTTAAAACCATCTGATGGTGGTCTTGTAGCAGTTCCTTCACAGGATATGGTTCTTGGTATCTACTACTTAACACAGGAGAGACCGGGAGCAAAGGGCGAAGGCAAGTTCTTTAAGAGTGTCAATGAAGCAATTCTTGCATACGAGAATAAAGCAGTGACACTTCATTCAAGAATTAAAGTACGTATGACAAAAACAATGCCAGACGGAAGAGAAATCACAGGAATTGTAGAGTCCACACTTGGACGTTTCATCTTCAATGAGATCATTCCGCAGGATCTTGGATTTGTAGACAGAAGCATTCCTGGCAATGAATTAAAACTGGAAGTTGATTTCCTTGTTGCCAAGAAACAGAACAAACAGATTCTTGAAAAAGTAATCAACATCCATGGTGCAACTAAGACAGCAGAAGTGCTTGATGCTGTAAAAGCTATGGGTTACAAATTCTCTACAAGAGCAGCGATGACGGTATCCATTTCCGATATGACAGTTCCACCTGAGAAACCGGCAATGATCCAGGCTGCACAGGATACTGTAGATAGAATTACAAAACAGTACAAACGTGGTCTTATTACAGAAGAAGAGCGTTATAAAGAAGTAGTTGAAACATGGAAAGAGACCGATGATGAGCTTACAAAAGTGCTTCTGGAAGGTCTCGATAAATACAACAACATCTTCATGATGGCTGACTCCGGAGCCCGTGGTTCTGATAAACAGATCAAACAGCTTGCAGGTATGCGTGGTTTGATGGCTGATACAACCGGTAGAACAATCGAGCTGCCAATCAAATCAAACTTCCGTGACGGTCTTGATGTACTGGAATACTTCATGTCTGCACATGGAGCCAGAAAAGGTATGTCCGATACAGCACTTCGTACAGCCGATTCAGGATACCTTACAAGACGTCTTGTTGACGTATCACAGCATATGATCGTTCGTGAGTCTGACTGCTGTGAAGGCAAAAACAGAGAAATCCCTGGTATGTGGGTAACTGCATTCATGGATGGAAAAGAAGAAATCGAAAGTCTTCAGGAACGTATTACAGGACGTTTCTCCTGCAATACAATTTGCGATAAAGATGGAAATGTCATCGTAAAAGCAAACCACATGATCACACCTAGACGTGCAGCAGAAGTTATGAGCCGTGGTGTGGACGAGAATGGTAATCCACTTGAGAAAATTAAGATCCGTACCGTATTATCCTGCCGCTCCCATATGGGTGTATGTGCAAAATGTTACGGAGCCAACATGGCAACAGGTCAGGCTGTTCAGGTTGGTGAGGCTGTTGGTATCATCGCAGCACAGTCCATCGGTGAGCCTGGTACACAGCTTACCATGCGTACTTTCCATACAGGTGGTGTTGCCGGTACTGATATCACACAGGGTCTTCCTCGTGTCGAAGAAATTTTTGAGGCAAGAAAACCTAAGGGACTTGCCATTATCACAGAATTCGGCGGCGTAGCGAACATCAAAGATACTAAGAAGAAACGTGAGATCGTTGTTACTAATAATGAAACCGGAGAATCTAAGGCATACTTAATTCCTTACGGTTCCAGAATCAAAGTAATGGACGGTGCAGTACTTGAAGCCGGTGACGAACTGACAGAAGGTTCTGTAAATCCACACGATATCTTAAAGATCAAAGGTGTCCGTGCTGTTCAGGATTACATGCTTCGTGAAGTACAGCGTGTATACCGCTTACAGGGTGTAGAGATCAACGATAAACATATCGAGCTGATCGTACGTCAGATGTTACAGAAGGTGCGTGTTGAGACAAACGGTGATTCAGATATGCTTCCTGGAACACTGGTAGATACTCTTGATTTTGAGGATACAAACGAAATGCTTGAAAGCGAAGGAAAAGAGATGGCAGAAGGCAAACAGGTATTACTTGGTATTACCAAAGCTTCTCTTGCAACAAACTCCTTCTTATCAGCAGCTTCCTTCCAGGAGACAACCAAGGTTCTTACTGAAGCAGCAATCAAAGGAAAAGTTGATCCACTGATCGGTATGAAAGAGAACGTAATCATTGGTAAACTTATCCCGGCCGGTACAGGTATGAAGAGATACCGCAACATCAAGCTTGATTCTGATGTCAATGAGACAGATGAGATCGATTTTGATGAGGATTCTTTCATGGATGATGATTTTGCTCCGGTAGAAGAATAAGATGAAAGAAAAATAAAATAAAATTTACAAAAGAGGAATGGACTAGGATCTGTTCCTCTTTTTTTACAATAAACAGCAAAAAACTTTGGCAAAAAGCTTGACATCTCCGAAAGACACTTATATAATAATTTAGCATGCATGAAAATGCATGTGATTTGGACGTTTATGTCCATATAATATTAACAGGAGGTGAAAATAATGCCAACATTTAACCAGTTAGTAAGAAAAGGACGTCAGACATCTGCGAAGAAGTCTACTGCACCTGCACTTCAGAAGGGCTACAACTCTTTACAGAAGAGACCTACAGATGCTCCTTCACCACAGAAGAGAGGTGTTTGTACAGCTGTTAAGACAGCTACTCCTAAAAAACCTAACTCAGCTCTTAGAAAGATCGC
>CAKQXQ010000029.1 GCA_934292805.1 uncultured Roseburia sp. | reverse complement strand
GCATCCTTCGGTGTCAGTAATGCAAGATCCAGTTCTCCGGACTGCATCTGGATCGCTTTTGCATTATCATCCGGTACAATTTTGAAAATGATCTTGTCGATATTCGGTGTGCCTTTGAAATAATCTTCATTCTTTACCAGTGTGATCGCCTGTCCCGCATCCCAGCTGTCTAATTTGTATGGACCGGTACCGATCGGATGACGGAAGAAATCAGACTCCTGCATATCCTCGCCTTCCAGTAAATGTTCTGGCAGGATTGCCATTGTCATATAATCAAGAAAAGCTACGTTCGGTGCTGAAAGCGTGAATGCGATCGTATGATCGTCGATCACGTCAATTGCTGTTACATCTTCGTAGTTCGGGGCATTTTCTGAACCATTATCAGGATCCATAATTGCTTCGATCGTGAATTTTACATCCTCTGCTGTAAACGGTTCCCCATCATGCCACTTTACATTCTCCTCTAAATGGAATGTATAAGTTAACGTATCTTCATCGTAGTCCCAGCTCTTTGCAAGCCCCGGAGCAACCTGATTCTCACCATCATGTGATGTCAGTCCGTTGAAAATCAGAATATTGATCTCACCGTGTTCATCCATTGCCGGATTGATACGTGTATAGTCATTACTTCCGTATACAAGTGTCGATTCCCCCTGATCTGCTGTTGTTTCTGTTTCTGTCACACGACCTGAATTGCTGTCGGCTGCAGAAGAGTTTTTGCATGCTGCCATAGACAACATCATTGCCGCTGCCATAAATAAGGCAATTATTTTCTTTTTCATTTGCTGTTCTCCCTTGTTCTTTTCTTATTGGAATTCCTCGATTCAAGTATCCCTGTGCTGACTATTTTACTTTACAAAACTCCCTTAAAACAAGCTCCCCGGGGGGATATACTTTGCAAATTTGCGTAACTTTTTAAGCTAACGTTTGCGTATATTTCCATCCGTTGTCATCAATGTTTGACTGCAGATATTTCAGCAGATTTCCTGTTACAACAGAATTCGTTGTTCTTGCAAACGCAAGCCCGATCGTCCGGAAACATTCCGGTGCAAGCTGTCTTACTTCCACATCATTTCCAAATGCATCCAGTACAAGCTTCTGCGAGATCGTCACGCCAAGCCCGTTCTTCACGAAAGCCATAATGAGTGTATCATCCCGGAAACTGTAAGAAATCTGTGGTTTATCCGGACATTTTTCCAGAAGATGTAAAATATCATTGTCACAGCCCGGCGTCTCGATGATAAACGGATATTGCAGCACTTCCTGCAGTGTGACGCGATCTTTTTTTGTCAGAGGATGTCCTTTTTGCATCACAGCACAGAGCGGGTCTTCCCAGAGCGGATAGAACTTCAATTCATCTGCAACAATTGCGGACAAAAAACCACAATCCACCTGTCCATGAATGATCCAGTCCCTGATCTCGTCGTAATTTCCATCCAGGATCTCTACTTCCACCCCCGGATAGTTCTCCCCGAAAAACCGGATCACATCCGGCATCCAGAGTGCTGTTACACTTGAGAAGCTGCCGATCCGAAGCTTTCCTTCTACTTTGTTATTAATATCAAAAGCGGCCTGCCTTAATTTATCTTTCTGGTTCACCATCTCCCTGATGTATGGGATCAGCCTCGTTCCGTTATCGGTTAAAATAACACCTTTTTTCACTCTCGCAAACAGCTGCACGCCAAGTTCCTCTTCAAGCCCGCTCATCATCTGGCTGATTCCTGACTGCGTATAATTCAATGCCTGTGCTGCTTTGGAAAAACTCCCTGTCTCACATACTTTCAGAAAAATCTCATACCTGTCCCTGATCTCCCTCATAACTTCTCCCCTTAATATTTTTCTCTCCATATATTTACTTTTTCCACTTTCTATGTATTACAAAATTTTATACATAGTAGTAAAAATATTCGTTTTACTAATATCTTAACATGTGGTATCTTACCTTTACAAGTTATATTCGTTAGGAGATTTACTCGTTATGGAAAAAAAGTCGAATCATTTTTCAGGACAGCTCGGGTTTGTCCTTGCCGCAGCCGGAAGTGCTGTCGGAGTCGGAAATTTATGGAGATTTCCTTACCTTGCAGCCAAGGATGGGGGCGGTTTATTTTTAATCATTTACTTTATTCTTGTACTTACTTTTGGATTTACACTGCTTACCTCTGATATTGCAATCGGCAGACGCACAAAAAAAAGTGCGATCGGAGCATATACCGAAATGCGCCCGAAGTGGAAGTTCCTCGGGATTCTTACGTTCCTCGTACCGGTTCTTATCATGACATATTATGCCGTGATCGGAGGCTGGATCACAAAATATGCTGTTGTCTATTTTACCGGTCAGGCAGAAGCCGCAGCTGCTGATGATTACTTTACCTCCTTTATCACATCCTCTACCTCCCCGGTTATCTTCGCTCTGCTTTTCATGGGCGTGACAGCATTCATCGTGTACAACGGAGTAGAAGATGGGATTGAGAAGGTATCCAAATGGATGATGCCGGTTCTTCTTATCTTAATCGTCATCATTGCTGTTTATTCCCTGACTTTACATCATACAGATGCTTCCGGTCAGACACGCACCGGCTGGGAAGGATTTATTTATTACCTTACCCCAAATGTCGAAGGACTTACGATCCAGAGATTTTTACAGATTCTGCTTGATGCGATGAGTCAGCTTTTCTTCTCGTTAAGCGTGTCCATGGGAATTATGATCACCTACGGTTCTTATGTAAAACCTGATGTAAACTTAAACACAGCTGTCAACCAGATTGAAATTTTTGATACCGGTGTCGCATTTCTTGCCGGAGCCATGATTATTCCTGCAGTATACGTATTTTCAGGAACGGATGGTATGGGTGCAGGTCCAAGCTTAATGTTTGTATCCCTTCCGAAGGTATTTGCCGCTATGGGAAAAGCCGGAATATTCGTTGGAATCCTGTTTTTTGTAACCGCTATTTTTGCAACCTTATCCTCCTGTATTTCCGTACTGGAGTCCATCACTGCAAACTGCATGGAAATCTTCCACACAGGCCGCAAGAAAACAGTCCTTGTATTATCTGCTATCTATCTTGCTGCCTCCGCTGTTATCACATTAGGCTACAGCATTTTCTATGTAGAAGTAAAATTACCAAACGGTTCCACCGGCCAGCTGCTCGATATCATGGACTACATCAGCAACAGTGTCATGATGCCATTCATCGCTCTGCTCTCCACGATCTTAATCGGCTGGATCATGACTCCGGATTATGTTATCGACGAGATGGAACGAAACGGTGAGAAATTCCACCGCAAGAAGCTTTACCGCATTATGCTCCGTTATGTTGCACCGGTTCTCATGTTCATATTGTTCTTACAGTCTACCGGAATCCTCTCATAGCATATACAAATGATTTATTTTATTGTAAAATAGATTCCACAGAAAATATTGTAAGAAGAGCAAGGAGATTCTACCATGCGGATATTAGGCTTAGATTACGGCTCCAAAACAGTCGGTGTTGCCATCAGCGATCCTTTTGGATGGACCGCTCAGGGGTTGGAGATCATCCGGCGTGAAAGCGAAAAGAGATTACGCAAAACTTATGCACGCATTGAGCAGATTATTGCAGAATATGAAGTAACAGAAATTATCCTCGGTTATCCGATCATGTTGTCCGGAGACGAGGGAGAACGTGTTGAGAAATGCAAGATTTTCAAAGCAGATCTTGAGCGGCGGACAGGACTGCCTGTCATATTCCGCGATGAACGCCTCACCACCGTAGAAGCATACGAGATCATGACGGAACTTGGCATTCCAAAAAAAGACTGGTATGAATATGTCGATATGATCGCAGCGCAGCGCATCCTCCAGGGGCATCTGGACGAGCTTGCAAGAAGCAAATAGTTTACATAATAAAAAACAGTGGATTGCAGAAATTTTAAGATATTACCACATTCTTTCTGTAATCCGCTGTTTTTTATTTTACCTGCTACATCTGTTCTACAAGCTTTAATACGTCCTCTGCTGTCCTGGCATAGCGTTTTGCTCCGTGTTCCTCTAAGAATTCCCGGTCACGGAATCCCCACAATACGGAAACACACGGCATGCCTGCATTCTTTGCAGTTTCAATATCCACATCGGAATCCCCGACATAGACTGACTCCTCTGCGATTCTTCCAAGTTCTTTTAATGCTTCTCTGACGGTATCAGGTGCCGGTTTTCTCCTGACTCCTTCTTTTTCACCGATTGCAACCGGTACAATGCCTTTAAAATATAATGCACTCAGTTCTTTTACCGCAAAGTCGATTTTATTCGATACGATCGCCACAGAATATCCTTTGCTCTTTAACGTTTCCAGTAATTCTATCATTCCTTCATATGGCTTTGTGTTATCGTTACAGTGTTCCCCATAATATTCCTTAAATTGTGCGAAGGTTTCCTCGAACAGCGGATTGCTCTCACCACCCGGCACCGCACGGATCATAAGAAGCCGCACACCGTTTCCTACAAACTGGCGCACCTCATCTATGGTTCTCTCCGGCATACCTTCTTTCCTTAAAGCATAATTTACTGCATCTGCAAGATCCTGTAATGTATCCAGTAATGTGCCATCCAGGTCAAAAATAACAGTTGTTTTTTTCATAATTTTCTCACTCCTATTCTGTAAAAGCCTTATTCAAAGCCCGATCTCTTTACTCTTTTAAATATGGGAAAAACAGCTTGCTCTGCTTCTTCTTCCCGAACATATTATTATACTGCAAAATCTCATAGTTATTGATCCATTCTGCTTCTGCCCCTTCTGCCTCATCCAGATGCATGAAATGTCCGGTCGTTTTGGAATAATAGCCTCTGGAATTGATCGCCGGAACCGTCTCCATCATGTCTGCAAGAAACTGATTGTAAGGCGGAAGCTCAATCCCTGCACGCTCTAATGCGAGTGTGGACAGATAATTCAAACTTGTGATCGGTACTTCCTCTTCTTCTGTATCATAATTGGTCCAGATAAAAAACGGTACAGTATACAGATTCTCCAGTTCATCCTCTGTCAGTCCGGAAAGCCCCTTTCCATTCAGCTTCTGATAAAAGCTGGTATTTAAGCTTGGCTGATGGTCTCCGAAAAATACGATTTCAACCGGATCATCCACATTCTGGAAATATGAGATCAGATATTCCAGTGCTTTGTCACTCTCATGTATCAACGAAAGGTATTGGTTCGAATCCACATAACCTGCACCGAGCATCCTGATCTGCTCATCAAAATTATCGTACTCTTCTGTATATCCACCATGATTCTGCATGGAAATACTCATAATAAAGAGTTCTTCATTTTTCTTCTTCGTCTCATAACGTTCGATAATTTTCTCGTACAATTCCTGATCGGTAATATATTTTCTCAAAATCTTTGTCTGGTCAAAATCATCGATAAAATGTGTTTCATCAAAGCCCATCGACGGGTATACGGAATTTCTGCTCCATCCGGTTTCGTAATACGGATGCATCGCAACACAGGTATATCCGATATTCTTCAGATTGGATACGATCGAAGTTGGTGTGTCACTGATATACTGCTGATACACAACAGATCCACTTGGCAAAAATGCCATGGAATTGCCTGTCATATACTCCCATTCCGAGTTCGGCGTCTTAGCACCAAATACGGAAGACAATGCATATCCCTTCATCGTATTCTCTGTAAGGGAATCGTAATAGGGTGTCACATCCTCATTTGTGATAAAATCTCCAACCACACTTAAATCCGCATAGGATTCGCTCATGATCGTAATGATCGTCGGTTTCTTTTCTGTGGTTTGGTTTACATAATTTTTCTCGTCATCACAATATGTATCCTCAAGTTCTTTGATCACATCCATGGAATATCCGTCCGGCTCTGCGATAAAACAGTCCCTGATACTCAGTGCGTAATTCAGCAGATATCCGTTTCTGTAGCTTCCCTTCTGCTCCCATGTCTCAGTCACCGTATACTCCGCTTTATCTGCAACGTAAGCACAGGAAAATACGACAAGGATCATACAGATAACAAACATCCACCATCTTTTTTCAAAAACGATCCGTATCTTACGCATAAGTGCTACATAAAGAGCTGACAGCAGTACAACGTAAGCCGCCCTGTCGTCCAATACAAATTCGTAATTTCCAGCTACGCTCAGTCCTGTAGAGATAGAACGCAGATCACTGAAAATGAATTCATTTCCACGGAACAGATATACAAAATAATCTATTCCGGCGAAAATCATCAGTGCCACATGCGAAATAATACAGGTCAGTCCTGTGTTTTTCGTAATAATCTGTATGACAAGATAAATCACCAGACTGCACAGTACATTCAGCCGCATCTTCTCATCCGTGATCTTTGCCCTTAGCTCCGCATCCAGAAGAAGATACTGCACCATATGAGTGGTCATAATACTGCTCGCTCCAATAAGCACTGCACTTCCTATATTCTTCACCCATGCATTGTCTACTTCGATCTCAAGGCTTTTTATGAAAAAATATGCCACTCCAAATCCTGCCAATACTGCTATCGGAAAAGAAACCTTATGATACAGTGCTGCCGCAAGCACCATTGCGATAAACAGCCTTCCAATATTTCCTTTCTCGAACTTCAAACAAATCTTCATTTATAATACTCCTGTGCTACCATCGGTAGTATCTGATTTTCTTTTGCATATCATAACAACGCTATTCTATCATTTCATAAAAATTTGTCAATTTTGTGAAAACAAAAAAACACAGTTTTGTAAACTTCAAAAAGGGGCAGCCATCATCGGACTACCCCCTCTAATCAGAAATATCGTTCTAAAAATACCGCTGCACCATCTTCATCACAATCTAATGTCACTTCATCTGCTGCACGTTTTACCTTTTCTTTTGCATTTCCCATTGCAACTGCCACCTGTACCTGCTCGAACATCTCCAGATCATTTTCATCATCTCCGATGGCGATGCAATGCTCTTTTGGAATTCCCAAATGCTGCTGTAATGTTAGAATTCCATGTCCCTTGCTGATCCCAGCTGCCGTGAATTCCGCATTGCCGCTTACTGAGGTTGTAACATTCAGCTGTGGTTCTTTCTTCCATTTTTCACGTACTGCTTCACCATGGTTCACATCTTCAAAATAAACATTCAGTTTTTCAGCTGCATTTAACAGTTCGATCCTTGAAGACAGATTCTCAAGAAAAATATGATTCTGTTTCATATATTCCGCAAAGTTTCCCATTATCTTTGATTGTTCCAGCTTTTTTTGTATTCTTTCATCTGCGTAGACTTTGCCATTTACAATTACCTCTGCATAATAACCGGATGCCGTCTGTTTTTCTATCTCCTCAAGTATTGCTGCTACAAAGCCCTGTGGAAGCCGCTCCTGTTTTATTGCACATTGATTTTTCCAGTCCCATACAATCGCACCGTTTTCCAAAACAGCAAATTGTATTCCCTGTAATTCCAAAATTTCTTTTGGAAGAATCGTAAATGCCCGCCCGCTTGCCGGAACAATATAATGTCCTTTCCTAATCAGGCTGTTTAAAACTTCAACTGTTCTTTTTGATACCTTTCCATGTCTGTTCAACAGTGTCCCATCCATGTCCAGGGCAATCAGATATTTTTCCATATGTCTCTCCCAGGTCTTATTTTATACGCATCATAAACGCTTCATATGGTCTTAATGCTTCCTTCAGGTCAGCACGCTCATAGTTTCCGATTATAATCTCCTGTTTTCCCTTCACAGCAGTTTTCAATTTGTCAGTCGCCACATTATCTTCTGACATGTTCGCTGCTACAAGCCAGCTTTCGTTTTCTGTATTTCTCAAATACGCAAAAATCTTTTCATCTTCCGGCAGAAGAAGCTGATAATCTCCATCTGTCAGAATGCTTTCCTTATGACGCAGTTCAATGAGTTTTTTATAATAGTAAAAAATAGAATCTTTGTCAGTCAATGCCTGTTTTACATTAATTTCCTTATATCTGTCAGAGATCTTAAACCATGGTTTTCCTGTCGTAAATCCGGCATTGTCGCTGTCATCCCACTGCATAGGTGTCCTTGCATTGTCTCTGCTCTTATTCCATACAGCCTTTTTGAAATCTTCTTCTGAGATTGTCTTTCCATTCTGCACTAGTTCTTTATAAGCATTCCGGACTTCGATATCCTCATATTCATCCAGTTCAAAATGAACATTTGTCATTCCGATTTCTTCTCCCTGATAAATATAAGGTGTACCCTGCATTCCGTGCAGAATCGTTGCATATGCTTCTGCACACTTCTTGCGATATGTCGTATCGTTTCCCCATCTGGAGATCACACGCGGCTGATCGTGATTCTCAAAATACAGAGCATTCCATCCTCTTTTATACAATTTATTCTGCCACTCAGACATCACTCTTTTTAATTCACGAAGATCAAATGGTTTCAATGCCCATTTGCGGTTCACAGATCCAGGGATCCTGTCAATATTCATATGCTCAAAGGTAAAGATCATATTCAGTTCTTCTCTCGCCGGATCTGTAAATAATCTTGCCACCTCCGGAGTTGAACCCGGTGCCTCTCCAACTGTCATGCAGTCATATTTTGACAGAACTTCCTGATTCATCTCATGAATAAATTCATGGAGTCTTGGACCGTTGCTGTGATATTTTCCGGTATAGTATTTTCTTCCATCTTCTTCCGGATAATCCGGATAATTCTGATCCTTGGAAATCGATGCGATTACATCCATACGCCATCCATCGGCACCTTTTTCCATCCAGAATTTCATCAGATCATAGACTTCCTGACGGACTTTTGGATTTTCCCAGTTTAAATCCGGCTGCTTTTTGCTGTAGAAATGCAGGTAATACTGACCTCTTTCCTCACAGTATTCCCACGCACTGCCGCAAAAGCTGGAACCCCAGTTATTCGGCTCACTTCCATCTTTCTTCGGATCCTTCCAGATATAGTAATCACTGTATTCATTATCCTTAGATTTACGGCTTTCCACAAACCATGCATGTTCATCTGAAGTATGATTGACTACCAGGTCAAGTACGATCTTAATATTCCTGTCATGAGCTTTATTTATCAGTTCTTCCATATCCTCATTGGAACCAAATCCGGCATAGATGCTTCTGTAATCCCGGATATCATATCCATTATCATCCTGAGGTGAATCGAATACCGGACTTAACCAGATCACATCAATCCCAAGTTCCTTTAAATAATCCAGTTTCTCTATAATGCCCTGCAGATCTCCGAATCCATCTCCGTTAGAATCTTTAAAACTTCTCGGATATATTTGATAAACAACAGCATCTTTCCACCAATTCTTCATTTTTGTTTCCTCCTGCTTTTATGTCTCTTCCTTATGCAATCCCCAGCACAGATAACAAAATACTCAAAATAATCACTCCGATGATCAGGACAGTAACACTGATGTTTTTCTTCTTCAGCAGATAATAGCACAGCATGGTCAGACCAAGAGGAACAATTCCAACGAAGATCTGGTCTAACATACTCTGAAGATTCAAAATTGATTCCCCCTTCATACTCAGCTCAAAGGTAGAGTTGAATGTCACCATGCTCGCTGTCATTCCACCAACCATAACCAGACCAACAATGCTTGCAGCTTTTGTCAAAATATTCATAAGGCCGCTTTCATACATTTTCTGGATATACTCAGAACCAAGCTTGTAACCGAAGAATGTACCGTAATATTTTATTAAAATAGATGGAACATTGAACAGAATAAGGAATACCAGTGGAGCCAGGATATTTCCTGTAGAACCAAGACCAACTGCGATTCCTGCTGCGATCACTCGAAGTACTCCCCAGAAAATCGAATCACCGATACCTGCCAGCGGTCCCATCAGACTTGACTTCACAGCATTGATGGAATTCGCATCAAAATCTTTCTGCTCACTGTTTTTCTTTTCCATAGATGCAACAAGTCCCATAATAAATGTAGAGCATGTGATCGTTGTATTGAAGTAAGACATGCTTCTGGATAAAGCTGCCTTTTTCCCTTCTTCATCATTTTTGTAAAATTTATTGATAAACGGCATCAGGGAATAACAGAATCCGGAAGCTCCCTGCTTCGCCGGGCTTACTGCCGCATACAGTGTAAATGAACGCCAGAAAGCTTTTCTTAACATTTTTCTTTCATCTGCCGGAATTGATTTTGTTATATTACTCATGCGAAAAATTCCTCCTCTTCTTCATCCAGTTCATATTCTTCATTGATCTGTGCAGTAACTCTCTGCGATGCAAGCTGATTGAATTTGTAATCATTCATGGCAATTGAAACAGCAATGATCACACCCAGAACCGCAAGTGCGATCAACGGAAGGTTCAAATAGGCTGCAAGTACAAATCCAAGGAAATAGAACATGCAGATTTTCTTGTCCCAAAGCATTTTCATAAGCATCGCCATACCAACTGCCGGAAGCAGTCCGCCGCAGACAGACAATCCGTTCATAACGACATCCGGAATTGCATCAAGCAGTGCACTTACTGCATCAGATCCGAATAAGATTCCAAGGAAAGCAACCAATGAATATAAGAACCAGTTCACAGCCCATAATCCATAATGAAGTGCAATAATTTGTTTTTCCTTGCCTTCGGATGCAAGCTGATCGAATTTTTTTGCAAACATACCTACGATAAAAATATATAAAACAGTCTTGATCTGAAGTCCCAGAATTCCGATCGGAAGAGCCAGGGTGAGTGCCACTTCACTTCCCTTACCAAGCATGATCGCAAATGCGGTTCCTACTGCTGTTGCAATTCCAGGCTCAGCCGCCGAAGCTCCTCCGATATTGACAACTCCCATAAATACTGCTTCAAGGGAAGCTCCAACGATAACTCCTGTATGAAGATCTCCCAGAAACAGTCCAACCAGCGGACCAATCACGATCGGTCTGTTCAACATTGTAAAACCTGCTAATTCAGCTCCACCAACGCAGATAAATACTGCTAACGCTACAAGAAATGCATTTAACATGTTTTTTCTCCTTTCCCATCACCAATTATTTTAATTTTCCTATAATATCTTTTACCAGTTTCTGTTCATCGTTCGGAACCTGCTGTATACATGTCTTCGGATCAACTTCTACCAGTTCTCTGAGTGCCTTTACTTCCGCATCTGTCAGCATGATCGTTGGAGAAAGCAGCTGTTTCTCTGAGGCATCTACTCCGTCGAACCGTCCTACGTTTCCGACATTCAAAAATTCGATCTCTCCAACCTGTTTTCTTACCTTCAGTGCATCCTTTACCGTTCTTGTCAGAACAAGGATCCGCATTTTTGCTGCCCTTGGATCATTCAACACACGAATTGCTTCATCAACCGGTTTGATCAACACTTTAATGCCGGCTGGAACAGCCATTTTTAATGCCATTTTCTGTGTATTGTCATTTGCGGCATCATCATTTGCCACAACGATTCCCTGAACTCTCAGCTGCTTTGTCCAGGTCATTGCAACCTGTCCGTGGATCAGTCTGTCATCTACTCTTAATGCAGCGATCTTCGCTGTTGAATCTTCAAAAGTCTGTATTTCCTTTTCTGGCTTTTCAGTCTTTTTTTCTTCTTTTACTTCGTCTGTATTTGTTTTTTTCTCTTCCAGGCAAACCATCTGAAGCTCACTTCTTGCATCATCGATATATTCCTGGATTTCATCATCTGTCACGTCATCATCTGCCAGCATAACCTGCATAAGTACCGGGAGATTTGTTCCTGTGATCAATGTAACATTCTCTCTTTTGCTGTATTCCATTAATTTCTGGTTGACACTGCCGCCCATCAGATCTGTAAATACGATCACTCTGTCCTGTTCGTGCTTCCTGAAATATTCCTTAAACTTCTCCTCCACATTGTCTTCAGGTGTCACGTATGCGTCAATGGTTTCAATTCCTTCCATCTTTCCGACGATCAGTTCCACCGTATATCGGATTCCGGAAGCCATCTTGCCATGCGTTGCGATTAATATCTGTTTCATCTAATCCCGCTCCTTCCTTTTTCTCTCAGGTTATGTACCTAACCTTTCTTTCAAGCACACTATAACATCCAACATCAGACTCGTAAAGAGGTTATGTAGATAACCATGTTTTTAGACATTTTCTTTTTTCACTTTTTGTGCACTATTACTATTTTTTTTATAAAAGAGAATCCCACCTGCGGGATTCTCCGCCTGCGGCGGGTCGCAATATGCGACATGTTTCTTATCCGCCGCAGTGCGATCCTCGCGGAGCGTTTTTATGTAATAGGAACAAAGTTTCCTATTACATAAAAAAAGACAGGTCGTCAGAATGAAACACTTTCATCTCTGATAACCTGTCTTTCCGCTATTCTCTTTCCTGCTCTCTTGCAGATTTTCGTTTCATCAATCTGACCGGAAGCCTGATTTCTTTTTCTTCTGTGTTCTGTCCATCGATCTGCTGTAACAGAATCTCTACCGCCCTCTTTGCTTTTTCTTCCACATCCTGTTTTACTGTTGTCAGTCTTGGATTGGAATACTCAGAATATATGATGTCATCAAATCCGGCAATTCCTATCTCCTGCGGTATCTGAATATTTTTATCTGCAAAATAGTTCATTGCTTCCAAAGCATACATATCCGATAAAAAAAATAATGCAGTTTTGGGTTGTCTTCTTCTTAAAAGCCACTCGTAGCTTTCTCTGCGCTTCTCTTTATTCATGCCAAGTGCAATAAACTGCATTTTTTGATTTTCACCTGCATAATCCTCCATTGCTCTCTCTGCACCGATATAGCGAAGATGATCCACACCACTGTCTCTTCCGGCACAGACTTTAATGTGTTCATATCCACATTCAAGCAGGTATTTTGTCATCTGATATCCACCGCTCTCGTCATCCAGCCCCACATTGATCACATGGCTTTCCTCTCCCGGCTTCACATCTCCATACGCATCCACTGACACAATGCTCTTTTTTACTAATTGATAAATTTTCTCGCAGTTTCGTTTGCTGAATGATACTGCGATCACACCATCTACATCCCATCCGATCACCATCTGGAATATCTTCTCGATATCCTTTGTGGAATAGAGCATCATATAGTATCCGTGGTTTTGTAAATACTCCTCTATGAAACCTATGATTTTTCCGTAAAACGGATCCCCCAGTATGGAATCCTTAAAGTCTTTATGGTAATTGATCACAACTGCTATCAGCTGTGATTTTTCATTGTTCAAAACACGCAGTCCCATCTTCTGGACATATCCCAATTCCTTTATCAGACGTTCTACTTCCCTGATCGTAGAAGGCGATACCCTCTTCGTTTTACCATGGATCACATTCGATACGGTTGTCGTGCTGACACCTGCCAGTTCCGCGATTTCTTTGATCGTTGCCATTATAATGTCTTCCTCCGGCTATAAAGTCTGTCATCATTTTAATCCATCTGTCACAAAAAGTCTACAGATTCTCCATAGCCCTGTGTTCACGCACTCTTCTTGCGATCACCGTAACGATTCCGATCAGAAATGGGAAAACAAATGTTGCAAAACGATACAGAAGCGATGCCGAGCCTGCCATTCCGGTTCCTACGATCCCCGCAAACAGTCCCGTAAATACAAACTCCGTAGATCCGATCCCTGCCGGTGACGGAAGGACCGCTGCCAGCATTACTGACAGGGAAGTGATCGCCATCGTCTCAATCAGACTGATCTGTCCGCATCCTCTGAAAATAAGATAAGGCATCCCATACCAGAAGCAGAGCTTGATAATATTCAATCCGATCACTCCGGCAACCATCTTTTTATTCTTTAACAGATACTTTGATGCTGTTTCCAGCTGCTCACAGTGGTCTCTTAACTGTGTCTCTAATGCATCCATTTTCCCTTTTTTATTGAAAAAATCGATGATTGCAAAGATCATCTGATGAAACTTTGCGGAACAGCAGAACAGGATCAGTGCAAGCGTGATCAGCATCGTGACTGCATATCCTGCCAGAAGCAGCCAGGTGTATCCGCCAAAATGCCTGCACATATATCCCCAGCTTATCACAAAAAATATCGCCGAATAAATTGCTATACTGATCTTATGGAATGCATACTGTAGCATGTACATTCCGAATCCGCTGGAATATTCCACTCCATGTTCATTCAGATAAATAATTGCTGCTACACCCGATCCGCTGCCCAGTGTCGCAACACGATAAAAGGAACAGAAAAACATGTTTTCTATTCCCCACTTATAGCAAAATCCGGAAACATACTGTCTGGCGAGGACTGTTGTAATCAGTGCCTCGATCAGACAGTAAATCACGGACATTCCGCATAAGCCTGTGAGAACAGACGGTGACGTCTTCTTAAGCTGCTCTAAGATCGGTCCCGCTGTATCCCGGAAGGTATATACGATTGCTCCTATTATTAAAATTACAAATAACCATTTCAAAAGATTTTTCTGCTTCTTGTTAATTGGACTCGCCTCTTATTTCTTCTTGAAATTTGTGTAGCCTTTCTGATGATAAGGATGTTCCTCCCACAGTTTATCCGCTGTCTTCTTCCATTCGCATGCGTATGCTTCGCATTTACCGCATAAATGCTCTACCGGCTCTGCCTCTTCTACATCAGTGGAATGGGCACCTGTCTCATGAACCATCTTCTGCAGTAATTCCGGATTCTCAAGCATTGGACATGGTCTTAACATATTGTCGTTAAATGGCTGGCCATCTCTGTATGCCATGAATAATGGCTGCTTCAGACATTCAAGCAGGGATTTCTCACGAATATTGGCACCGGAATAGTGGATAAATACACAAGGCTCCACATCTCCTTTTGGATTAATATGGCAGTAGTTTCTTCCTCCTGCAATACATCCGCCAACGAATTCACCATCATTCTGGAAGTCCATAACGAAGATTTCTTTTCCGCCTGTCTTTCCACGAACCTCACGGATTCTGTGATAAATATACTCACGCTGCTCGGCTGTAGGCATAAGCTCCGGAGCTGCTTTCATACCAACCGGCATAAGATGGAAATACCATGCAAAGCGGCTTCCGTGTTCGATCAGCAGATCAAAGAACTCATCAGATGTAACTGCATCCATATTTTTTCGAGTATAACATACACTGTTACCAAAAATCAATCCATTCTCATGAAGCAGATCCATAGCATGAAGTACTTTTTCATAAACACCTGCACCTCTACGGAAATCATTCGCATCTTCAAATCCTTCCAGAGAAATCGATAAGGAAAGGTTTCCGACACGTTTCATCTCATCACAGAATGCCTGGTCTACCAGAGTTCCGTTTGTATAGCAGTGGAATGCACATTCATTGTGTTTCTCACATAACTTGATAATATCAGCTTTACGTACCAGTGGTTCACCGCCTGTCATCATGTAGAAATAGATACCAAGCTCTTTTCCCTGTGTGACAATGCTGTCCATTTCATCAAATGTAAGGTTTAACTTATTACCATATTCTGCTGCCCAGCATCCTGTACAATGTAAATTACATGCAGATGTCGGATCCATTAAAATCAGCCATGGAATATTACAGTTATGTACCTCTCTCATCTTACGGATTGTCTTTGTTCCAAGGAATGCTGCCTGGAATCCAAGATTTAATGCTGTCATCTTTGCGACATGCGGATCTGTTTCATCCAGAACACGGTTCACGTATCTCATCCATTTGTTATCCGGATCTTTGATCATTGCTCTCGCTCCGTCATAAGCTTCTTTACTGAAGTTATTTCCCATAAATTTTTCAGCCAGATCAACAATCTGAAGTAATCCTTTTTCACGGTCTTTATTCAGGTTCTTCAATGCAGCATCGACAGCCACACCGAATGCTTTTCTTTCTACTGTCTCTATCATATTTGCCATAGTACTTAATCCTCCGTTTTCTTACCATCTGCACATCTGCCCTGTCCGGACAGATCAATGGCTTATCATATTACTAACTATATTCTCTCTTTCTGTATGAAAGTATAGGAAATATTAAGTTTTTTTTGAATATGCAAAAAAAAATCTTTGTCGCATTCAAATATACATTTTTGGCATTTTGTCTATCATGTATATACAGAAACCTTAAATTGAAATATCTGCACTTTATTACATAGTTTTCATTACTACATCTTTATATTATTCCCTTTTTTTCTGAATTTCAATCAAAAAATAAAGATTTTACAAAGAAAATACATGCGAAAGATTTCCGTTCTGTTAATCTATTATTATATTTTTATTAAGAAATATACTTCCACTTAACATGTTTCTTTTTTGTGGGTATAATAGCTTTGCAAAGAGCTGACACATAGCTGCTTCGCAAAACAATGCTTACACAGGAGATGATTTTATGCCCGGCTACGTAACACATTACATTTTTGCAAGAGATATGTACGAGCGGTCCGATGATCCCGTACTCAGGAAAAATTTATATAAAAACAGAGCGGTCTATGCACTCGGCCATCAGGGACCGGATATTTTCTTCTATTATCTTCCGGCCTATGTCCTGCATGGCCACAATCTCGGTGATATGGCTCACGCAAGAAAAACCAATGCTTTTTTTGCCAGTCTTCTGGAAAGCCGGCTGATCTTCAAAAAGAAAGACGATCTTGAAATTGCAGAGGCTTACCTTGCAGGATTTCTGGGACATTATGTTCTTGACTCAACCTGCCATCCTTTTATCTATGGACGTACAAATTATAATGAGACTGACAAAAGCTATTACTCCAGACATGCATACCTGGAAACAGAAATCGACAGTACTCTTCTGGACTTAAAATTTCATGTCAGACGTGCTGATTTTCATGCCGAAAACACGATCTGCCTCACGCATCGCCAGAAATATGTCGTTGCCCGTATGCTTCATTATGCTTACCAGCACACATACGATGGTCTCTGGGTCAGCAGGTACACCATCTACATGGCAATTTTTTCCACCCAGCTCGGCTTCCGTCTTCTGTATGATGGCAGTGGACAGAAAAAAGTTCTGTTTCGTCTGGCAGAAAAGCACTTCCTTGGCTATCCGGTATTTTCTCCGTTGATCGCCAATGATTCTCTGTCATTTTGCAGTGACCCCTTTAATCTGCAGCACAAAAAATGGACAAACCCATGGGATTCGTCCATTTCTTCTACCGATTCTTTTTTTGATCTTTATAAAGAATCTGAAAAACACTATTTTCATCTTTTAAAAGAATTGACTGCACTTATGCACGTACAGCTTCATTCGTCCAGAGCACACGAGCTGACTGCCCGTTTTCTCAAGGAATATGGAAACCGCTCCTTCCATAGCGGGCTTTTGTCTGCCACCTGATCCCACATAGCCCTTCTTACAGGCTATGCACCGGTTTCATTATTAAAGAAATTCTTTACATTTAAAAGCACAAGCTGCATTACCCGCGTTCTTGATTCCACACTTGCCCAGCCGATATGCGGTGTGATGATCAGCTTTGTGCCATCCTTGATCTCACGCAGCGGATTATCCTCACGCATTGGCTCATCAGCAAGCACATCCAGACCTGCTGCGGCGATCTTTCCATTACACAGTGCATCTGCAAGATCTTTCTCTACAACGATCGGTCCGCGTCCGAGATTTAAGAAAATCGCAGATTTCTTCATTTTGCCAAACGCTTCTGCATCCATCAGATTCTTTGTATTTTCATCAAGCGGTGCATGTACCGATACAATATCGGATGTTGCCAGCAATGTATCAAAGTCGGCTCTCTCATAGCCTTCCTGGCAGTTTCTTCCGGATGTGGAATAATAGATCACATGGCATCCAAATGCTTTTGCGAGATCCGCCACACGCCGTCCGATATTGCCAAGTCCGATAATTCCCCATGTCATGCCATTTAAGTCATGGAACACATTTGAAAAATGTGTAAACATCGTATCCCCAATATACTTCTCCGATTTCACATAGTCATCATAATAGCTTAATTTATCCAGCAGATAAAACAATAGTGCAAATGTGTGCTGTGCTACTGTTTCTGTCGAATATCCTGCCACATTGCGCCATGCAATATTTCTGGAATCCAGATATTCCTTGTCCAGATTATTCGTTCCTGTTGCGGTAACGCACACAAGCTTTAAATGCTCTGCAGCTCCGATCGTCTTTTCATTGATCGGCACTTTGTTGATAATAACAACATCCGCATCCTTTGTACGCTGTGCCGCTTCTTCCTCCGTTGTAAAATCATATTTTACAACTTCTCCCAATTCATCAAATCCGGAAAGATCAATATCTTCCCCGATTGATTTTACATCCAGAAAAACAAGTTTCATTGTTGTCGTCTCCTCTTATTCAGTCAATCTTTGCAGCCGGCTCACTTTGCAGATATTCCCGCAATGCAGCCATACGTTCTTTTCCGATCCGATAGCCTTCCTCATATAATGCACGAAGCTTCTCTGGATCAGATTCTGTGCGTCCGACACCCATCGTTGTCTTGGGTGCGATCACAAATACCTTTCCCTGCTTTTCCAGTTCTTCCAGCTCTTTCACATCTTTATTGTACCGCTCGGCTCTGGTATCAAGTGCATCTACAATATTCGGATATTTTTTATATAATTTATCTGTGATCCGTACTGCTTTCTCTGTTGTCTTCACATAGCCATGCTCTCTTGTAAGAACGACGATCAGCTTATCACATTTCACATCATGCAATGCATGCCGGAATGGAATAGAATCTGCAATTCCTCCATCCAGATAATAATGTCTTCCAATCTTCACCGGCTGGAACAAAATCGGCAGGGAACAGCTTGCCACTAATGTATCCTTCATATCGATACTCTGCGGCACCCTCAGATACTCAGCCTTGCCTGTGTGGATATTCGTAACTCCGGCTTCCACAATTCCTTTATATGCTGCGAATGTATCATAATCGAACGTCAGTAATTTGTTCGGAACCTCATCAAACACAAAGTCTATGTTATAATACGTCTTTTTTCTGCGGTCAAACAGATACTTCATTCCCATATAACGCTTATCGCCCATATATTCTTCCAGAAGCTTTAAATTTCGACCTTTCTGCTTCGACAGGTAAGATACACCAAATGCAATGCCTGCTGATACACCAATCATATAGTCCGGCATCAGATCTTCCTCCAGAAAAGCATCCATAACGCCACATGAAAAAGCTGTCCTGCTTGCTCCACCTTCAAAAACCATTCCTAATTTCATTTCTAATCACTTCTTTCTATTTTTCTGTCATACCTTGTAGTCTTTCCTGCTTTACACAAAGAATTTAGTTCTGCTTCTCTTCCTGTTCCAAAACATCATTCTTTTTCGGCATCGCATCGCTCTCTGTCACATAAAGTGTCACACCACGGATTTCTTTTACCTTAACGATTGTGCCAGCCTCAAAAATTTTTCCGTCTTCGTAAGCACGTGCAGTCCATTCCTGGCCGTTCAATACTGCGGTTCCGGTTCCTTTTATGTTATCCACAGTTTCTGTCAGACATACCTTTTTATCCACAGCTGCCTCATAATTCGTCTTGACAAGTTTTGGTTTCATATACTTTAATGCCCAAGGTCTTGTGAACATCAGTAAAATAACGGATACTACAAGAAACGCGACAAACTGCCATACCACATCAAGCCCTGCTGCCGCAAGCAGAAGTGCCACCAGTGCTCCTCCTGCAAACCAGATGGATGTAAGCCCGACCGTAATGACCTCTACGACCACAAATAAAATAATCAGTGCTGCCCATACAATAACTTCCATACCAAGTTCCTCCATTCTTTCTTATGTTTCCAAAAGCCTGTGTACTGATTCTTTACACATACTTCATCGCAACCGTCAGTTTCTTCTCTTTTGCAGTGACTCTCGCCATACTTCCACTGACCAGCGGCATCATCGGTGGATGGTGCCCGATATCTGCATCCATAATGATCGGTACGTTGAAATCTTTTAAAATATCAACAACTGCATGATAATGATCCAGTCCCATCAGATCTTCCCCGATGCAGCCCGGTCTTCCGAGCAGAAATCCCTTCGTATACCGGAACCATCCGGCATTCTTCATCTGCCACATGGCACGTCGTATTCCCATGGTATTAAAATCACAGCATTCCAGGAACCAGATGATTCCATCCTCTTTGTATCTGTCCTGAAATGACTCTACATGATCGAACTGTGTGCCAAGCAAAGTCACAAGACAATCTACGCAGCCACCCACAAGACGTCCTTCCATTGTCACTTCCTCATCTGCCTGTATCTCATGTTCCCCCTGATAACAAACCAGTTTCAGCGGTTCTGTCGTATTGTAAGGCACATATGGATTCCCTTCATCTTTCAGATCGTCCTTCTCCCACAGCGGATAACTGTGAAGCTTTGTCCGCTTCCCGGTCAGCACCTCCATCGTGTCAGAAAGGCTTTCATGCCATGGCTCCATGCCGAAAGTTCCTGCACACGGACCATACACTGCCGCTGTGTCACAGATCGTTGTCTGTAAAAACACAAAATTCGTGTTGTCGGAATATCCCATAAACCACTTTGGATCTGCCTTTTTGATTTTCTCAAAATCAATGTGGTTTACTGTTTCACACATCATTTCTCCACCGCCACAGGAAATTAAGATATTGTTATCCACACTGCAATAGTAATCTGTCAGCTCTTTTCCACAGGCCTGCGGTGTATTGCTGATCCCGATTCCCTTTGCTTCGTAGCAGTTCGGTCCAAGATCAAGTTTATAACCCATCTCTTTAAACTTCTTCTGTGCATTTAAAAATGCTGTATAGTATGGTTCTGTTGCACACCCGAAGGATGGTGCGACAAAACCGATCGTCCCGTTTTCCGGCAAAAAATCTGGATATCTCATATAAATCGTCTCCTCATTATCCTTCCAATCCTTTTTATATCTGAATTATAATGAAAATTACAGAATTTATCAATTTCATTTTATAAAAAGATTCTGGTACTAAAAAAGACAGTCTCCAGATTTACTTTCGACTGTCTTCGCTTTTGAAATTATTTATCCCTGTTCGGATACTGGTGGATCATACGCTCGATCAGCTCAACAGATTCCTCGATTCCATAACTTGCACTGTTGATACACAGATCGTAGTTGACTGCATCGCCCCATTTTTTTCCTGTATAAAAATTGTAATAATGCTCATGCTTCTTATCCAGTTTCTGTAAAAGATGTGCTGCCTGCTTATAATTTAAATTGTGCAGTTCCATCATACGGCGCACACGCTGGTCAAAGGAAGCTGTAATAAAAATACTGATATGCGGGATACGATGATTCGTAAGAACAACATCCGCACATCTTCCCATTACAATAAAGTCCTCTTTCTTAGCCATCTCACAGATCAGATCACTCTGGTTAAAGAAAATCGCATCTCTTACCGGAAGACCATGATACTTTTTAAAGTTGTGGAACATCTTTCCGGTACGTGTATTGTTAGCTATTCCTGCTTTGAATTCTTTATCGTAGTTTCCCTCGTCTGCGAATCCTTCTTTTTCTGCATCCAGACGTTTTAATACTTTGTCAAAAATCTCAGCATCATAGTAATTGATCTTCAGTTTATCTGCCAGTGCAAATCCGATATCTGTTCCGGCACTTCCGTGTCTTCTTCCGATACAGATGATCAGATGATCGTCCGGTGAGAATTTCTGTCTTAAATTTGATGAGTTCAATGCGGCAAGGTTCTCATTAATAATATCAACACTGCCAAAGCTTTCCGGTAGATCAGAGATCAAATGTAAGATTTCATTATACTCCGTCATCATTTTGCGGTGATCTTCTTTATCTTTAATGGTACGGGCCATATTACCGATCAGAGCAAATTCGGTACGTATCTGGTGTCCCTGTGGTCTTGTGATCAGATTCTTTGTAATATCCTCAATACAGGTAGCTTCATCGCCGGTATAAACTCTACCCAAAGAAGAACCAAGGCATTTATAAACATCTTTATCTAACTGATAAATTCTTTTTGCAATTTCGTAACAATTCTCTTTTTTATTTTCCATAATCAACCATACCTTTCTGTCTCTTAGTATCTACCTATAAAAAGAACACAAGGGTATCTATAATAAATACCGGTACCAGAATACCCAACGACCATACCATATATCCGAAGAAAGATGGCATACGCACACCGTTTTCGTCAGAAATGGATTTTACCATGAAGTTTGGTGCATTTCCAATATATGTGTTGGCTCCCATAAATACCGCACCACAGGAGATCGCTGTCAGCACTTTTACAGAAATCGTACCAACAGTTGTTGCAATACCTGAAGTAAAGCCAAGTGTTCCTGCTGTTGTCAGGAATACAAGATAGGTTGGTGTATTATCCAGGAAGCTTGACAGCATACCGGTTGCCCAGAACATCTGATATGGTTCTGAAACACCAAGTTCCGGTCCCATTGTCTTTAACAACGCAAGTGCCGGCTGCATGGTGATAAAAATTCCGATAAATAAAACTGCAACTTCTTTGATCGCACCCCAGGTAAAGTGGTTCTGTGTACGGATCTTCTCTTCCGTTGTTTTAAAGGAAAGTAACGCTGCCAGCAAAATAATTGCGATCTCGATCATCGCCGGAACGGTAAGTTCTACTTCTTTGAAAATCTTAATTCCGATCACTTTTCCGGCTGCATTCTGGAACATTGGAAGTCCCGGTAATGTTCCGCTTAAAATAACTGCAACTACGATCGCTACAAGGAAAATTACATTATGTAAACCTTCTATTTTTAATTCAACACCCGGTTTACTGATATCCGGATGAAGTCCTGCCGCGATATCTTTCCTGTAACTGCGTTTGTCAATGAAGTAAAAGATGATCAGCAATAATACCATATTAAAGAGCAACACCGAGAATAAATGCGTACTCCAGAAAAATGGCACACCACGCATGAATCCCATCAGAAGTGGCGGATCTCCGATCGGAGTAAGGCATCCACCCATGTTAGAGATCATAAAAATAAAGAAGATCATAATCTGTGCTTTATTCTTTCTCCATGAATTCATCTTGATCAACGGACGTACTAACAGCATACTCGCACCGGTTGTACCGATACAGCTTGACAGCAATGTTCCAAATGCCAGGAATACAGCGTTCACGCCAGGTGAACCCGCCAGATTTCCTTCCAGTGTAATGTTACCGGATACACAAAATAATCCGAATAATAATACAATAAATGTAAGATAATCATTCACAATACAGTCGAGAACTGTTTCTGTCGTCTCTCCTGCACCATTCAATACTACTGATGGGATGATGAATAGCAGCGACCATAAAATTACTGCAAGTGCCTGGTTCTTTTCCCACCACTCAGGTTTAATTAATGGCATCACAGCGATGCAAAGTAATAAGCCTGCAAAAGGGATACAAAGTAAAAAACTGTTCATGTCATGCACCTCTTCCTTTTCATTCTTTCTTTATACTTTTTTTATAATTTGAAAACCACTGTACATATTAACAGATTTTTCAAATTTTTCAACTAGTTTCTTCTTATTAAATGCAACAACTAAAAAAAAAGAATCTCGCTTACTCTGTATCAGCTTATTATTTCCGATACAGAATAAGAGACTCTTTTTCAAATAATTACCACAGCTCTGCCAGCTCATAAATTAAATTTTCTGTTTTTTCCCATCCGAGGCATGGATCTGTGATTGATTTTCCGTAGCAATGTTCACTGACCTTCTGGGCACCATCTTCAATATAGCTTTCGATCATCAGTCCCTTGACCAGCTTATGAATATCTTTTGATACTTTACAGCTATGTAAAACATCTTTGCTGATACGGATCTGCTCTAAATATTTCTTGCCTGAATTTGAATGATTGGTGTCAACGATCACTGCCGGATTTGCAAGTGTGGTCTGCTGTGAAGCATTCACATCCTCATAGTGTTCCAGCAAATTCTGAAGATCTTCATAATGATAATTCGGAATATTACGTCCGAACTTATCTACATATCCTCTTAAAATTGCATGTGCATACGGATTGCCCTTGGTCTTTACTTCCCATCCACGATATAAAAATGTATGTCCGTGCTGTGCTGCGATCATAGAATTCATCATGACTGAAATATCTCCGCCTGTCGGATTCTTCATTCCTACCGGGATTCCAACACCACTCGCTGTCAGTCTGTGCTGTTGGTCTTCTACTGAACGTGCTCCTACTGCAACATATGACAATAAATCTGATAAATATCTGTGATTCTCCGGATAAAGCATCTCATCTGCACAGGTAAATCCGGTTTCCTGTACTGCTCTTGTATGCAGATCACGGATTGCAATAATTCCCTTCAGCATGTCCTCTTTCTTCTCCGGATCCGGCTGATGCAGCATTCCCTTATATCCCACACCGATTGTTCTTGGCTTATTCGTATAAATACGTGGGATCATAAAAATCTTATCCTGTACTTTATCCTGCACCTTACGCAATCTGGAAATATAATCAATCACTGCATCTTCATTGTCCGCAGAGCATGGTCCGATTACAAGGATCAGTCTGTCATCTTTTCCTTCAAAAATATTGCGGATCTGCTCATCTCTTTCCATCTTTACAGCTGCGATCTTTTCACTTACCGGGAACTGCTCCTTAAGTTCCTGTGGTGTTGGCAGCTTACGCAGAAATTCCATCTCCATTTCCATGAATCTATCCTCCGTTTGTAACATTAAAATCAGGCATCATTTCAATTTCCCTGCATCTGAATTCTTCATATTTTCTAAAATGAATACTTTCTTGTTACATTTTTCTATTATTTTTCGCACTTCAACGCAGTGAAGCGTGTCTTTTAATATCATACTGTTTTAAAGCAGATACGTCAAGTACTTTCCTTAACATTTAACTATTTAACTATTATACTGAAGTGAAAAGTTTATTTCCACTTTGA
Source organism: uncultured Roseburia sp. (assembly GCA_934292805.1). Taxonomy (GTDB): domain Bacteria; phylum Bacillota; class Clostridia; order Lachnospirales; family Lachnospiraceae; genus Roseburia. The sequence continues at coordinate 3,016 of CAKQXQ010000029.1, read as the reverse complement.
ATGGGGCAAAGTAGATTTTAGTCTTTCATTTATTTCTACTTCCACCACTGTTGTATTTAGTCTTACACTTTATATACCTGACAGCCATTGGAAAGGCAGGTATATATGAGTGTTAATAATTCTTTTTCACATTTAACTTTAAACGAAAGACGTATTATCCTTACCGGCATTACCAATGGTTCTTCCAAAACAGCCATAGCTCAGACTATCGGCAAAGATAAGTCTACGGTAGGCAAAGAAATAAAACTTCACCGTTCTCTTACGCACAAATGCAAGATGCCTCTTGAGTGTAATAATTACCGTAAATGTCCATTTGGAAGACAATGCACCCCTGATTGCCCTGAATACTTCCCTTTTAAGTGTTCTCGCAGAGACAGATCTCCTGGTGCCTGCAACGAATGTTCCAACTGGTCGAAGTGCCGTTTTGATAAATATACCTATTCTCCAGAGGATGCTCATTCTGATTATCGGTCTGTTTTAATCGATTCCAGACAAGGGGTTAATCTTACTACTTCAGAGGCTAAAGCGATTGCTGATATCGTTGCTCCTCTTCTTAAAAAAGGACAGTCTCCTTATCAGATCATTACCGGGCATCCTGAGATTGGCATCTCTGAAAAGACACTCTATAACTACATCGAAGGCGGTGTGTTCCATGAAATTGCCGGCATTACTGCAATGGATCTGCGCAGGCAGGTTTCCCGCAAGATGTCCAAAAAGAAAGCGAAGGGGTACAAAAAGCGTGCAGACAGAAAGTATCTGCTGGGACGTACTTATAAGGACTACAAGATCTATATCGATGAAAACCCAGATGTGTTCGTTACACAAATGGATACGGTATATAACAACGAAACCACCGGACCTTTCATTCAGACATTTAAGTTCATTAACTCCGGAATTGTTTTTGCCATACTTCATAATTCTAAAACATCAGAATCCATGAAACAGGGCGTTGACCTTCTAGAATCAATTTTAGGTACACAAGTATTCCGGAAATATGTGCACATCCTCTTAACGGACAGAGGCACCGAGTTCTCTGCAGCTGATGCTATGGAAACCGGTACTGATAACACAAGACGTACGAGAGTATTTTATTGTGACCCTATGCAATCCGGACAGAAAGGCTCTCTGGAAAACAAACACATCGAATTAAGATATATCCTTCCAAAAGGTGCTGACTTATGTGCTTTAGGGCTTGTGGATCAGGATGCATTAAACATCGTTCTCAGCCATGTTAATTCAGTTCCTGTGGAAAAGCTGGGCGGTAAGAGCCCCCTTGATGTTGCTGACTTTATGTATCACGATTTATTTGAGAAACTTAAAACTTTTGGGCTTCATAAAATAGAGAAAGATAAGGTTGTGTTAAAACCTTACCTTCTCAAAAAATAATCTTCACAGATGGCTGTCAGGACCGATATTATATCCAGCAAAAAAGTGGAATTTAGTCCTACACCATCCAAAATGTTCGCCTAAAGTCCGCTTGTTTGCCATGGAATAAAATAACTGTTTATTATTCCCATCAGGCATCTGCCATCTTTAGTGTAACACTTAATGCAACTTTTGGATAACAAAAAAGCAACATTTACCCTTTTTGTAAGAGTAAATGCCACTTCATAAATTACCTTTTTCAAAGTGGAAATAAACTTTTCACTTCAGCATTTAACTATTATGTTTTACTTCTGCATTATGTTTCTACATCCGCTATATTAGATTGACCTGTTTCTGTTTAGGCTTACTTTCCTACTTCCGGGTGCCAGGTTTGTCTGCCTTTTCTGCCACTTTCTGCTCGAAAGGGCTGACTCTTTCTTGCTCCGGCACTAGTTTTGTCTGCCTTTTCTGCCTTTTTCTGTTCGAAAGGGCTGACTTTTTCTCCCTTCGGTGCTGGTTTTGTCTGCCTTTTCTTCCACTTTCTGCTCGAAAGGGCTGACTTTTTCTTGCTCCGGTGCTCGATTTGTCTGCCTTTTCTTCCATTTTCTGCTCGAAAGGGCACATGAAAAAACTTATTTTTAATATAAAAACCGCGGGAAAGATTTTGGAAGGCATCTTAGTCCCTCAAAAACATTCCTGCGGTTCTATTCTTTCATTTTATTTTTTACTCTCTATCGGATAAAGTGTGTCTTATTCTCTGTTTCTGCTACTGGAAGGCTAACACCTGCCTTCTTGCCTGCTTCAAAGCATTTTAGCATCCATGCCATATTTCTGGCGAGATTTCGCATCGTCTGTAATCCTTCTGCGTCCTGTTCTACTTCTCCCGGCACGCGTCCATGTGCGACATTCCAATATGTAGATCCAACAACCGGCATCTGGGAAATTCCAAAATATTTATTCATTACATCAAAAGATGCTGTTGTCCCACCTCGTCTGGCTACTGCAACAGAAGCTCCCGGTTTAAATACAAATGCATTTTTACTGCTATAAAATGCCCTGTCAAGAAATGATAACACTCTTCCGCTTGGATGTGCATAATATACCGGTGTGCCAAATACAAATCCATCTGCTTCTTTCGCCTTTGCGACAAACTCATTCACTTTATCATCTGTAAAATAACAACCATCCTCGGTACACTGTCCACAGCCGATACAGTCCCTTACAGCCTCTCCACCGATCTGGAAAATCTCGTATTCAATTCCTTCCTTTTCTAGCTGCTTTCCAACTTCCTCTAATGCAAGATAAGTATTGCCATTCTGCTTTGCACTGCCGTTTAACATTAATACTTTCATTGTTTCATACCTCTTTTCAAAGTTCTATTTGCATATATCTTATTAAAATACACAGCTGTTTTTTATAATTTATCAGAATTATAACACTTTATTCCTTTTTTGAATACAAAAAACGCCACTCTGATGAGTGACGATACTTTAATGAGACATCGGGGATTCGAACCCCGGACAACTTGATTAAAAGTCAAGTGCTCTACCAACTGAGCTAATATCCCATATTAATTTCAATGCCCAGTTCCGGAATCGAACCAGAGACACAAGGATTTTCAGTCCTTTGCTCTACCAACTGAGCTAACTGG
>CAKQXQ010000028.1 GCA_934292805.1 uncultured Roseburia sp. | reverse complement strand
TTGGTCTTGTATTTGGAGTAAATGATTTTCTGGCTGCTGTAGAGTCCATAGTAACCGGAAAGCATATAACTGAATGCTACTGCAAGTAAAAAGTAAGGCATTCCATTATATCCGAAAAGCTCAAAGCTGATGAGCAGAGCAGTGATCGGACAGTTTGTAACACCGCAGAATACAGAAACCATACCAACAGCGGTACAAAGTGTCGGTGAAAAACCAAGAAGATTTCCAAACAGGCATCCAAATGCAGCTCCGGTGAAGAAAGAAGGAACAATCTCACCGCCTTTGAATCCGGCACCGAGTGTCAGGGCTGTAAAGAGCATTTTCATAAAGAATGCTTCCGGTCTGACAGAGCCATTCATACATTGCTCGATCATATTAATACCTGTTCCGTTATAGCGCTGGTCGCCGACAAGCAGAGTAAGGATAAGGACAAAGCAACCACCGGCAAAGATGCGGATATAAGGATTTTTAAAATACTTTTTGTACAGGTGATCGGACTTATGCAGCATAATGCAGAAGAGTATGCTGACACCGGCACACAGGATGGCAAGAACAGAAACCTTTACTGCACTTAAAACCCCAAAAGCAGGAATTTTCTGAATCAGAAACATTTCCGGAGATACACCGAAGAAAGCAGCAACTGCATGAGCTGTGAGTGAGGAGATCACGCAGGGAACAAGTGCAGCGTAATACATGACCCCGACACTCACGACCTCCATGGAAAAGATCGCAGCGGCCATCGGAGTTCCAAATAGTGCAGAAAAAGCTGCACTCATACCACACATGATCATAATATGCTGATCCTTTTCATCAAAACGAAAGAGCTTTCCAAGACCATTTCCCAGACTTCCTCCAAGCTGTAAAGCTGCACCCTCACGTCCTGCGGATCCACCGAAAAGATGTGTGATCAAAGTTGAAATAAAAATCAGCGGAGCCATCCGTAATGGAAGTTCTTCATCTGAATGGATCGCCGACAGAACAAGGTTGGTTCCCGTATCCTTCTCATCGTGAAGCAGACGGTAGCTTCCTACGATCACAAGTCCGCCCACAGGAAGCAGAAAAATCAGCCACGGATTCTTCTCACGCATAAGAGTGACTACATACATGCCAAAATAGAAAAGGGTACCAATTCCTCCGACGATAAGTCCAGATAAGATCGAGAAGAGTACCCATTTGAAAGAAGTCTGTATACGTCTGAAATCATGTTCTAATTTATGATAGTCTGGTGTTTTCATAGTTTTATCGTAACTTCTCCTTTGAATAATGAATTGAAAATATACCTTTATAGTATCATGTAAAATACTCTTTTTCAATGTCAATCATAAATCGTGCAGTGAGTGGCAAAACGCGAAAAGAAGTGTCTGGTCAGAACGACAGGAAAAAATCCGATTCAGAAGCTGATACAAAAAACGATATGTAAAAATGCACAAAAAAAGAGACTTCAAATTGTGAAACATAGAGAAAACGACAAAGGAGTATTGCATTTTCGATATAATGCGTTATAATTCAATTATCAACTGAAAACGTTCCCGAAAACATTACCGCAAATGTTTTCAGAAATATTTCAGAAACGGCGTACAGCCAAAAAAACAATGCACAAAATGTGCAAAACTTTATGGGAGGAAGAAAGACTATGAAGAGAAAATTATTATCAGTGATCCTTGCTACAGCAATGACAGCAACATTATTCGCAGGATGCGGAAATGATGCTTCCAGCACTGACAAAGCAGCAGACACAACAGACACAACAGAAACAGGAGATACAAAAGCGGACAGCACAGCATCAGGCAGCGGTTCGGTTTATTATCTGAACTTCAAACCGGAACAGGATCAGCAGTGGCAGGATCTTGCAGCAAAATACCAGGAAGAGACCGGAACAAAGGTTACTGTAATCACAGCAGCAGACGGAACTTACGAGCAGACATTAAAATCTGAGATGGCTAAGAAAGAAGCACCTACATTATTCCAGGTAAACGGACCAGTAGGACTTGCAAACTGGAAAGATTATTGCATGGATCTTTCAAACAGCGAATTATATTCCCATTTAACAAGTGATGATTTCGCATTAAAAGATGGTGACGCAGTACAGGGTATCGCATATGTTGTTGAGACATACGGACTCATTTATAACAAGAAGATTTTAAATGACTACTGTACAATGGATAACGCAGTGATCTCTTCAGTTGATGAGATTAACAACTTTGCTACATTAAAAGCAGTTGCAGATGATATTCAGTCAAGATTAGACGAGATCAATGATGAATTCGGATATGACCTTCAGGGTGCATTCACATCCGCAGGTATGGACGGTTCTTCTGACTGGAGATTTAAAACACATCTTGCAAACCTTCCAATCTATTATGAATACAAAGACAAAGGCATCGAGTCTACAGATGCGATCGAAGGAACATACCTTGACAACTACAAACAGATCTGGGATTTATATATCACAGATTCTACCTGCAAACCGGGAATGCTTTCCTCTAAGACAGGTGATGAAGCTGAATCTGAATTCGGTATGGAAGAAGCAGTGTTCTACCAGAATGGTACATGGGAGTATGGTAACCTTACAAACGAAGACAACGGTTATCTTGTAACAGCAGATGATATCAGCATGATGCCAATTTACATTGGTGTTGAAGGTGAAGAGAACCAGGGTCTTTGCACAGGTTCTGAGAACTACTGGTGTGTAAGCAGCAAAGCTTCAGCAGAAGATCAGCAGGCTACACTTGATTTCTTAAACTGGGTTATCACATCTGATACAGGACGTGAGTGCGTGGCTCATGAGATGGGATTCACAACACCATTTGATACATTTACAGGTGAATATGAAGCTGATAACGTATTTATCCAGGCAGCTAACCAGTACATCGCTGATGGTAAATATTCTGTAACATGGAACTTCTCTACAATTCCATCTGAAACATGGAAAGATGGTGTTGGATCTGCATTATTAGAGTATGCACAGGGTACAGGTTCATGGGACAATGTTGTTAGTGCATTTGTTGATGGATGGGCTACTGAATATGCAGCAGCTAACAAATAAATTTTAAGATGTAACATTGAAAGGGTGTGTGGCGGGCCACTCACCCTTTCGAATTATTAAGGTTTTTTATTGAGAGGATGGAAGTTATGGAGAAAGCGATCAAAAGATATTTTCCTATTTTTGCACTCCCTACATTAGTAGCATTTACAATTGGTTTTATAGTTCCTTTTATTATGGGCATCTACTTGTCATTCTGTGAATTTACAACTGTTACGGATGCAAGATTTGTGGGAATTAAAAATTATCTGCGTGTGTTCAGTGATCCGACATTTCTGCATGCATTGTGGTTCACTGCATTATTTACAATTGTATCCGTGCTGACAATTAATGTGTTCGCATTTGTAATTGCGATGCTTTTAACAAAGGGAATTAAAGGTACTAATTTTTTCCGTACTGTATTTTTTATGCCGAACCTGATCGGTGGTATTGTATTAGGTTATATCTGGCAGATTTTACTGAATGGAATTTTAAGCCATTATGAAAGAACACTTACTTACAGTTCCTCATACGGATTTTGGGGACTTGTTATTTTAATGAACTGGCAGCAGGTCGGATATATGATGATCATCTATATCGCCGGTATCCAGAACATTCCGGGTGAACTGATCGAAGCAGCAAAGATGGATGGAGCTTCAAACTGGCAACTGTTAAAGAGTGTAACAATTCCAATGGTAATGCCTTCAATTACAATTTGTTCCTTCTTAACACTGACTAACTCATTCAAATTATTTGACCAGAACCTTGCTCTTACAGCCGGTGAACCATCGAATAACTCACAGATGCTTGCACTTAATATTTTTGAGACATTCTATGGACGTTCCGGTTGGGAAGGTGTAGGTCAGGCGAAAGCAGTTATTTTCTTTATAATCGTAGCAATTATCGCACTGGCACAGAATAGAATTACAAGAGCTAAGGAGGTGCAGCAGTAATGGCAAAGAAAGTGAAAGAAAACAATGACGTAAGTGCTGTAAGAAAAGCAAAGCATGGAGGTATCCTGACAGTATTTTTCAGTTTGCTGACAGTATTTTATCTGTATCCGATTTTTCTGGTATTGATCAACTCATTCAAGAAAAAAGGATTTATTACTAAAAACGCATTTGCACTGCCAAATGAAAGATCATTTACCGGATTGACAAATTTTGTCCGTGGTATTGAGAAAACAAACTTTTTCCAGGCTTTTGGTTATTCCGTTGTCATTACAGTTGGATCTGTTGCAGTCATTATTTTATGTACTTCTATGTGTGCATGGTATATCACAAGAGTGCATAATAAGTTAAACACAACCATTTACATGTTATGTCTGTTCTCTATGATCGTACCATTCCAGATGGTTATGTTTACCCTGTCCAAACTGGCTAATATGATGCATTTAAGCAATCCAATCGGTATTATTTTAGTATATCTAGGATTTGGAGCAGGACTTGCGGTCTTTATGTTCTGCGGTTTTGTAAAGAGTATACCAATCGAGATAGAAGAGGCAGCCATGATCGATGGATGTACACCGATCCAGACTTTCTTCCAGGTTGTTTTCCCAATTATGAAACCAACTGCGATCACAGTTGCTATTTTACAGGCAATGTGGATCTGGAATGACTACTTACTTCCTTATCTGGTATTGGATATCAAAAAATATAAAACAATCCCGATCGTTATCCAGTATCTGAAAGGTGGATATGGAGCAGTTGACTGGGGTACCATGATGGCAATGCTTGTGCTTGCAATTGTTCCAATTGTTGTATTTTATGTGGCTTGTCAGAAATATATTATTGAAGGAGTAGTTGCGGGAGCGGTAAAAGGCTGATATTATAGTAAAGAATGTAAAAATCTGTATTATTTTGCAATATAATATATCGATACTTTACGAATAAATAATAGGCAGGAAGAATTTATGGTAACGATAAAGGATATAGCCAGAGAATCAGGATATTCTATCAGTACGGTTTCCAGAGTTCTGAATCATAGAAGTGATGTCAGTCCGGATGCAAAGAAGAAAATCGAAGAGACAGTGGAGAAGTTCCATTTTGTTCCGAATAATAATGCAAAGCATTTAAAACAGAGTAATACAAAGATTATCGGAGTGTTGGTCAAAGGTATTTCAAATATGCTGTTTTCAAATATTGTAGAGGAAATCCAGCGGATGATATCGAAAACCGAGTATACACTTGTTGTTACTTATATTGATGAGGATGATAATGAAGTGGAGCAGGCGTTGCAGCTTTGCAGGGAGCGAAAGCCGCTTGGACTTCTCTTCTTGGGAGGAAATCCGGACTTTTTCAGGCAGGATTTTGCAAAAGTAGATGTTCCTGGTGTATTGATCACGAATCAGGCAAATATTCTTCCGTTCGAAAATCTTTCCAGTGTGGCAACGGATGATATTGAAGCAGGAAAATGTGCTGTCGATGCATTATTTGCGGCTGGGCATAATAAGATAGGGATTATTGGCGGTGACCCGATTAAATCATACACCAGTCATCAACGTTACCTGGGCTGTAAGGAAAGCTTTGCGGAACATCATGTGGAGATGAATCTGGATGTCTGCTATGAAAAAGCAAGATTTTCATTTGACAGTGCATATCGTGCTATGAAGCGTCTGATCGGAAAGTACCCAGATCTGACAGCAGTATTTGCAATGTCGGATGTGATGGCGATCGGTGCGATCCGGGCACTCCGTGATTTGGATTATCGTATACCGGAAGATATTTCTGTCATAGGATTTGATGGAACAGATTTAGCGGAATTCTATAATCCAAAACTTGCTACGATCCGGCAGCAGTATAAGACACTGGCCGTTCGAAGCGTAGAGATACTATTTGGACAGATCGAATTGAAAAAAGAACCTGTTTATGAAGTGGTTCCTTTTGAATTCGGAAGTGGAGAGAGTATCAGGAATTTGAAATAGGAGTTTTTGAACTCAAAATAGGAGGAAGTTTTGTTATGAGAAGCAGCGGTGTGTTAATGCACATTTCATCCCTGCCATCTCCATATGGAATTGGTACAATGGGAAAGGAAGCAAGAAAGTTTGTTGATTTTCTTGACAAGTCGGGACAGAAATACTGGCAGATACTTCCAATTTGTCCGACGAGCTATGGCGATTCGCCATACCAGTCATTTTCAAGCTTTGCAGGAAATCCTTATTTTATAGATCTTGAGATCCTGTGCAAAGATAAATTATTAAAAAAATCAGAGTGTGAGTCGTTTTCATGGGGACGGGATCCGCATTCTGTTGATTATGGCACAATGTATGTTTCACGATATGCACTGTTAAAGAAAGCCTATGAACGGTTTATGAAAAATTTACCGGATGATTTTGATTCTTTTTGCCAGGAAGAGGCAGAATGGCTGGATGATTATGCTCTGTTTATGGCATTAAAAGATGCACATGGCGGAATTGCATGGTTTGAATGGGAAAAAGAATTAAAGACAAGAGAGGAAAAAGCTCTTCTGGAAGCAAAGGAAACTTATGCCGAAGATATCACGTTTTATAAAATGCTCCAGTATCTGTTTTTCAAGCAATGGTGGTCATTAAAGAAATACGTGAATGAAAAAGGAATTGAGATTATCGGTGATGTTCCAATCTACGTTGCCGGTGATTCGGCAGATGTATGGGCGAACCCATCACAGTTTTATCTGGATGAAAATCTTGATCCGATCGATGTTGCAGGATGCCCTCCGGATGCGTTTTCTGAAGATGGACAGCTTTGGGGCAATCCGCTGTTCCGTTGGGATGTAATGAAACAAGATGACTATACATGGTGGACAAGACGAGTAAAGGCAATGTCAAAACTTTATGATATTGTCCGTATCGACCATTTCCGCGGATTTGATTCTTATTATGCGATTCCGGGAAAGGATAAGACAGCACGTAACGGAGAATGGAGAGAGGGTCCTGGAATGGATCTGTTCCATACTTTGGAGAGAAAGCTTGGCAAATTAAATATTATTGTTGAGGATCTTGGATATCTGACCCCATCCGTTATGAAACTGGTAAAAGACTCCGGATTCCCTGGAATGAAGGTTGTTCAGTTCGCATTTGATTCCAGAGAGGGAAGTGATTATCTGCCTCACAATTATCCGAAGCATTGTGTTGTATATACCGGAACACACGATAATGACACCATTTTAGGATGGATGAAAACAGCTCCGAAGGCAAGTGTGAAATTTGCAAAAGATTATTTGAATTTAACCAAAGAAGAGGGTTATAACTGGGGCATGATGCGTGGAGCATGGGCTTCGGTTGGCGATCTCGCCATTGTCCCGATGCAGGATCTAATCGGTATTGATTCCAAAGGACGTATGAATACACCGTCCACATTAGGTGGTAACTGGCAGTGGAGAGCGACTGCAGACCAGATTAACAGCAGTCTTGCAAAGCGGCTTTATAAATACATGGAAATGTATGGACGTGTCAGAAAAGACGAATAAATAAAAAACGGTTCCCTTATTTTATTTTTGCAGATTACTGCAGAGATAAAATAAGGGATTTTTGATGTAATGGAAACGTTTCCATGAGATACGATTGTCCTTGTAAAAAAAGTGAAAACATCCTATAATGAAAAGACTGTAGCACATTCGACTTGAATATTAAAAGAAAAAGAGGAGTTTATATAGATGCTGATCGAAAGATTTATAAAACAGGCAAAAGAAGAAATTATCATGGATACGGTGTTATCCGATGAGTTTATGGATAAAGTACAGGAAAATTTTGCACCGATCGAAAGTCTGATGGCATATTACCGTTGTGCCATAATGGAAGTAGAAACAAAGTTCAATGTACTAAATGAACAGTTTTCACTCCGGTATGACAGAAATCCGATTGAATCGATCAAATCAAGAGTGAAATCATTTGACAGTATATTAAAGAAAGTGAAACGGAAACAGATCCCATTTTCATTAGAATCCATTGAGCAAAATATTAATGATATTGCAGGCGTACGCGTGATCTGTTCTTTTCAGGAAGATATTTATATGTTAGCGGACTGTCTGTTACAGCAGGACGATGTGAAACTGATCGAACGCAAGGATTATATTAAGAATCCAAAGCCGGGAGGATACCGGAGCCTGCATCTGATTATTGAGGTTCCGATTTTTCTGGAAAACGAAAAACGCCCGATGAAGGTCGAGGTTCAGCTTCGTACCATCGCGATGGATTTCTGGGCAAGTCTGGAACATAAGCTGCGTTATAAGAAAGATATACCGGAAAGCGAGGCGGAATATCTTGCAAATGAACTGATCGAGTGTGCCAATATCAGTGCTTCTCTGGATGCAAGAATGGAAGCAATCCGTGACCGTATGGAAGCAGCACAGATGAAAATAGAAGAATAACGTGGAGAGGAACAAAAAGATGACAAAAGAAAAGAATGGGATCACAGAAGGTGTAATCTGGAAACAGCTGCTTATTTTTTTCTTTCCGATTTTAGTCGGAAGTTTTTTTCAACAATTATATAATACGGTCGATTCGGTGATCGTCGGACAGTTTGTTGGAAAAGAAGCACTCTCGAGTGTCGGAGGATCAGCAGGACAGATCATCAGTCTTGTGGTAGGCTTCTTTACCGGATTATCCACAGGTGCAACGGTGATCATCTCCCAGTATTTTGGCGCTGGAAAGAAGCGTGAGATCGAGGAATCACTTCATACATCTTATGCATTTTCGATTTTGGGCGGATTTGTATTAGGCATTTTGGGAATTACATTCGCACCGTATATTTTGCGCTGGATGAATACACCAAAAGAACTTCTTGCTGAGTCAACTCTGTATGTCCGCGTATACTTTTCCGGGTTGATTTTTATTTTTATTTATAATATGGGAGCTGCTATTTTAAGGGCGATCGGAGATTCAAAAAGACCTTTGTATTATCTGATCATCTGCAGCGTTATTAATATCGTGCTGGATCTTGTGCTGATTCTTGTGATCCCACTTGGAGTTCTCGGAGCAGCGATCGCCACACTGATCGCACAGGCTGTCAGTGCTGTTATGGTTACAGTCACCTTAATGTATCGGACAGAAGGAATGAAACTTTGCCTTTCCAAAATCCGGATTTATAAGAAAATGCTTGGAAATATTTTCAGAATCGGTTTTCCTGCCGGATTAGAGGCCATTCTTTACAGTGTGTCCAACATTATTGTCCAGGTTGCTATTAATAATTTTGGTGTAGATACCATGGCTGCATGGACTGCATATTCCAAAATAGATTTTATTTTCTGGATGATCAACAGTGCATTCGGAATTTCTATCATGACGTTTGTTGGACAAAACTATGGAGCCGGTAAGTGGGATCGAATCCGGAAAGGGACGAAGATCTGTCTTGGCATGGCATTGGTTTCAGCTGTTTTTGTAAGTGTTGTTTTAATGACAGCAGAGCGGACTTTATTTGGAATATTTGTCAATGATGCAGCTGTGATCGATATTGGTATCCGCATGATGAATGTCATTGCACCGGCATATATGCTGTTTGCATTCATTGAGGTATTTTCAGGAGCTTTAAGGGCACAGGGAGCTGTACTTGTCTCAACGCTGATCACTATGATCGGCATTTGTGCCTTCCGCATGGTATGGGTTATGGTTATTGCAGCACATGGAACGCTCGAACAGGTGATTTTCTGTTATCCGGTGACATGGCTTGTTTCAGCCATATTAATCAGTATTTATTATGTATACAAACAGAAGAAGATATTTAATGCATAAAATGAGAAAAAATTTCAAAAAGATATAAATCTTTCAAAAAATGATTGACAATCAAATTGACGACTGCTAATATAAACATATGAACAATTGCTCATATGTACGGAGGTGAAAGGGTTGGCGATAAATGATGTAGAACACTGTGATGCCTGTGAGATCCATGAGGACAAAATCAAGCTGGTAAGTGAACATATGCCGGACGAAGATGAATTATATGATCTTGCTGAATTGTTTAAGATATTTGGTGATTCAACAAGAATCAGGATTTTATATGTTTTATTTGAATCGGATGTATGTGTCTGTGATCTTGCCGAGATGCTGAATATGAACCAGTCAGCAATATCCCATCAGCTTAAGATATTAAAACAGGCAAAGCTTGTTACCGGAAGAAGAGAAGGAAAATCTGTGATATACTCACTTGCTGACGATCATGTAAGAACGATCATCGATCAGGGAAGAGAGCATATTGAAGAATAGTTTCATGTATATTGTGTGACAAGTTCACCATATAATAAATAATTACTATGATGTAAAAACGGAGGAATCAATCATGAAAAAGAAATTTAAATTAGAAGATCTTGACTGTGCAAACTGTGCAGCAAAAATGGAAGACGCGATCAAAAAAATTCCTGGTGTGAACGATGCGAGCGTCAGCTTTATGACACAGAAAATGAGCATTGATGCAGAGGATGACAAGTTTGACGCTATTATGAAGGAAGTCGTTGCTGTTTGTGCTAAGGTTGAACCGGATTGTAAAATTTTATTTTAATTTAGCTGAGGTTATTTTATGACAAAAAAACAGAAGAAGATGCTTTACCGCATCATTGTTACATTTATATTATTTGTCATACTGATGATTCTGGAACATACAGGTATGTTCCAGAATTTAAATCGTGCAGTTTTATTTGTAATATTTTTGATCCCATATCTTGTGATCGGCTATGATATTGTATACAAGGCGGCACGTAATATCAGCCATGGACAGGTGTTTGATGAAAATTTTCTTATGATGATCGCTACATTTGGAGCTTTCGGTGTCGGTGAATATTCCGAAGCAGTGGCAGTGATGCTGTTCTATCAGGTAGGAGAGCTGTTTCAGGGATATGCTGTCGGAAAATCACGTCAGTCAATTTCTGACATGATGGATATCTGTCCGGAATATGCCAACATTGAAGAAAATGGCGTATTAAAGCAGGTGGATCCGGATGATGTAGAAGTTGGAAGTATCATCGTGGTAAAACCTGGTGAACGAATTCCGCTTGACGGAGTGATCACAGAAGGCGAATCATTGATCGACACTGCAGCATTGACTGGAGAGTCAGTTCCAAGAAGTGCCAAGGCAGGAGATGCGATCATCAGCGGATGTGTGAATGGAAGCGGAACATTAAAAGTTAAAACAACAAAAGAGTTTGATGATTCTACTGTAGCCAAAATTCTGGAGCTTGTTGAGAACGCAAGCAGCAAAAAGGCTAAGGTTGAGAATTTTATCACAAGATTTGCCAGGTATTATACACCGGTTGTAACGATCGGTGCAGTGATCCTTGCAATACTGCCACCTTTGATCCTTGGCGGCGGATGGGCAGAATGGATCCAGAGAGCATGTATTTTCCTTGTTATCTCCTGCCCATGTGCATTAGTGATCTCGGTTCCGCTTGGATTTTTCGGAGGAATCGGTGCGGCTTCTAAAATAGGTGTTCTTGTAAAGGGAAGCAACTATCTGGAAGCAGTCGCTGAGATGACTACGATTGTTTTTGATAAGACAGGCACTCTGACGAAGGGAGAATTTAAGGTAACAGATGTGATTGCTGAAAATGTCTCCAAAGAAGAGCTGGTTGAAATTGCAGCGTTGGGAGAAGGTTATTCTAACCATCCGATTGCAAATTCGATTCGAGAAGCATATGGAAAGGAACTGGATCTGAACCGGGTCACCGGCACAGAGGAGATCGCAGGTCACGGAATTAAGGCGGTGATCGATGGAAAGACGGTGCTTCTTGGAAATGAAAAACTCATGAAATCAGAGAGCATCTTCTATACACCGTGTAAGAGTATGGGAACTGTCGTATATGTGGCAACAAATGGTGTATTTGATGGAGCGGTTGTCATCTCAGACACGATCAAAGAAGGGGCAAAAGAAGCAATCAAAGATATGAAACGTGTTGGTGTCAGACATACGGTAATGCTGACCGGAGACCGCCGGGAAGCAGCCATGGCAGTAGCACAGACACTTGGAATTGATGAAGTACATGCGGAGCTTCTTCCGGGTGATAAGGTAGAACAGGTGGAAGCACTTCTGAAAGCTCAAAGTCAGAAAGAAAGACTTGCCTTTGTCGGGGATGGTATTAATGATGCTCCGGTACTTACCAGAGCAGATATTGGAATTGCAATGGGAAGTATGGGCTCAGATGCCGCGATCGAGGCCGCAGACATTGTCCTGATGGATGATGATGTGACCAAAATCGCTTCTGTTGTAAAAATAGCTGGAAAAACACTGCGGATCGTAAAACAGAACATTGTTTTTGCACTTGCAGTGAAGGCACTGGTATTGCTCCTCGGAGCACTTGGCATGGCAAATATGTGGGAAGCAGTCTTTGCAGACGTAGGAGTATCCGTTATTGCAATTTTAAATTCCATGCGTACATTAAACGAAAAATGAAAAATGTTTCAGGGCGAAGGCGATACCGTCTTCGCTCGCTTTTTTTGTGACAAAAGATACTTTTTCACGGAGAGAAGCAGGGGAAGCATTTCCCATTGCGACACTGTTTGGGAGGCAGGAAAGCATTGGAAGATCATTGTTGCTGTCACCAAAAGCGTAGGCGTCGTCTTTTGTTAAACCATAGTATTTTAAAACCTGCAGAAGACCGGTTGCCTTGCTGTAACCGATCGGAACGAATTCGCGGAAAGTTCCACCTCTGTCAATACAGGTAAAATATTTGTCGCTTGTTTCCCGGAATCTGGCAAGCTGTTCAGGCTTTTGAAACCAGATCACGAATTTATCACAGAAAAAATTCGGATTCTCAAGATCATATGGCATTTCATAATTTCGATCCAGAAATGCATGGTACTCACGAATGGCTTCCGGATCAACAAGAGGGCGGCTTAAGTCAAATGCCAGTTCTTTGGACGATTCGAAAATAATATCAACATTGCATTTCCGGGCTGCCTCTAAAAGCTGCATCGTGACTTCATGAGTCTGTGAAATGTGAAACAGTTCCTTCCCGTCACAGTAAATATTCGTACCGCAGCCGCAGACATATCCGTCAAAACCGATATTGCGGAAGCGTTTTTCTACATTCTGAAAACATCTTCCTGTATTAATGAACATCAGATGGCCATTTTCTCTTACAGAACGGATCGCCGAAATCGTACTTTCCGGAATGGAACCGTCAATCTCAGAGGTAAGCGTGCCGTCTATATCAAAAAAAGCAATTTTTCTTTTCATATTCATATCCTCGATTTAAATATTCTTGAAGTATTGTATAGCATTTTATGAAAATGGTCAAAACAAAATTTTGGATATAATCCGAAAAATTTACAGATAGGCATTTCTTTCATAATTGTAGTGTGATAAAATGGGTTTATTGTGCCTGTATCGGCAGAGAGGAAGAGATAAAATGGCAAAAAAGACAGCAAGAGAGGATCTTGGAACCGGAAATATTCCGGAGTTAATGTTAAAGCTTGCAGTACCAACTATTATAGCACAGGTTGTAAATATGCTTTATAACATGGTAGACCGCATTTATATCGGACATATCAGCGGAGTCGGTGATGTTGCTCTAACAGGGCTCGGTCTGTGTTTTCCTGTTTTAATGATGGTGGCAGCTTTTGCGAATCTGATCGGAACCGGCGGGGCACCAAGAGCTGCGATCTTTATGGGAAAAAACGATAACCGGACAGCGGAAGTGATATTGGGAAACAGTGTGACAGCATTGCTCCTGTTATCAGTTGTCATGACGATCGGACTTGAACTGGCCGCAGAACCTATTTTATGGCTTTTTGGGGCAAGCGAGGCTACGATGCCGTATGCACTTGGGTATTTGAGGATTTACCTTTGCGGAAGCGTATGTGTGATGATGACACTGGGACTGAATTCTTTTATAACAACGCAGGGTTTTACAAATATCAGTATGAAAACAGTACTGATCGGTGCAGTGAGTAATATTATTTTAGATCCGATCTTAATTTTTCAATTTCATATGGGAGTCCGTGGGGCTGCACTTGCTACCGTGATATCACAGGGAATTTCAGCGTTATGGGTACTTTTGTTCCTCGTTGGCAGACAGACAAAGCTTCGCATTAAAAAAGAATATATGAGAATTTCAGCACAGATTTTAGTGCCTGTCGTTACACTTGGAATGGCAACCTTCGTGATGAACATTACAGAATGTCTGTTAAATATTGCATTTAATATTTCATTATCACGATATGGCGGGGATCTTGCTGTCGGAGCGATGACGATACTTGCAAGTATTATGCAGCTACAGGTAATGCCTGCCGCAGGGATCGGACAGGGTGCCCAGCCATTGCTCAGTTATAATTATGGTGCAGGTAAGGTGGATCGCGTACGGAAAACAATTAAGATACTGTTTATCTCAAGTATGATTTATTCATTAAGCTTCTGGCTTGTGCTGGAACTTTTCCCGGGAATTTTTGTACAGATGTTTAACAGCAGCTCTACGGAACTTTATGATATCACAATATGGGCGGTGCGTGTTTATATGGGTGCAACCGGTGTATTTGCACTTCAGAATTGCATCCAGCAGGTATTTGTTTCACTGGGACAGGCAAAACTATCTTTATTTATTGCATGTTTAAGAAAGCTTATATTGTTAATCCCATTGATCTGCATCCTGCCGCTGTTTTTTGAGGATAAAGTCTTTGCGGTATTTCTCGCAGAACCGATTTCGGATCTTACCTCAGTTACAGTAGCAACGATTTTGTTTGCATGCAACATAAAACGGATTTTAAATGAAGGTGAAAAAAGTAAGGCACGATGAATGCTACAGAACAAAAAATGAGAAAAGTAATATATATCTGGGAGAAGATTTCGGATGAGGACGCCCGGTTGTACCGTGTGCTTGGAACCGATGGGATTGTAAACATCCCGGATCAGATAGATGGACATAGTGTGTCAGAATTGGGAACATACTGTTTTTCAAGAAGAAGACTTTTGCAAGCAGATCTTTTTTCGACCAGTCTTTTTGAGGATGGCACAGAAGTTACGGAAAAAATAAGTACAGATTTTCAGTTCTTACTGGATCAAAATTCTTATTTGCATGAACTATCCGAAAAATATATACAGCAAGTACAACTCCCGGCATCCTTAAGGAAAATAGGCAGCTGTGCTTTTTATAATTGCAGTAAAATGAAAGAACTTCATATTGCATCAAAACTGGATGAAATCGGAAGTGATGCTTTTATGAACTGTCTGGATCTGACCAGGATTGTCCTGCATGCACATTACAATGAAAGAACAGGGTTAAAACAGCTTCTGTCGCAGGTGAAATGGCAGGTAGAGGTTCTGTTTGCCCCGGAAGGGAATGAAGTGGAAGCAGCATTTCTTTTTCCGGAATATTACGAAAGCTATGACGAGATTGGTCCGGCTCATATTTTTGAACTGAATCTGACCGGAGAGGGATTTCGAGCCAGACAGTGTTTTAAAGACGGAAGGATTCTCGCAGCTTCGTATGATGAGATATTTCCACAGGCCTGTGTGGAAGAGAAAACGGAAGTTTTAAACAGTATGGCGTGGGGAAGACTTCTATATGAGAAGGATCTGACAGCAAAAGCAAAAATGCAATACGAAAAATATCTGAGAGAGCATGCAGAATCCTTTGTACAGCATCTGATCTGTAAAAAGAAGCTGGATGAATTACATGATTTCTTTCAAAAAGGATATGGGACAGAAATGCTTATGGATGAAGCAGTACAGCTTGCATCGGGTCAACAGTGGACAGAGGCAGTAGCCAGTCTTCTGACGTGGAAGAGGGAGATTTATACGACCAAAACAAACAATGTGAAAAGCAGGTATTCTTTTGATGATTTTTAGGAGTCCAAATGAAACAGTTTAGAGAGAAACACATCGAGACACAAAGTGAATGGGAAGCAGATCTGTCAGAAAAAGTATTAAAGCTCGTTCGAAATGAGCTGTATCTTGATCTGAGATTTTTGGATATTGCACTTTCTGCACTTGTTTACCGGGCAGACGATAATATCCACACATTTGCAACGGATGGCAGATATTTATATTATTCTTCGGAGCAGGTATTAAGGGTATTCCAGACAAATCCGAAGTATCTGGACAGAGCATATCTGCATACAGTTTTGCATTGCATTTTTTCACATCTCTGGATCGGTGGCAGCCGCGACAGGAGACGCTATCATCTGGCCTGCGATATTGCAGTGGAATATACGATCGACAGGATGAATAAGCCATGCGCGAAGAGAATCTTAAGCTGGCAGAGACAGAAGCTTTATGAAGAACTGGAACAGTCAAAAGAAGGGCTCTCTGCGGCTGTGATTTACCGGTATCTTTCCGGAAAGACAAAGGAAGAACAGATTTTACTGGAAAGAGAATTCTATACGGATGATCATAGATACTGGCCAAAGGAAGAACAAAAAAGAGCTGCAAATGAAGATGCCAGAAAACAGTGGGATAAAATCGCCAGACAGACTTCCATGGAGAAGAAACAGCGTGGAGATGAGGACGCGGATGGTGAAGAACTGCTGGCCGCCCAGCTGAAGGTTCAGAAAGGAAAGCGAAGTTATTCTGAATTTTTAAAAAAGTTTGCCACACTCAAGGAAGAATTACATGCCGATCCGGACGAATTTGATCTGAATTTTTATACGTATGGGTTACGACTTTATAAAAATATGCCATTGATCGAACCTGTAGAAAGCCGTGAGACTATGAAAATCCAGGAATTTGTGATCGTGGTTGATACAAGCTATTCTACAAGCGGGGAACTGATCCAGAACTTTCTCAAAGAAACCTATACGATCCTGTCAGAGCAGAACAGCTTCTTTGAAGGAAGCAGGATCCGTATTATCCAGTGCGATGATAAAGTACGCATGGACGAGGAAGTATGCAGTAAAAAGGAGTTGGAGCTGCTCTTAAACAGATTTACGGTTGTTGGAGGAGGAGGTACTGACTTTCGGCCTGCATTTGCATATGTGAATGAATTGCTGGAACAGGGAGTATTTAAAAATCTTTGCGGATTGTTGTATTTTACGGATGGAAAGGGAACTTATCCAAAAAAAAGACCGGATTATAAGACAGCATTCCTTTTTCTGGAAGATTATGATGATGATGTGGTTCCACCATGGGCAATGAGGCTGCGCGTTGAAGAGGAGGAATTTCTCGGAAATACATCTTTTTAATATAACGAGGAGCAGAGTGACAGAGAGGACATTAATTTATGAATATAAAACAGGCAAAAGAAGAAATAAAACATACAGTAGAGGCATATCTTGCAAAAGATGAATTCGGAAATTATAAGATCCCTGCGATAAGACAGAGACCGGTTCTTCTGATCGGTCCGCCCGGAGTCGGAAAAACACAGATCATGGAACAGATTGCAAGAGAGTGCGGGATAGGGCTTGTGGCTTATACGATCACGCATCACACAAGACAGAGTGCGGTCGGTCTGCCATTTATAAAGGAAGAAAACTATGGTGGCAGGACATATTCTGTCACAGAATATACAATGAGTGAGATCATAGCGAGTGTTTATAAAAAAATAGAAGAGACCGGCCGGAAAGAAGGCATTCTTTTTATCGATGAAATCAACTGTGTTTCTGAGACGCTGGCTCCGACAATGCTGCAGTTTTTACAGTGTAAGACGTTTGGTAATCAGGCGGTTCCGGAAGGATTTATTATTGTAGCTGCCGGTAACCCTCCGGAATATAATAAATCAGTAAGGGATTTTGACATGGTTACGTTAGACCGTGTGCGCTGCATGAATGTAGAGGCTGATTTTACTGTATGGAAAGAATATGCAAGAGAAAAACATATAAATCATGCAATCCTAAGTTACCTTGAGCTTAAGCCAAAGAATTTTTATCGTGTTGAAGCAGATGTGGATGGTTTACAGTTTGTGACAGCCAGAGGCTGGGAAGATTTAAGTAATCTGATGGATGTTTATGAAGATCTGCATTTTACTGTAGATGAAGAAGTGATCCATGAATTTGTAAGACATGAAGACGTTGCAGAAGATGTCGCGGCATATTTTGATCTTTATAAAAAGTACGAGGATGATTATGGTATTTCCGATATTCTTGAGGGTAAAGTGAAGTCGTCTGTGTATGCAAGAATTTATGAGGCAGCATTTGATGAACGGATCTGTGTTGTGAATCTTTTGCTTTCCGGACTTACCAATCTCTTTTATGGTATTTCAAAGGAAAGAAAGATGACAGATCAATGGTATGCTTTTTTGAAAGAATATCGTAAAAATCTGAATGAAAAAGAAAAAAAATCAAGTGTTTTCGGACAAATGCTGAAAGAAAAAATTGCATTTGATGAGCAAAATGAAAAAAATCATTTTGTGTCGAAAGAAGATGGCAATGTTATCCGTCTTTTGAATGAAAGGCTGAAAGAAACCGAACGTTATCTTGCACAAATTGAAACAGTTAATATAGAAGAAACACAACTTTTTACTGAGGCAAAAAAACACTTCGACAGACAATGTGAAAGTCTTGAAACCCTTGAAAATAAAGGGATTGAGGCATTAGAACATGCTTTTTCATTTATGGAACATGCTTTTTCTAACGGACAGGAAATGGTTGTTTTTGTAACCGGGCTTACAATCACACCGGAGATTGCAGTTTTTGTCAGTGAACATCCGAATGCTTCTTATGAAAAATATAAAAATGAGCTTTTGATCGGTACGAAACGGGCAGAATTATTGACACAGATCAAAGAAGATTCGCTGATGAATGAAAAATAATTGTGAATTTTAATGGAAAATCAACAAAAAAATATGTACAAAAAAGAGTTTTTTGATTATTTTTGCTGATTGGCACTTTAACGTTGAAAAGTTATTACCGGATTGTTGGCAGATAATCTGTAAAACTTTCACCGGTTTTATGTGAAATTCGAAGAAAAAATGTTTCTTCTTTTTCTGAATAAAAAATTTGACTTTTGCAAATAATTGAGTATGATATCTTTTTGTAATGAGACGGCAGATAAATGTTTGAGTTTATCTGTCGTTTTACTATGTTATGTATCATTCTTGAGGAAAGGAGAAAAATGAGAAAGAAAATATTGGACGCAGCAATGCTTACAGCATTTGCAGTATGCCTTTCTGTTACGTCCAACATTCAGGAGTCTGCAGAGTATCAGGATCTGGCAGAAGAGACTGAAGTATCTTATGCAAATTCCGCAAATTCATTTACGACAGAATCAGATGAAGAAACAGGTATTGAGAAGAAAGATGTTATTTTAGTGACATCTTCCAATGATTCAGAAAGTGAGTTAGAAGATGAGAGCAGCGAAGCAGTTGATGAACAAAGCGAAATAATTCCAAATGATCAGGCAGTGGAATCTCAGGGAGATTTGGAAGAAACGGTTCCATCGAACCGTTGGAATATCAGCCTGACCGACGATGAAATCGATTTGCTGGCCAAAATCGTGTGGCTGGAGGCAAACGGTGAACCTGTCGAGGGGCAGGAAGCGGTTGTCGAGGTGGTCTTTAACCGAATGGCATCCGATTTGTATCCAGATACGTTATATGATGTGCTGAGTCAGAACAAGCCGGTTCAGTTTGCATCCTGGAAGAGACGGGATAAAGCACATCCTACAGAGACAGAATATCAGTCTATATATAGCGTGTTAAATGGAAATACAGACCTATTAAGAAATGATACAATGAATTTTTCAACTTATCCGCTTACTTCAAATCTTGACGTAAAAATCTGCTGTCATTATTTCTGTTATTAGAATTTTGAGAGTAGCAGAATAAGAGCTACCACACAGAAGAGAATCTTCTGATGTGATAGCTCTTTTCTGTTTTATAAAAACATGGTATGATATTTGGGACTGGTTTTTGCGTAAATATCGCAGAAGAAACCAAAGAACATCCAATATTGCATTCAGACGCAGTATAGGGATTGAACAGAGGATATGGCAAATGAAACGGATCGTTACAGGAATACTGGCACATGTGGATGCCGGAAAGACAACATTGTCAGAGGGACTTTTATATGAGTCTGGAAGTATTCGTAAAATAGGGCGTGTAGATAATAAAGATGCATTTTTAGATACAGATCAGATGGAGAAAAAAAGAGGAATCACGATTTTCTCAAAACAGGCAGAACTGAAGTTCTGTGATACTGCGATCACTTTGCTGGATACACCCGGACATGTGGATTTTTCGGCAGAGATGGAACGTACATTGCAGGTGTTAGACTATGCGATACTTGTAATCAGTGCTTCGGATGGTGTACAGGGACATACACAGACTTTATGGAGACTTTTGCGGCGTTATCAGGTACCGGTATTTCTTTTTATAAATAAGATGGATCAGCCGGGAACAGATCAGAAACAGCTTATGGCAGAACTTAAGAAAAAGCTTTCGGATGGCTGCGTGGATTTTTCTGTGACCGGAACAGAAGAATTTTATGAGGAGATCGCCATGGAAGAGGAAGATGCAATGGAGTATTTTCTTTCACATGGTACTTTGGAGGAGGATAAAATCTGCAATCTGATAGCAGATCGAAAGATTTTTCCATGTTTTTTCGGATCAGCATTAAAAATGCAGGGAGTAGAAACATTTTTAAGAGGAATTGACCGCTATACGCTGGCACCGGATTATCCGGACGAGTTTGGCATGAAAGTATTCAAAATTGCAAGGGATGATGCGGGAAACCGATTGACGTATGCCAAAATAACCGGCGGCTGCCTGAAAGTAAAGAGCACGGTAGCTTATTCATCAGCGGATGAAAACAGTGATGATACTGTCAAAGAGAAGGTAAATCAGATACGAATTTATTCGGGAATAAAATATGAACTGCAAAACGAAGCAGAGGCAGGAATGGTATGTGCATTGACAGGATTGGAACATTCACATCCGGGACAGGGATTCGGAATTGAAAAAGAGTCAGACACACCTTTGCTGGAGCCGGTTTTAAATTATGCACTGCTTTTACAGGAAGGAGTACAGCCTGCTGCAGTATTGCCCAAATTAAGACAATTGGAAGAAGAAATCCCCGAACTTAATATTGCATGGAATGATAAAGTCCAGGAAATAGAAGTATTGATCATGGGAGAAGTCCAGACTGAGATCATCAAAGAGATGTTAAAAGAGCGATATGGCATTGACGTCGGATTTGGTCCCGGAAAGATTGTATACAAGGAAACAATTGCAAATACAGTTGAGGGTGTCGGACATTTCGAACCATTAAGACATTATGCAGAAGTGCACCTTTTATTAGAGCCGGGAGCTCACGGAAGTGGGATAGAGGTCACGTCCGACTGCAGTGAGGATCTTCTTGACCGAAACTGGCAGAGACTGATCATGACACATATTGCAGAGAGAGAACATATCGGGGTACTGACAGGTTCTGCGATTACGGATATGAAGATCACGGTGATCGGTGGAAGGGCACATCCAAAGCATACGGAAGGCGGAGATTTCAGACAGGCTACGTATCGTGCGATCAGACAGGGACTGATGCAGGCAGAAACGATACTATTGGAGCCTTATTATGAATTTGAGATCGAAGTCCCTCAGGATGCTGTAGGAAGAGCTATGACAGATATTGAGAAGATGTACGGAAAATGCGAAGGTCCATTTCCGGAAGATGAGTATGTTTTGCTTCGGGGCATTGCACCGGTTTCCTGTATGATGAATTACCAGAAAGAAGTGGATGTTTACACAAAAGGACATGGAAGAGTTACCGTAAATCATGCCGGTTATTATCCATGTCATAATACAGATGAAGTGATCGCACAGACTGCGTATGATCCGGAAAGTGATATCAGGCATCCATCCGGCTCCGTGTTCTGTGCACATGGTGCAGGATTTAATGTACCATGGAATGAAGTGACAGATTACATGCATGTGGAAGGCAGACTGCTTTCAAAGAAAGAAGAACAGACAAACGATATCATACAGGGAAGAAAGGTCTATGATCCGGATCATTGGATCGATATAGAAGAAATCGATGCGATCATCGAGAGAACCTTTCATGCGAACAGACATGAAAAAGGAGCTGTGAAAAGATGGAAAACTGCAGGGAAAGTAATCCATGCACCGGAAAAAACTTATCATGCACCGGTTAAGACAGTGCCAAAAGAAGCTTATCTGCTGGTTGATGGTTACAATATTATTTTTGCATGGGAGCAGCTTAGCGAACTTGCCAGGGTAAACATCGACAGTGCCAGGGGAAGACTGCTTGATATTCTGTGTAATTACCAGGGAGTGAAAAAATGTAATCTGATCGTAGTGTTTGATGCTTACAGAGTAGTGGGTCATACAACAGAGATTTCGGATTATCATAATATCCATGTGGTATATACAAAAGAAGCAGAAACAGCAGATGCCTATATTGAGAAGTTCGCACATGAAAATGGAAGAAAATACGATGTGACAGTTGCAACATCAGACGGTCTTGAGCAGATTATTATCACCGGTCAGGGATGCAGACTTTTTTCTGCAAGAGAATTTGAACAGGAAATTCTCTCTGTAAACAGTCGTTTGCGTGAACAGATAGAAGACTTTTCCGATCATTCAAAGAACCGTCCTATGCAGGAAGCTTTGCAGAAACTGAGCACAGAATCATTAGAATAAGTAAAGGAAGAAAATATGTTACCAGAAGAGTTTTGTATCCGAATGAAAGAAATGCTGGCAGAAGAATATCCTGCATTTTTAGAAAGCTATGATCTGCCAAAATATCAGTCACTCAGACTAAATCCATTGAAGAAATCTCCGGCGGAAATTTTAAGAGATCTGCCATTTGAACTTAAAAAAGTACCATGGACAACAAATGGCTATTATTATAAAGAAGACGAAAAACCGGGCAGACATCCGTACCATGATGCCGGAGTTTACTATATCCAGGAACCGAGTGCAATGGCACCTGCAGAATATTTAGAGGCCAGACCTGGCGAGAAAATCCTGGATCTTTGTGCAGCTCCAGGAGGCAAAAGCACCCAGATCGCATGTTCCATGGAAGGAAAAGGTCTGATCGTCTGTAATGAGATCCATCCGGCAAGAGCAAAGATTTTATCTGAAAATATAGAACGAATGGGTGTAATAAATGCGATCGTAACAAATGAAACACCGGATCGTCTGGCTGACAATTTCACTGATTATTTTGACCGGATCCTTGTAGATGCACCCTGTTCAGGAGAAGGCATGTTCCGTAAGAATGAAGATGCCTGCGAGGAATGGAGTACAGATAATGTGAAGCTTTGTGCCAGCAGACAGGATGAGATTTTAGAATGCGCGGCTGGTATGTTAAAACCGGGCGGAAGACTTGTATATTCTACCTGTACCTTTGCACCGGATGAAAACGAAGGAAGTATTAGCAGATTTTTAAAACTTCATCCGGAATTTCAGATCCTTCCGGTTACAAAGCGGGATGGAATGAAAGGTGGAAATCCGGACTGGACCGTTGAGCCGGCAGAAGGGATTGAAGATACGATACGCCTCTGGCCACATCATTTAAAGGGTGAGGGACATTATCTTGCTGTGCTGCAAAAAGATGGAATTTTAAAAGAAGAGACCGGATTTTGCAGAGGCGGTTTTCAGAAACCGATCAGCGAAAAAGAATGCAGGGATTTTTTTGATTTTGTAAAAGATAATTTAAAAGAAGAGATAAAAGGATCTTTCCTGAAATTCGGAGATCAGCTTTATCTTATGCCGGAGGGGATGCCTTGTATAGACAAGCTGAAGGTACTTCGTCCGGGGCTTCATCTTGGTACATTGAAGAAGAATCGTTTTGAACCATCCCATGCACTGGCACTTGCACTAAAGCCGCAGGACGTAAAGCATGAGTACAGGCTTGCGGGAGACAGCAATGAGATCAGAGCATATCTGAATGGGCAGACTCTGCCTGCAGATGGTGAGAAAGGCTGGTATCTGGTCTCTGTTGACGGATATAGTATTGGCTGGGGCAAACTTGCAGGTCAGATTTTGAAAAATCATTACCCGAAAGGACTTCGTAAAGGATGAATCATATCATTATTTTTTTGATCATGACTGCATTGTATGGAATACTTCTTGGATTTTTTCTTAATGCGGTATCAAAGGAAAATTATAAAGAAACGTATATTCCGTGGAAAAGCATACAGAGTACCGGATTTTTTGCTGCATTTTTCGTTTCTTCCATTATTTATGGAGATCCTGGAAATTTCTGTGTTATGCTTCCGGCATTTATCTGCTGTTTTACGGGTGATGTATTCCTTGCATTCTACAACAAATATAAGAAAAGACGGATTTTTGCATTTGGACTGTTTGCTTTTCTTGCCGGTCATATCTTTTTTATTCGTTGGTTTGCACAGATCCAGCCAATTGATATCGCAGATTTTATTGTTCCGCTTCTTGGAGTCGGGATTACATATTATCTCACTACCGGAAAGATATTTCATACCGGAAGATTAAGGCCATTTGTAATAATATATGCTTTTTTTGTAACATTTCTTGCAGAAAAAAGTGTAAGGATCGCTTTGTCTTTTCATAGTGCAGCACATCTGCTTGCCGGTATTGGCGGGGTATTATTTTTGATGTCGGATATCTCTATTTTATTTTTATATTTCTGGAAGAAAAGAAATAAAAAGATCCATTTATTTAATTTATATACTTACTATGCAGGCATTTATTTGCTGGCGTCCTGCATACTATTTGCGTGAACAGGGAGGTATGGGAATATGAGTAATCTGATCAGAATAACGGATCTGTCCATGCCGGGACTGGATATGTATACGGATTGCAATGAGGCACAGCTGCTGCATTATTATGAGCCGGATGGCGGTGTTTTTATTGCAGAAAGCCCGAAAGTGATCGAACGTGCGTTGGATTTTGGATGTCAGCCAATCTCTTTGCTTATGGAAGAAAAACATGTTGCTACACAGGGAAAAGAGATTTTGAAACGGTGTGAAGGGGTTCCTGTCTATATAGCAGAGCTTTCTGTATTGGAGAAAATCACAGGATATAAGCTTGCCAGAGGAATGCTTTGTGCAATGCATCGTCCGGTACTTCCCCGTGTTGAAGAAATATGCAAAAAGACAAGCCGGATCGCCGTACTTGAAGATGTTGTGAATCCAACAAATGTCGGTGCCATTTTCAGGTCAGCAGCGGCACTGGGGATGGATGCGGTATTACTGACACCAGCCTGCAGTGATCCTCTGTATCGTCGTGCAATACGTGTCAGTATGGGAACTGTTTTTCAGATCCCATGGACTTATATCGGTAATAAAAAATCTGTCTGGCCACAGGATGGAATGAAATTACTTCATGAACATGGATTTCAGACAGTGGCAATGGCACTTAGAAATGATTCCGTACGCATAGACGATAAAAAGCTTTTGACTGAAGAGAAACTTGCGATCGTGCTTGGGACAGAAGGGGACGGTCTGGCAGCAGAAACGATTTCGGACTGTGACTATACCGTGAAAATCCCTATGAGCCATGGCGTTGATTCATTGAATGTAGCAGCTGCAAGTGCAGTTGCGTTTTGGGAGTTTGGGAATAAATGCAGAATGTGAAAGGTCGGATTATGATAAATATTTTATATGTTTTGGCTGCCTTATGCCTGTTTTATGGGATTTTTGTACGTGTAGCAGGATCCGGAGGAACGAATTTTTTTGTTGTGTGGATCGTGATGGGAGCGTGCCTTTTTCTTCTTGCAATTGCAATGAAAAAAGATCTTTTAAAACTGATACCGGGTCCGATACGGGTATTTGCAGTAGCAGTCTGTATTTTATTGTTTGCGTCTTTTCTTTTCGTAGAAGGGCTGATCATCCGTCAGATGGTACAGCCTGTCACAGAAAAGCTTGACTATATCATTGTTCTCGGAGCACAGGTGCATAAAGATGTTCCGAGTGTTGTTTTGAAATACCGGCTGGATACGGCGATTGAGTATCTGAATGAGAATCCGGATACGGTCTGTATTGTATCCGGCGGACAGGGAAAGAATGAACCATATGCGGAATCTGAGGGAATGAAAAAATATCTTATAGAGAATGGGATTGAAAAAACCCGCATCCTTGAAGAAAACAGATCGAAGACAACAGAAGAAAATTTAAAGTTCAGCAGGCAGTTTTTAAAGGAACAGTCATCCGTTGGTATTATAACAAATGATTTTCATATGTTCCGGGCCTTACAGATCGCGAAGAAACAGGGGCTTGACAGTGCATGTGGGATTGCTGCACCGTCCACAAAATTTTATCTTCCGAACAACATGTTCCGGGAATATCTTGCAGAGGTTAAATTTCTGCTGAAAAACTATGTGTTGCAATAACAAATGACGATCCATGGGACAGACTATGGGCCGGATAAGAAAAGAGGAGATTAGAATGTCACAGATAAAACTTGGTTCCCATGTGGGTATGGCAGGAAAAGAAATGTTTCTTGCTTCTGTAAAAGAGGCAGAAAGCTATGGTGCAAATGTACTGATGCTTTACACGGGTGCACCCCAGAATACAAGAAGAAAGAATGTCGAAGAATTAAATATCGAAGCCGGATGGGAATATGCCAGAAAAGCCGGTATCGACGAGATCATTGTTCACGCACCATATATTATTAATCTGGCGAATATGGTAAAACCGGAAACTTTTGAACTGGCAGTAGAATTTCTGGAAAAAGAGATCAAAAGAACTGCAGCAATGAGAAGCAGGATCCTTGTACTTCACCCGGGTTCTGCATTAGATGCCGGAGCAGAAGCCGGAATAAAGCAGGCAGTCATGGGACTGAATATGGTACTGGATCAGAATGAAGATGATGTCTGTATCGCTCTTGAGACAATGGCAGGAAAAGGCAGTGAAATTGGCAGGACTTTTGAGGAATTACGAATGATATATGACGGTGTACACAAGAAAGACCGATTAAGGGTCTGCTTTGATACCTGCCATGTAAACGATGCAGGATATGACCTTGTGAATGATTATGAAGGTGTTCTGGGAAAATTTGATGAAGTTCTCGGACTCGATCAGATTGCTGTTTTTCATATTAATGACAGCATGAATCCGCTCGGTGCACACAAAGACCGTCATGCAAATATCGGAGCCGGAAGTATTGGCTTTGAAACATTACATAAAGTAGTGCATGACGATCGTTTTATTAATATACCAAAGATACTTGAAACACCCTGGCTTTGTGCAGAAGGCGAAACCAAAAAGACGATTCCGCCATATAAAGAGGAGATTACTGAACTTAGAAAAGATTAAAAATTACTATGCGGTTATTCTGTCAGCATCTTTATGGTTTAAATAAGCAAAATAGCAAAGATTGAGTATAATACCGACAATCGTTGATATCGGAGCGGCAAGACCGATTTTTGTAAGGCTTGCATCCGGCCTTATACTCATGAAATATGCAAGAGGCAGACGCACCAGAAGGGTCTGTGTCAGTCCCTGGATCATTACCCAGAGTGTTTTATTGTTTCCGTTAAAGTATCCGATCATACTGAAAAGAACAGCTGTTGCGATTGTTTCCAGGGCAAAGCCTTTCAGATAATCATATCCGTTCTGGATTACAGCCGGATCCGTAGAGAAAAAGCTGCAGAGCAGGTCACCTTTCAACATGACAAGTGCAAATACCAGGCATCCGACGATAAGACCAACTCCGATTCCGGTAGAAAGACATTTTTTGGCACGTCTGACCTCTCCGGCACCGATATTCTGTGAAACAAAAGAAGCCATAGACTGCATTAAAGAGCTTGGAACAAGCATTGCAAAGTTTACGATCTTACATGCCACACCATAACCGGAAGATGCAGAAAGCCCAAGACGGTTTATAAAAGCACAGAGTGCAAGGAAAGAGAGCTGCGTCAGAAATTCCTGAAGAGCCAGCGGAAGACCGATTTTGAGGAATTTTTTACACTGCTGGTTCAGACAGAAATCTCTTTTTGACATTTTAAAAGGTAGATCTTTTTTTATAAATAAAATAACTGCGAATACAACACTCAAAGCCTGTGCCAAAACAGTGGCAATTGCAGCACCTGCAGCATCCAGATGCAGACCGGCTACTAAAACGAGGTCACCGATCACATTAATAATACATGCGACAAATACAAAAAGAAGAGGAGATTT
This sequence comes from uncultured Roseburia sp., assembly GCA_934292805.1. Lineage (GTDB taxonomy): Bacteria > Bacillota > Clostridia > Lachnospirales > Lachnospiraceae > Roseburia. The sequence continues at coordinate 575 of CAKQXQ010000028.1, read as the reverse complement.
ACTGTCGCCAAGACCACGGAAGATCGCAGAGAGCAGATTGTAGGCTACAATAAAGAAAATGCCGCTTCCGCAGATGCGCACATAACTGGTAGTAAGTGTCAGCGCCTCTTCTGGTGCCTGCATAAGTACAGAGATCGGCCTTGCAAAGAACACCATGACAATAAAAAGAACAATGGAAATGATCGTAAATACGATCGCAGCACCACCAATGACGGAGCCTATCTGTTCCGGCCTTTTTTCACCGAGGTAGCGGGCGATCAGAACTGTGATACCCATTGCAAACTGGACAACAACGAATGTGACAAGGTTTAATACCTGGCTGCCAGTGGACACTGCGGAAAGTCCACTGGTAGAGCCAAATCTTCCGACAACCAGCACGTCAACCGCACCGTAAGCTGCCTGAAGAACAAGTGCCCCGAGGATCGGGATCATAAATAGGATCAGTTTTTTCAGGATACTTCCCTGTGTAAAATCAGAATTATTATTTTTCATTACTTAATTTCCTCGTATTATAAAGTAGTAGTGTTTATAGACCCTCTCCAAGGTCTGTATGCTATACTATTGGAGATACTGTG
>CAKQXQ010000027.1 GCA_934292805.1 uncultured Roseburia sp. | reverse complement strand
AGTATATAAGGATGCGTATTTCAGATTGGAAAATGATATCGATCTGTCTGCACACAGATGGAATCCAATCGGCGTATATAAGTGGTATGAGGGCGGAGCAACCGAGGATAAAACGTTTGCCGGTTTTCTGGATGGAAACGGAAAGACGATCACAGGTCTTATTGTAGATGAACGTACAGAAAAAAACAGAGCGGGTCTTTTTGGGCAAATAGGAGATAATGCAGGAACTGCAACAAATGTGGGAGTGAAAGATCTCAACATTGTGGATGCCAGAATTTATGCAACGGATGAGGGAATGGAAGAAAGTTCTTCTGGTATTTTAGCCGGATTTGTAATGGCAAATTTTGGTCATACGATCCGATTTAATAATATTTCCGTATCAGGAACAATTGTAAATACAAGAGCGGGAAATGCAATGATATCAGGCGGACTGATCGGAGAGGCATATCGTGTAACGGCAGATAACTGCAGGGCAGATGTTACAATCGAAGACGGTGATAATATAGGTGGTTTTGTGGGAATGGATGCCAGTTCCACTTATACGAATTGCAAAGTAACCGGAAAAGTCACAGGATTATGGTCAATCGGAGGCTTTGTGGGATATGCAGCGGAAGCTGATCCGACTACAATGAGTAATTACAATAATTGCGTTGCAAAAGTTGATATTGTTGCAAGTGACTGGCGTGCCGGAGGATTTGCAGGATACATGGAGAAAGGAAAGGCTTCTTCCTGTGCCGCACTCGGTGATGTGACAAGTTCAGTAACCGGATTCGATCCGAAAGTGGGAGGATTTGCCGGAGAAATCGGAAAATCAGGTGTGACAGGTAGTGCAACACTGGATAAATGCCATGCTGCAGGAAAGGTGACTGCAGCCAGCCCAGACTATAAGGCCGGAGGATTTGTTGGAACACATACAGAAGGCACCTATACAGATTGTTCCTTTGACAGCGAGAAAAATCTTGGTCTGGCAGCATACGGTGAGGGTGACGAAGCAGCTGTTCCGGTAGCAGCAGGAACAACGATTGAAGTTTCCGGAAATCTGTGTGAGGATATTTACGGCGGACATGTCTGGGAATCCGATTATACAGTAGATGTTGCTCCGACATGTGGCACAAGCGGCAGTGAATCAATTCATTGTTCAAGATGCGGCAACAGTCAGTCTGCCAGAGAGATCCCGGCTACCGGATTACATGACTGGCAATGGGTCATTGATACACCGGCAGCAGTCGGAGTGGCTGGATCTAAGCATGAACAATGCAGTATCTGTGCTGCAACAAAACCTGCAGTTACGATTCCTGCACTTGAAGATGCAGGAGCTTCCGGAGCAGGGTCATCCGGAACTGAAACATCCGGAAATACATCGTCCGGAACAACAGCAGCAGGCAGTGCTGCTGCACCGGCAGCCGAAACAGTTAATACACCGGCAGATACAAATGCTGCACAGCCAAGTGCAGAGAATAATACAGGCCTGACATCTCCGAAAACAGGAGAGGCTCCTGTTACAGAAGTATATCTGCTCCTGTTCGCATCAATGCTTGGTATGGCTTTGGTGCTGAGAAAAAAGAAAAAGCTATTAGGTCTCCTGCTGACAGTCTTTATGGTGCTTACACTGGCACCGACAACTGCCAGGGCGGATGTTACAACAGAGAAATGGACAGATTTTGCTGAGACAGATTTTGACGGCGGAAGCGGTACAAAGGATGATCCATATCAGATTGCCAATGCACAACAGCTTGCAAAGCTGGCGGAAGAAGTAAATTCAGGAGTAGTTGGAAAAACTCATTCGGGTGAATATTTTAAGCTGACCGCTCCGATTGACCTAAGCGGAAAAAGATGGGTTCCTATCGGTTATGGAAATGAGAGTTCTCACTCTTTTTCTGGATATTTCGACGGAAATAATCAGGTCATTACAGGCTTATATGTAGATGAACGGGGAAATGGCGTCTGTGCCGGATTGTTTGGTAACGTAGCAGCTATATCCGATGAACCGGTACTGAAAAATATTCGTATTGAAAATGCTACTATCTATGCCGGAGATTCCCCGGATTCAAGTGCACACACTTATGGTGCGGGAGTGCTGGCTGGTAATCTGACAATATTAGGAGGCTCCAGTGTTTCTTGTATAGGAGTGGAAAACTGTCAGGGAACCGGAAAAGTGGATTCCGAAATGCAGGCTGGCGGACTGCTTGGTTCTGCAAGCTATGCCAATGTTTCAGATTGCTCAGCGGATGTTACTGTGACAGGAACACGCATTAGTGGTGGATTCATCGGAGATATTTTTTTGGGCTCCTACAAAAACTGTACCGCCAAAGGCAGCGTGTCCGGAGGATGGGCAACCGGTGGGTTTGCCGGAAGTGTATCTGGGTACGGCGCCAGCGTGGAAATAGAGCATTGTGCATCTTATGGCGATGTTACGGCAAATGACTGGAATACCGGAGGCTTTGTCGGATATCTGGAAAAAGGAAAGATTAGTAACAGTGTTTCCTATGGTAATGTAACGAATACACTTGTGAATGCAAAGCCAAAAACCGGCGGCTTTTCTGGTACGAATACTCATGGAAACATTCAGAACTGCAGTGCGGCAGGTATTGTGACAGGTTCAAATCCAACAATTGCACCGGGTGGTTTTATCGGATATGATGATGTCGGCACTACGACGGGATGTGCTTTTGATCAGGAAAAGAATCCGGCACTCAATGGTGTAGGTGATAGCGGAACATCAGGTTCAAACCAGATTGCAGCAGTGGATACAAAGTCTTTGTATTCCAATATTTGTGGCAGTTATCTTGGTGGACATACACTGTCTAAGGTTGATGCGAAAGAAGCAACTCATCTAGCAGAGGGAAATATAGAGTATTGGCTATGTACAAAGTGTGGTGGCTGCTTTAGTGATGCAGGTGGAACAAATGCGATTGCGGCAGCGGATGTTGTGATAGCAAAAACAGCAGAACACACAGTAGACAGTACAGGGTGGCATTCAGATGCTGATAATCACTGGAACACTTGCGAATGTGGTGAAAAATTGAATTTATCAGGACATAGCTTCACATGGGTAATTGATAAGGAAGCTACAGCCGAAGAAAAAGGTTCCAAGCATGAGCAGTGTACAGTTTGTGGTTACGCAAAAGCAGCAGTAGAAATTCCGGTGGGAGGAATCGAAACTCCTTATGCGATCACAGAAGGAACAGGAAGCAGCTATGCTCTGCAGAGCGGTAACAGCCTTACAGTTCGTGGAAATGGCGACTTTTCTAAATTTACCGGAATTAAGGTAGATGGTGTGCAGATCGCAGCAGAGAATTATGAAGCAAAGTCCGGATCCACAATTGTTACGCTGAAGTCCTCTTATCTGGACACGCTGACAGCAGGAACACACAGTCTGGAAATTCTGTGGACAGATGGTTCGGCAAGTACTGTGTTTACGATTCAGCAGAGTGAAAGCCAGAAGCCGGATAATAATGTTAAGGTATCGAATGCAAATCAAACTCCTGCAAATCAAAATCCACAGACCACGCCTCAAAACAATACAGAACAGACAGCTTCGGTAGAAGATAAATCTCCAAAGACAGGCGAAGACGATAATCTTTTGGTATTGGCAGCATGGTTGTTTTTATTAGGATCCGGTTTTGCCGGTGTTACATACTATCGGAAAAAGAAACATTTATATTAAAATTTATGTAAGCATCAAAAGTAAGCGTACATAAAATTTAGTTTCTAGCCCCTTGCCTCTCATGAATGAAGGGCAAGGGGTTTCTTATGTCCTTCCTGCCATAAGTGCTCCTTTCTGTAAATAGGGGGGCGTTCATTCATGAAACAGTCTATTTGCAACTTTTTTGTTCTTTTCTTTGCAAATAGAAGGAGGAAGTATTATAATTTAGACAACAGGCACAAATGTAGAAATTTGTAAGTACAATAAGAAACGAGGAGGAGCAAATGAAAAGAAAAGCATTGGCAAAGCGGATACTTGCAGTGATGCTGGCAATCTTAATGGTGAATTCCGTTATAGACTATAACAGCATCTGGAAAGTAATGGCACAGGATTCGGCTTCCGGAACGACGGAAGAACAGCAAGAATCAACAGAATCTGCGGAAGATGCGGATTTGGAAAGTACGGAGGAAGCAGGCACAGAAACAACAGAGACTGTAGAAAGTACAGAGGAAGCAGACACAGAAACAACAGAGACTGCGGAAAGTACAGAAGAAGCAGACACAGAAGAGAAACCTGCGGACGAAGAAAAACCTGCGGATAAAAAAGCAGGCGAAGCAGCAAATGCAGAAGGAACAATAGCCAAAGAAGCAAAAGGTACATTAGAAGAAGTACAGATCAAGACAGAAACAGCAGAGATCGATCCGGAGATCTTAGAAGAGCTTCCGAGCAATGAAGAGTTGTTTGATGCATATGTATGGAGCGTGTTATACGATGATGAAATCGCAACATATGGCACGGTCGCAAAAGAGCATCTGACTGATACAGGGAAGACGCTGTACGATGATCTGAAGGGAAAAATCTCAGGAATCGCAGAAAAAGGTGGAAGTACCGTATTCGCTTTGACAGAGGATCAGTATTCATATTCCAGTGAAAATGATTTAAAAAAAGGAGTAAATGCAGTACTTCAGGCACTGTTGTCAGATTGCCCATATGAATTTTACTGGTATGATAAGACGTCTACAGGTGGTATGAGTTATAGATACTATTCAAAAATTACCGGTGGAGTGACAAGTTATTCATTAGAGAGCATCAAATTTGCTGTCGCAGGTGCATACAGAGCATCAGATACAACAAACGCATATGTTGTAGATTCTGCGAAGGCAACAGCAGCAGCTAATGTAAAAGCAAAAGCAAATGCAATCGTAGCCACATATAAAGGGAAGTCCGATTACGAACGTCTGAAAGGATATAAAGACGAGATCTGCGATCTGGTTTCTTATAACTATGATGCAGCAAATACAGGCGGCTATGGAGATCCATGGCAGTTGATCTATGTGTTTGATGAAAATCCAGATACAAACGTTGTCTGTGAAGGTTACGCCAAAGCATTCCAGTATCTCTGCGATCTGGATGGAGGCCTGACATGTTATATCGTGACCGGAATGATGGGTGGCGGAACCGGTGCTGGTCCACATATGTGGAATGTTGTGGCACTGGGAGGTAACAATTATATAGTAGACGTAACAAACTGTGATGAAGGGAATACAACAGATTCTTACAGCGTTGGATATCCGGATAAACTCTTCCTGGCAGGTGCAGTAGAAAATGACCCTGGCAAAAAATACACTGCACAATTTGAAAATTTTGGTAATACGCAGAATGTTATCTATGCATATGATACTGAAACAATCAGTACATATAGCCCAGAAGAACTTAAAATCGCATCTTCAAATTATGAACCAAAGGTGCAGAAACCTGTTACAGCAGATATGATTACTATTGATGGTAAAGCAGATATTGCAGAAAGTACATATAATGGCAAAGAACATAATGTCAATATAAGTATTGATCCGGCAAATTATACGCTCACTATAAAAAAAGACGGTGTGGCGACATCAGAAATCAAAAAAGCAGGAAAATATAAGATTACATTAACCGGACAGAATGATTATTCAGGAACTGCTGAGAAAACTTTTACAATTCTATCAAAAGCTATTAGCCCGGTTATAAAAGGAATCGCATCAAAAGAATATGATGGAACTACAGCCGCTACCGGATTAAGCATTTCACTGAATGGTGTGTGCGAAGGTGATGATGTAACAGCTACAGCGGCAAGTTATTCTTATGATAATGCGGATGTAGGAACAGGTAAGACTGTCACAGCATATGGGATCTATCTCTTCGGTGAGGATGCGAAAAATTATTTGCTGTGGGGAGATTCAGCAACTATTAAGACCGGTGAGATTAAGAAAGCAAATGCAGATATCACCTTTAAAACAGGAGAAGGAGCTTACGCTTTTGAGAATACCTATAATGGCAAAGCATTGGCGAATCCTGCAGCAAATCAGTTAAACCTTGCAGGAGTGGACTATGATCAGATTCAATTTAAATGGTATGAAAGAAAAGCGGGAATCCCAAAACTTTTATCATCGAATCCAACTGAAGCAGGAACTTATTATGTAGATCTTTATGTACCTGAAACCACTAATTATAATTCAGTATCCATTGCAAGTGCTTCAATTACAATCGCTCCAAAAACGGTAACAAATCCTACAATTGAGATCGCATCTGCAGGAGTATATGACGGAACAGCAAAAACACCGGCTGTAACTGCTGTAAAAGATGGAACTACAATAATTCCATCAGAAGAGTATACGGTTGCATATAGCAATAATACTAATGCAGGAAATGCAACGGTAACACTTAATAATATAGAAGGTGGAAATTATACCGTCAGTGGAACCAGCACATTTGAAATCAAACCGGCAGATATAAAAGATTTAGAGACAAAAGTCTTATTGGATAACAAGAAGCCAGCTGACGCAAATTATCTGTACACCGGAACAGAGATCAAACCGGCTGTTTCATTTGAAGCTTCAACTCTCATAAAAGCAAATGATTATGAAGTAAGTTATACAGAAAATAAAAATGTAGGTAAAGCAACTGTTACAATAGCAGGTAAGGGAAATTATACCGGACAGATTGTAACAAACTTTACGATTGCAGTAGGTGATTTTGCAGGTACGATTTCTTACAATGGAAGTACAGAGGAAACTGCAAAAGCAGCATATTACAGTTCCCCGGTACAGATTGGAACAAATGGACCTGATTATGAGATCAGTGACGCATTAGAAGGAACTTATTCTCCTACATATTCATTCAACAGTGAGAATGATGGAAAGATAACAAAGACATTATATTTCAGAGACACAACAACAAACGAGACATACACGAAAGATGTAACAGTCAACTTTGACAAAACTCTGCCAACCGGAACGATTCAGATCGGGGCTAAGACATGGCAGAAATTGCTCGAGACAATAACATTTGGCCGCTATAAAGTAGATTCATCGGTTATTACGATCACCGGAGAGGATGTAAAAGAAAAGGGCATTTCCAGTGGCGTAGAAAAAATTGAGTATCTCATCTCAGAAAAGCAGCTGACGGCAGATGTATTGGAAGAAAAAGCATTTATTCCATATAATAATAGCAGCAGGCCATCATTGGCAAAAAATAAAAACCAGATCGTCTATGCCAAGATTACGGATAAAGCAGGAAATATCTGCTATATTAGTTCAGAAGGACTGATCATCGATACAATTGCACCGATTGTATCAGACGTCACTGTTTTGAATGATGCATCACTGAAAGATACAGAGTTTACAGTAAGCTTTGAAGTGAATGAAGTCGGAACCTATTATTATTTGGTAAAAAAATCAGGTGAAACATTACCAATTGCTGAAGACATCATAAATGCTGCAAAAGCAAACCAGAATCTGGCAGGCATAGGTAAGACAGGTATTCTGACAGAAGCAGGTAAGGCTGTGATTACAACAACAGTCACAGGATTAGCACCAAATAGCTCATATATCGTATATGTAGTAGCACAGGATGAGGTTTATAATATCAGCGCATTAATAGAAACACCTGAACCAAATACATCAGATGTTGAATGTAGCATGGCAGTAACAACCAAGAAGCGTGTACCGGTTGTGACAGTAAAACCTACTGTTTCCGGTATGTATGGAAAAGCGGTAAAAGCTCTTACGATCACCGGAGGTGAGGTGAAAGCAAGTGCGATAGTTATTGACGGAACCTGGAGCATCACTGATTGTACGAATCATGCATTAGATAAACTGCTTCCTGTAGAAACCACAGATACATGTACACTAACCTTTATTCCGAAAGACGACAGCTATGCATCTGTTACAGTAGAAGCGATCCGTCCGGAGATCAGTAAACGCCCGGTAAGAGTAAGGATAAATCCGGCTACAAAATCATATAAAGAAGAGAATCCGGCATTTACCTATACAACTGTGGCAGCAAGCGGAAGCTATCAGGATGTTATAGCAGGGGATAATCTTGGGATCACTCTCACAACAGACGCAGAAAAGGAATCCGAGGTAGGAACTTATACTATTAAGGGAACATCTTCCAATCCGAACTATGAAGTAACGTTTGAAGGTGGAACGGGAGCATTTTCTATTACAAAGGCAGCTGCAATCGATACTGTGTCAGAAACAAAAGATTATGTATACACGGTTGGAACAGACGGAGAAGTAAGTATCGATCTGGCAGAGAAGATGAGTTTCCCGGATGATGCAGGATTCTGCAAAGGAACCGTAGCTGTTACAGGGGAATCTTCTATACTGACTGCAACGATGGAAGGAGACACAACTTTAAAATACGAAGTGAAACCTCTCACAGGCAGCGATAAAGGAAAAAAAGCACAGATTACAGTAACTGTTACGATGTTTAACTACAAGGATACCACATACGTACTTAATGTTCAGATTGCAGATACAAAGAATCTGAATGGCAGTGTGGCAGTCGATGGAAACAAAGAACTGATCTACGGACAGGCTTTAAATGAACTTCCTTTAAATGGAACCTTCACAGATGGAACAGGAGAAAGTGCAAAAACAGTAACCGGTAAACTGACATGGTTGAATCCGGAAATGAAACCGGCTGTTAGTGTAACATCAGCAGAGTGGCAGTTCGTTCCGGACAGCAAAGAATATAAGACGATGAAAGGCAGCACACCGATTACTGTAGTAAAAGCAGATCCTGTCATTACCGAAGCTCCGACAGTGACAGGCACAGTTACATATGATCCGGGCAAAAAGCTTTCTGATCTGACACTGACAGGAGGAAAAGCAGAGGAACAGATCAAACATACAGCACTGACAGGCGGAAGCTTTAGTTTTGTGGATGGTAGTAACATTGTACCGACAGCTGACAGAAGCGAATATGATGTGATCTATACACCGGCAGACACTGCAAATTACAACAGTGTCAATACCAAAGTAAAAGTAACTGTGGAAAAAGCAACACCGTCGATCACAACCCTTCCGACAGCAGGAGGCCTGGTATATGGACAGAGCCTTGGCAACAGCAGTTTGACAGGTGGTGTGGCATCTGTTTCCGGTAAATTCGACTGGAGCAGTAAAGAAATCAGACCGCAAATAAAAGACAGCGGTATTACGGAATATGAGATCACATTCGTACCGGATGATTCCGTAAATTATGAATCGGTTACAGCAAAAGTGAAAGTACACGTAGATAAAAAAATACTTTCATGGGATACAGCTTCAGTCAATGTCTTAAATAAGATGGAGGATGGAAGCAATACCGCAAATCTCGGTGGAACATTGAAGCTTTCCGGAGTGGCAGACGGAGATGACATTGGATTCTCCTATACCGGACTGACAGCAGTTTTTGCAGATGCGAAAGCAGGAACCGATAAAGAAGTTACGGTTACAGTGGCAGGCAAGAAACTGACCAATGAAAACTATCAGCTCCCGGCATCGGATTCCTTTGTACTGAAAGGAACGATTGAGAAGACGAAGCAGATGGAAGTACAGCCTGAGCTTGGAAGCAATTACAGTCTCATCACAGGAGACAAGGGTAAAGTAGAGGTAACACGAAAGCTTGCCCAGAATCCAAACCTGGATACACCGGAAAAAATCGTTCACGCTCTGCAGAATATTGTTCTGAATGCGAAAATAGACGGAAAAGCACCGGTAAAAGAGAACATTGAAGTTTATGATGTCGTTTTACTCCATACAATAGATGGTGTGAACTGGACAAGAGCAGATGCAGCGAACTTCCCGGCAGGCGGAGTGAACGTGACACTGCCATATCCGGCATCCACCAACCGGGCAGATTATAAATTCCTCGCAATTCATATGCTGGCAGATGATTATACGGACAGCAACGGTGTAATGCATTATGCTGGTGATGTTGAGACACCGGAGCTTACACTGAAAGAAGATGGCATTTCGATGACCTTACACAGCCTGTCTCCGATTGCTCTTTCCTGGAACAAAATTGAGAGCAGTGCAGGAACAGGAAGCAGCACAGGAACAGGAAGCACCGGAAGTGGAAGCGGCACAGCTGCCGGAAGTACAACAAGCCCGGCAGGAAATGTTTCCATAGCAGATGCAAAGAAAGCGGAAGCAGCCGCACCTGCTGATGAAGCAGTAAAAGCAGCAGAAGACAACACTTCTGTAGAAGCTAAGAGTGCAGCAACCGGTGACAGTAAGATACCGGCAGTTTCCGGAATTCTGATACTGTTCGGATGCTTTGCTCTTACAGCAGGATTACGCAGAAGAAGAAAAGAAATGTAATTTTATAGTTGAAGTTTAGAAAGAGGCCTTCTGGTTTCTCCTTTGACAATGCAAGGGGAGATCAGAAGGCCTCTGATCTTTTGAAAAAATTGTCCCCTGTCGCCTCATATCGTTGTGAAAAATAGCAATAGACAAACCGGATAAAGGAACGATATAATAGGAGAAGTGCTGTATAGGAAATCAAAGGCAGCATACAATGTTTTAAGAAAGAAAAAGAGGTAGAATATGTACGTAATACAATTTATCAGAGGCTTCTGTATGGCTCTGGCAGACAGTGTCCCGGGAGTATCCGGAGGAACGATTGCGTTTTTACTTGGATTTTATGATCAGTTTATCGATTCGATCGATGATCTTATCTCCGGAACAAAGGCAGAACGTAAGGCAGCCATCCTGTTTTTGATCAAGCTTGGAATCGGCTGGGTATGTGGCTTTGTTCTGGCAGTTTTAATTTTAACAAGTGTGTTTGAATCCCATATTTATGCGATCAGCTCATTGTTCATCGGATTTATTATCTTTGCAATACCGATCGTAGTGAAGGAAGAAAAAGAATGCCTGCTGGCGAAGAAAGCAGCGATTCCTTTTATCCTTGTCGGTGCGGCAGTTGTAAGTGCAATCACTTATTTTAATCCGGTATCCGGAGAGGGAAGCGGTGTCAATCTGGATCATCTGACACCGGGACTTGCGATCTTTGTATTCTTTGCAGGAATGATCGCAATCTCTGCCATGGTTCTCCCGGGAATTTCAGGATCAACCATTCTTCTGATCCTTGGACTATATCTTCCGATCATTACAGCGATCAAAGAATTTTTACATTTACATTTTGAAAGCTTTTTTACGGTAGTTCTTTTTGGATGCGGTGTTCTGGTCGGGGCAGTCAGCATTGTGAAGCTGATCCGGAAGGCACTGGACAATTTCCGTGCACAGACGATTTATCTGATCATCGGAATGATGTTAGGATCGATCTATGCAGTGATCATGGGACCGACAACACTGGAAGTTGCACAGCCGGCAATGGAAATCCATGATTTCAGTATTCTGTTTTTTATTATCGGCGGAATCGTGATCTTCGGATTACAGAAGATGAAAGACATGAAACAGTAACGGAAATATATGCTTTTTCCAGAGCATAGTATTCGGGAAAGGATCTCACAGGGATGAGAAAATTATTAGTATACTTAAAGGGTTATGAGAAAGAAACGATTTTAGGCCCTCTTTTTAAATTACTGGAAGCATCGTTCGAGCTGATCGTTCCGCTTGTTATGGCAGCGATCATTGATAATGGTGTTGCCAACAGTGACAAACCATACATTATGAAGATGTGTATGATTCTTTTTCTGCTGGCAGTCATAGGACTTACCTGTTCGATCACAGCACAGTACTTTGCAGCAAAGGCCGCAGTTGGTTTTTCCACGAAGCTAAGACATGCTTTATTTGAACATATTCAGACGTTATCCTTTTCCGAGATGGATACCGTCGGTACATCTACACTGATCACAAGGATGACAAGCGATGTGAATCAGACACAGAACGGAGTCAACCTGGTCTTACGTCTGTTCTTGCGTTCTCCGTTTATCGTATTCGGTGCAATGATCATGGCGTTTACGATCGACTTTAAGGCAGCACTTATTTTTGTAGTGACTATTCCATTGCTGTCGGTGATCGTCTTTGGGGTTATGATTGTGAGCATTCCTCTTTATAAGAAAGTACAGGCAGCATTAGATAAGGTACTTGGAATCACAAGAGAGAACCTGACAGGAAGCAGGGTGATCCGTGCATTTAACAAAGAGGCTGACGAGACAGAGAATTTTAATGAGAGCAATGATGCACTTACAAGGATTCAGCTTTTTGTAGGTAAGATTTCTGCACTGATGAATCCGCTGACCTATGTGATCATTAACGGTGCGATCGTTGTTCTGATATGGACCGGAGCGATCCGCGTGAACAGCGGTTATATTACACAGGGACAGGTTGTGGCACTGGTGAATTATATGTCTCAGATCCTTGTGGAACTTATCAAACTTGCCAATCTTATTATCAATATTAATAAATCAATTGCCTGCGGAAACCGTATCCAGTCTGTATTTGAGATACAGTCATCGGTTCTGGATCCTAAGGCGGCTGTAAGCGTAGAGAAGGATAAAGAGGGAGTTCCGGCCGCGGAGTTTTCACATGTTTCCCTTACTTATGCCGGTGCGGGGGAAGAATCCCTGACAGACATTGATTTTGTAGTACAAAAAGGTGAGACAGTCGGCATCATCGGTGGTACCGGTTCCGGAAAATCATCCGTTGTCAATATGATCCCGCGTTTTTATGATGCGACCAAAGGCAGCGTGAAAGTAAATGGTGTGGATGTCAGAGACTATACACTGGAAGAGCTTCGTTCAAGGATTGGCATGGTATTACAGAAAGCAGTCCTTTTTAAAGGAACGATCCGTGAGAACCTGCTCTGGGGCAATGAAAATGCAACCGATGAAGAGCTGATGCAGGCACTTACGATCGCACAGGCGAAGGAGTTCGTGGATAAGAAAGAAGGCGGCCTTGATTTCATGATCGAGCAGGGCGGCAAGAATCTTTCCGGCGGACAGAGACAGCGTATGACGATCGCAAGGGCAGTGGTAAAGAAACCGGAGATTTTGATCCTGGATGACAGTGCATCGGCACTGGATTTTGCAACGGATGCAAAGTTACGCATGGCGATCCGTGACATGGAAGAGAAAGCAACCGTGTTCATCGTTTCCCAGAGGGCAGCATCAATTATGTATGCTGACAAGATCATCGTACTGGATGATGGAAAGATCGTTGGAATGGGAACACATGAGGAGCTTTTAAAACAGTGTGAGGTATATCAGGAGATTTACTATTCACAGTTTCCAAAAACGGAAAAGGAGGGGAGATAGATGAAGAACATTGTAAACAGCAGACAGAGATCAACCCTCAGAAAAGTAATGAATTATATCAGAAGATATTGGGGATATCTTGGAATGTCGGTGATCCTTGCGGGCATCACAGTGGCATTGACACTGTATCTCCCAATCCTTACCGGACGTGCAGTCGATCTGATCATTGAAAAAGGTCTGGTAGATTTTGCAGGGATTTTTGCAATTTTAAAAAGAATGGCAGTTGTTATCATAGTGACAGCAGCCGCACAGTGGATCATGAATGCGTGCAATAACAAGATCACCTATAATATCATTCGTGATATCCGTAAGGAGGCCTTTGAAAAAATTGAAAAGCTTCCGTTAAAATACATTGACAGTCATTCCTACGGTGAGATCGTAAGCAGAGTGATCGCGGATGTCGACCAGTTTGCAGACGGACTTCTGATGGGATTTACCCAGTTTTTTACAGGAATCGTCACAATTTTAGGAACCCTCGTATTCATGCTGACAATCAGTGTGAAGATCACAGCTGCAGTGGTTGTGATCACTCCGGTTTCACTTCTTGTAGCAAGCTTTATCGCAAAAAAAACATTCTCCATGTTCAAATTACAGTCTGAGACAAGAGGGGAACAGACCGCACTGATCGAAGAGATGATCGGCAATCAGAAAGTAGTACAGGCTTTCTCTCATGAGGATGAGGCACTGGAGAAGTTTGATGAGATCAATGGAAGATTACAGAAATGTTCGCTCCGGGCAATCTTTTTCTCAAGCATCACAAATCCGGCAACCCGTTTTGTAAACAGCCTTGTATATGCTGTGGTCGGAGTCGTCGGAGCATTTACAGCGATCGCCGGAGGAATTTCGGTCGGACAGCTTTCTGCACTGCTTAGTTATGCCAATCAGTACACAAAACCATTCAATGAGATCTCCGGTGTAGTGACAGAGCTTCAGAATGCACTTGCCTGTGCCGGAAGAGTGTTTGAGTTGATGGAAGAGCCTTCAGAGATCCCGGATGCACCGGATGCAGTCTCTCTTGAAAAAGCAGATGGACGTGTAGAGCTTTGCAATGTTTCTTTCTCCTATACTCCGGAACAGAAGCTGATCGAAGACTTTAACCTTTCCGTAAAACCGGGACAGCGTGTAGCCATTGTCGGACCGACCGGATGTGGTAAAACAACACTCATCAATCTTCTGATGCGGTTTTATGATGTAAGGGAAGGAACGATCAAGGTCAGTGGAATCCCGGTAAAAGAGATGACAAGAAAGAGTCTCCGCAATAATTATGGAATGGTATTACAGGAGACCTGGCTTCGAAGCGGAACGATCCGAGATAATATTGTAATGGGAAAACCGTTTGCCACAGAGGAAGAAGTCATCGAGGCGGCGAAGGCATCACATGCCCACAGCTTTATCAAACGACTTCCGAAAGGATACGATACCGTAATAGCGGAAGACGGAGGAAATCTTTCCCAGGGTCAGAAGCAGTTATTGTGTATCACAAGAGTTATGCTGTGTCTTCCACCAATGCTTATTTTAGATGAGGCAACTTCCTCGATCGATACAAGAACAGAGATTAAGATCCAGAAAGCATTTGCAAGAATGATGGAAGGACGGACCAGCTTTATCGTAGCCCACCGTCTTTCAACGATCCGGGAAGCGGATGTGATCCTTGTTATGAAAGACGGAAGCATCATTGAGAAGGGCACGCATGAAGAACTGCTTGAAAAGAAGGGCTTTTATGCAAATCTGTACGAAAGCCAGTTTGTAAATACATCTTCACAGGCATAGAATTCAAAAAGCCGGAGCTTTTATATAAGCCCTGGCTTTTGTGTGTCTGGAAATTATTCGGCATAGTAGATCTTTCTGCTGCCGTTAATACTTTCCATGGTGGAAGTACGGATAAACTGTGCAGCGGCTTCGCTGTCTCTGTTGAGAAGGCAGTCATATATTTTCTTTGCACTGTGACATAAATCTTCGGTTCCGTACTTCTGCCCATAACGAACCCACAGGCGGATCACAAGATCCTTGAAAGAGATGAAAAACAGCGGAAGCAGTGTGTTGCCGCTTATGCAGGCGATCTCATGGCTGAAATCGAACATCAGTGAGGCAGTCACATCCGGATCACTGGTGCCGGAGAGAGCCTGGATATAAGAGGAAAGTCCTGTGATGTCCTCGGTTGTTGCATTCCTGCAGACATATTCACAGGCAACAGTCATGAACATGATCCGTACTTCAAGGATGGATCGTACTTCCT
Source organism: uncultured Roseburia sp. (assembly GCA_934292805.1). Classification (GTDB taxonomy): domain Bacteria; phylum Bacillota; class Clostridia; order Lachnospirales; family Lachnospiraceae; genus Roseburia. The sequence continues at coordinate 13,447 of CAKQXQ010000027.1, read as the reverse complement.
GTTTGCGGAGGATTCCGCCATTGTAATTCATAATTGCGACAAGCGTGTCGAGTGTGCCGTATTTGTGGTAATCTGCAACAAAGGTTCCGATGCGTGGACGTACTACGAGAAAGCCTTTTTTCTCAAGTTCTGAGATCCCGGCATTGATCACAGCACGGGAGACATGCATAGATTCTGCAAGCTCGCGTTCCGGCGGCAGCTTCTCTCCGATTTCTAACTTTCCGGAGAGTATCATATTCTGAAGTTCTGTAATGAAAAGTTCCTTCAGGGAAGGAGCACTTAATTTCTTAAATTCCATAAACAAATCCCTTATCTGTATATTCAGGTACTGGTCATACCAGTGACTGTTACTCCATTTTAAAAAAACAAATCGGAAAATGCAAGCAATTTTGCTGTTGGATTGTAATTTGTCCATGTTTCCTTTATAATAAAATATGCTGCGGGAAAGGAAACGAAAACTGCGGCAGAATCACCACATATGGTGACAAGGAGAAAGAATGAAAAAACGAGAAACAGCTTCAGAAAATGAAGAGATCATAGCAGGGGAAGTGTCCCCGAAGAAAAAAGAACGCAGAGTTTATAAGGAGATCCGCTGGGACAGGCTGGATAATACAGCTCATCTTTTCCCTGTGATCGCGGGGGAGAACATGAGCAATGTTTACAGGATCAGTGTAACCTTGAAGGAACTTGTTGACAGGGATATTTTACAGGAAGCATTAAATATCGTACTTCCGAAGATAGATGGTTTTAATTTAAGACTGCGTATGGGAGTTTTCTGGTATTATTTTGAAGAGAATGGAAAGCCTGCACCAAGAGTGCGCCAGGAGAATGCGTTCCCATGCAGATATATCCAGCAGAATAAGAACCATAACTATATGTTCCGGGTAACTTATTACAAATACAGGATCAATCTGGAGGTATTCCATGTCCTGACAGACGGAATGGGCGGCATTAATTTCTTAAAAGAGCTGACATATCAGTATCTTCGTCTGGCTCATCCGGAATTAAGAGAGCAGGTCGGGGATTCTTTGAACAGCGGAACATCTTTGAACAGAGAAGACAGTTTTCTTAAGAATTACAAGAAGAGTTCCGCAAAGGGCTATCAGACAAAGAAAGCATATCTGTTAAAGGGTGAGAAGCTAAGACCCGGAGAATTCGGTGTCATGCATGGATATATGGAGATAGGGCAGTTAAAGGATGTCTGTCATAAATACGGATGCAGCATTAACGAATACCTGGTATCTGTCTATATCTGGAGTGTATACACAGAATGCATGAAAGGAATGCCTTCGGAGAAGCCGATCCGTGTGGCTGTTCCGGTCAATCTGCGACCATATTTTAATTCCATCACGACAAAGAACTTTTTTGTCATGGTATCCGCAGAATTCCATCCAACCCAGGATATTTATACATTTCAGGAGGTTCTTACGATTGTGAGGGATCATCTGAGAAGCCAGATCAACAGGGAGCACTTGGAAAAGCTGTTTTCTTATAATGTGTCCAATGAAAAGCTTCTGATCGCAAGAGCAGTACCGCTGTTCCTTAAGAATATCGCAATGAAGATGGTTTATACAAAATCCGCGCTTGCGAACACGACAACGATCACAAATATCGGAAATATCACAGTCGATGAAGCCTATCGTCCTTACGTGGAAATGTTCCATGCCTTTCTTGCCATGTCCAAAGGGCAGCATCAGAAAGGAACCATCTGTTCCTATGGCAATACGCTGGTATTTTCATTCAGCTTTGATCTTAAGGATGTTTCGGTACAGAGAGGATTTTTCCGTAAGCTGGCGGCAGACGGAGTAGAGGTCGAACTGGACACAAACGGTGTGACATTGGATTAACAGGAAGAACAGGTGAATTAGAATGAGCAGATGCAGACAGTGCAATATAGAAATTTTAGACGAGACAGACAGATGCCCGCTTTGCGGTTCTGTACTGGAACATACCGTTGACATGGAGAACATGTATCCGGATGTAAAAGTCCGGGCGAGAAGAATGATGCTTTTATCAAGGATTTATCTGTTTGTTGCAATCGTGGTAGAAGCAGTTCTTGTCGCAGTGAATTATTATGGAGATTTTGAAACAGCCTGGAGTCTTGTGACCGGATTGATCCTGTTTTACGGATATCTGGTAGTTCGTTTTGCAATCCTTGGTAAGACAGGATATATAGAAAAAACGATCGTGCTGACGATGATCGCGATCCTTTGTCTGATCGCAATAGATTTTGCCAGTGGCTACAAGGGCTGGTCCGTAAGATATGTATTCCCGGCTGCGATCATTGCGGTTGATGCAGTGATATTGATCCTTATGATCTTTAACCGCAGGAACTGGCAGAGTTATATCATGTGGCAGCTCTTTATGATCCTGTGCAGCTTTGTAACGATCATATTATATTGGGTCGGGATCATTTATGTGCCATATCTGGCACTTATTGCACTCGGCACTTCTGTATTTTTGTTCCTCGGAACACTGATCATAGGAGACCGGAGAGCGAGAGTGGAATTAAAGAGGAGATTTCACATAAGATAAATATCATTCAGGAGTTAGTATGATAAGAAGATTAAAGTTAAAACATGAAATGGGAAAATCAGAAAGTGAAGCGAGTATCACCGGAAGAGTCATGCGGGATATGATCGCACATTTCACGAACGATAATCTGATCGGACGCAAGATCAAAAGCGGTGAAGCACGCAAAAATATGGTCGAACCACCATGGAAATGCCCGGACATTTTTAATCTGACTGTGATCGAAATGGAAAAATTCAAAATGGAATGGCTGGAGCTGAAGGAAAATCCCAATGAGGATAAAGTTATTCTCCAGCTGCATGGTGGCGGATATATCGGCGCGATGCGTAATGCCTACCGGATGTTCGCAGGCCTTTACAACGAAGTGAGCAAAGGAATGAGCGTTCTCACGATCGATTATCGTGTTGCTCCGGAGAATCCATACCCGGCAGCACTGGAAGACGCAGTTTGTGCATACAAATGGCTTCTGGAAAAAGGCTGGTATGGGGAAGACATCATCGTAGCCGGAGATTCGGCTGGCGGAGGACTTGCAATGGCACTGTGCCATTATCTGAAGAAGCATGACATTCCGCTTCCATGCGGGATCGTGGCTATGTCACCGTGGACAGATCTTCTGGCAAGCGGAGAATCTTATGACACGAATTATGAAAAGGATCCGCTTTTTGGAAATACAAGAGACAGTCTGATCTACAACAAAGACTATGTCGGAGATCATGATCCGATGGACTGCTATATTTCCCCATTATATGGAGATTTTCGCGGATTTCCGCCGATGCTCATCCAGGTTGGATCCTATGAGATGCTGTTAAGTGATTCCGTGGATGTTGCAGCAAAGGCAAGACATCAGGGAGTGAAAGTAAGACTCAGCATCTATGATGGCATGTTCCATGTATTCCAGATGGCAGCCAAAATGCTGCCGGAATCCCGCAAAGCCTGGGTCGAGATAGGAAAATTCATCGAAACCATACAATAGCTAAGATAAGAATCACATTTTCTATAAATTATAAGAACGAACCGGTGTAGACATCCTCTCAGCCCTGGCAGTTGGATACCTGCTTGCCTGGGAAAACTTGCGAGAATTGTGTGGATTTATCAGTCCTGCTTTTTATCTTAAGTTTTCCGTCCGGTCAAAGATGAACAGCCTCACCCTACGTGTCCGTTTATCACAAACGCTACTCGTACTTCTAGCAATTGTAAATGCCGCCATCGACATTGGTAATTGCGGACCAAAAATAAAACCACTGCGTTAAAAATATTTTTGGTCCGCCCAACTGTCTGAATGGCGGCATTAACGATTGCACGATGTACTCGCGAAGCGTTTGTGATAAACGAACACGTAGGGTGAGGCTGTCCATCTCTGAACGAACGGGAATGATCATAAAAGACAAAAAGCAGGACTGATAAATCCCATAATTCGAGTATTTTCCCGGACAAGCAGGTATCCAACTGCCAGGACTGAGAGGATGCCCACACCGGTTCGTGTTATAAAATTTATAGAAAATGTGATTCTTATTGATGCTTGGTCAGGTGGCTTACGTTCATGTAGACCGGCAGACCATTTTCGTAGTGAACTTTGGATTCACCCTGGATCAGTGGAGTCAGGTAGCTGATCAGTTCGTCAGTGACATTGTTGCCTGCATCGTTGATCCATTCTAATGGAACAGTTTTTGCTTCATTTGCAATATTGCGGATTTCGGCATAGCCATATTCGATCGTATATGGATCATTGGAAACACGGTTCATCGTAACCATGGAAGCTGTTACGCCTTCTTCGGAAAGTGCGACAGCTTTTTTTCCGAGTGAAACAGATTCGGAAAGGTCAGTCTGTGAAGCAAGATGTGCAGCACAACGCTGTAATACGTTGACTTCAACAGAACGTACTTTGACGCCTAACTTTTCCTTGATCAGGAATTCCAAAGCTTTTCCGGCACCGCTTAACTGGCTGTGACCGAATGTATCGACAGATTTCTCAGATGCGCTGATGTAATTGCCGGATGCATCGCGGATTCCTTCAGAAACGGCGATAATAACATTGTTGCGTTCGAAAAGAAGACGTTTTACATCCAGAAGGAAGTCTTCTTTGTCAAAAGGAACCTCCGGAAGGTAAATAAGATGCGGTGCGGTGTTGTATTCGTTGCGGGCAAGTGCTGCAGCAGCTGTCAGCCATCCGGCATCGCGTCCCATGATCTCTACAATTGTTACACTCTTAACAGCATAGATAAAAGTGTCGTGTGCGATCTCTAAAATAGAAGATGCGATATATTTTGCAGCAGAACCAAATCCAGGTGTATGATCTGTCTCACAAAGATCGTTATCGATTGTTTTCGGAATACCGATAATGCGGACATCACTGCCGATCCGTTTTCCGTAATCGGATAATTTTAAAACAGTGTCCATGGAATCATTTCCTCCGATATAGAAGAATGCTCCGACATTGTAAAGTTCAAACTGCTTGAAAATAAACACATAGGAAGAGTCATCATCAAGATAATCCGGCAGCTTGTGACGGCAGGAACCTAAGTACATTGCCGGTGTTGTCTCAAGACGGTCGAGATATTCCGGATGCCCCTGCATCATATCAGTCAGATTGATAAATTCATTGTTCAGGATACCGAGAATGCCATTGACAGCACCATAGACGGTATCATAACTGTCAGATTCCATCACCCCGCGGATCACACCGGAAAGGCTTGCGTTAATAGCAACAGTTGGTCCACCGGACTGTGCGACCATTACATTTTTTGTGTTCATAACTAACTCCTTAAAATTTGTTTAACTTTCGTTAAAAATAGTATTTATTTCCCAGGTATCTGTTATAATAAGAAATGCTGCGATCTTAAGATCGCATAATACTGTGGAAAATAGAAAGTTGATTACTCATCTGCTTTATCATAGCGGAAAATAGCTTTCTTAGCAAGAGGTAGAACGTGAATTGTAATTTATGTCCACGGAAATGTGGAGCAGACAGAGCATCAGGCCAGTTGGGAGTCTGTGGTCAGACGGAAGAATTAAAGGTTGCAAGGGCAGCACTTCATTATTGGGAAGAGCCATGCATTTCCGGAGAAGAAGGTTCCGGAGCGGTGTTTTTTTCCGGGTGTCCATTGCATTGCGTGTTCTGTCAGAATGAGAATATTGCCAACGGAACAACCGGGAAGAAGATCACGGTTTCCAGATTATCAGAAATTTTTCTGGAATTACAGGAAAAAGGAGCCAATAACATCAATCTGGTCACACCCGGACATTTTGTTCCGCAGATTATAAAGGCATTGGATCGGGCGAGGACAGATGGACTTTATCTTCCGGTTGTTTATAATACGAGCAGCTATGAGAATGTGGATACGATCCGCATGTTAGAAGGATATGTGGATATTTACCTGCCGGATTTTAAATATATGGATTCCGGATTGAGTGCGAGATATTCGCATGCACCGGATTACGCGAAAGTGGCAAAGGCTGCGGTTGCAGAGATGGTCAGGCAGACCGGGAAGGCATCTTTTTTTCAGGAAGATGAGGATGGTCTTATAAAAAGAGGAACGATCGTGCGTCATCTGACATTACCCGGATGTATGGAGGATTCAAAGTCAGTTTTAAAATATCTTCATGAAACCTATGGGGATACGATATATATTAGCATTATGAACCAGTTTACACCGCTTTCCAATCTGGAAAAGTATCCGGAATTAAATCGCAGGATCACAGAGGAAGAGTATGAAGAGCTTGTGGATTATGCGATAGAGATCGGGATCGAGAATGGATTCATCCAGGAAGGGGATACTGCGGAGGAAAGTTTTATACCGGCATTTGACTGTGAGGGTGTGTGAAAGTGCCGAATGAGGCATATTCTCTTCAGAAAAAAATAATAAATTCACATATTTACATAATTTATAAAGATAGTATAATAAAAAAATGATGAGGAGGAATACGAGAATGAGTTTTATAGAATTCGTCCAGGGGATCGGAACGAAAGCCAAAGGAATTGCGGCGGCCATCCAGGGACTGACGAGGACACAGGCGATCATTGCAGGAGTTGTGACAGTGACAGCTGTCGGAGGAGTCGGAACAGGAGGATATTTCCTGTATGACCATTTCCACCAGCCGGAACCGGCAGCAATTGTTGCAGATGTAATCATAGAGACAGAGGCAGAAGAACCGACAGAGGAACTTGTGACAGAAGTTGAAGAGGTGACAGAGGCTACGGAAGTAGCAGCTGAACCGGAGACAGTAAATCTGGTCGGAAGTTCCATTGAGAAGGATTTAAAGATCAAGATCCAGGACAAGGCATCCAAGAATGTAAAGGGACAGCCATTCGAGATCTCAGTGAAGGCCGACAAGAAGAATGCGAAGGCAACTACCTATTCGGATACAGACAAGGACGGTATTATCTATATTAAGAGTATTGAAGCCGGAAAGTACAAAGTATCTTTGAATGAGATCGAAGGATTCGTATCCAAGGAGAATGAATACTCTGTCACAGTCAAGGATAAGATCGAATATAAGGAAGTTGCAGTCAAGGATGAGATCAAGACAGAGGCCGAGGTTGCACCGGCAGAGGATGCGGAGACGAATAACGTCGAAGTAGAGGCTGTAGTCAAGGACACCGTTGAGACACTTGACAGTACATGTACACCGACCAAGGTTGGATCCGGTGATGTAGATACTTCTAATTTCCCGAAGGCAGAAGTCGGAGGAACAAGCAAGGTTGATATTGCACAGGCATCCGGCACTGCAGTTGCAAAGAACATCAGTTACCGTGCAAGCAGTAATGAGATCACTCAGCCATCCGAAGGAACGAAATCAACAGAGACAGGGACACCATCAACGGGAAATCAGGGTAACGGAGAGACCGGAGGAAATAGCAACGGAACAACCGGAGGAACCGGCGGTGGAACAACCGGAGGAACGGGCAGTGAATCAACCGGAGGAACTGGTGGCGGAACTACAGAAGGCGGTACGAGTACACCTTCCACTGAGAATAAAGGTGATGGCAATGGAAGTACCGGAACAGGTGAAGATAAAAAGCCGGAAGGTACAGAACAGCCGGAAAAGAAATATACATACCAGTGTACCTATATTTTCTATGTGGATGGAAAAGAAGTTGAAAGAGAAAATAAAGACAGAAAAGATCTGAAAGAAACCCAGACTGTATTCAAGGCTTCCGAGGCAGATTCTTACAGTAAATATGCGGAAAAATATACATTTGACAAAGCTGAGCCGGCAGAAGCAACTGCTACAGTGGATAAACCGCAGAAGGAAATCCATCTCTACTGGAAGACAAAAGTGGCAGCAGCAAAAGCGTCGGTATCGATTCCACAGACAGCAACTCTTTACAACAGTGCGATCAACAATGCCAATACACTGGCACTTGCAGCAAGCATTACAGATGAAGGCAGTATCATCAAAGAGATCAGCTGGAGCAGCAGTGATGAGAAGATCGTGAAAGTCACAAACGGTGCAAGAACCGGATGCACGATCACAGCAGCTGGTAAGGGAAGTGCTACAGTAACAGCAACGATCACTTATTTAACAACACCGGGTGATACACAAAAAACAGCCAATGATAAGAAGATCACCTGTACCGTAACGGTAAAGGACTATTCCGGAAACTCAACAACACAGTTGAAGGACAAATCCGGAAGAGGATTATACAAGGATTCTGAATGTAAGACACCTGCAACATTGGCAGATTACAAAGAGGGTGCTACTTATTATACAGAACCACAGTACACAGGATGGCAGACGATTGACGGAAAGGTATATTATTACAATTCCAACCATCAGAGAGTAACCGGAAGCCAGGTGATCAGTGGTATCACTTATACATTTGGCAGTGATGGATCATTACAGCAGGGATCCGGTAAAAATGGTATTGATGTATCCAGTCATCAGGGTAATATTGACTGGTCATCCGTAAAGGCAGCCGGAATCAATTTTGCAATTATCCGTGTTGGATACCGTGGATCGAAGTCAGGCGTACTTGTAGAGGACTCCTGCTTCAAGAAGAATATCCAGGGAGCGACAGCAGCCGGAATCAATGTCGGTGTCTACTTCTTCACACAGGCAGTGACAGAGGCAGAGGCGGTTGAGGAAGCCAGTATGGCATTAAGCTTATGCTCCGGATATAATCTTGCTTATCCGATTTTCGTTGATACAGAGAACGGAAGCGGTGGGGCACGTGCGAACGGATTAGATAAAGCAACAAGAACAGCCTGTGTATCGGCATTCTGTAAGACAGTTGCGAACGGCGGAAGAAAAGCCGGTGTTTATGCAAGCAAGAGCTGGTATAACAACAAGATCGATGCATCAGCATTCAGCAGCTACTTTATCTGGGTTGCACAGTATAATACAACCTGTACCTACAAAGGAAAATATAATATGTGGCAGTATTCATCCAAGGGAAGTGTTCCTGGAATTAAAGGAAACGTTGACGTAAATATTGCATATTAATTAGAAGCTGACGTACCGGACAATTCATCCGGTGCGGCAGCTTCTTGATGTAAAGGGAAGAACGAATGAATCTGGAAATATGGGCAGAAAATATTCCAAAAGAGGAAAAGAACCGTCTGCTAGAGAATTGCTGCAAAGAAAGCAGTTCCGTGAAACTGATATTTCCCGAAGGTGGGGAATTAAAAAACCGGCTGGAACGACTGGAAGAAACAGATACAGATCCATGGATCGTTATTTCATCTGAGCAGAGAATTCTTACTCTGGCTGCAGAGAAGAATGTGACTGCGATCGGTTATCAGCCACCGCATAGCGGATGCTTTTTAAAAGCAGATATGGTTGTGGAGGGATTTGAAGAGATCGATCCGGGATTTTTCCTAAGAATCTACGAAAGACATTTTCATATTCCGTGGACGATCACAGAGACAAAGCGGTGTATTATAAGAGAATTTTCAATGCAGGATCTGGATGCTTTATATGACATGTACCAGGAAGCGGGAATGACGGACTATATGGAAGCTTTGTATGGTTATGAAGAAGAGAGAGAATACCAGAAAGCTTATATTGAAAATATGTACCGGTTCTACGGATACGGAATGTGGCTTGTATTTGAGAAAGAGACCGGGGAACTGGTTGGTCGAGCAGGGATCGAACATAGTGAAAAACTGGAAGGGGAGTTTGAACTCGGATATGCAGTGAGGACGAAGTATCAGAGACAGGGATATGCGTTTGAAGCCTGTCAGGCGATCATTGCTTACGCTGCCATGGAACTTGAAATTCCAAAGCTTCATTGTATGATACAAAAAGAGAATACAAAATCTATAAAACTGGCGGAAAAACTGGGCTTTTCTTTCGAAAAAGAGCTTTTGGATGGAGAAAAAACGACTTTCGACTTTGTGAAAATTCTAACGAGCCGATAAGCGTTGATTTTTGATAGAAAATAAAATATAATCATATATTATACATAAAACCAGATAAAAGCAGGTGATGTACATGGCTGAACTTTCATCAGAAGAGTTAGAGAAAATTGTAAAAGAAGAGGACGATAATATCAAGCCTATGAAAGAGTTTGAGAGTCCGGAGAAGTTATATGACGAATTGATCGCCAGCGTCCGCAAGTATCATCCGTCTACGGACATCAGTCTGATCGAGAAAGCATATAAGATAGCTTATGAAGCACATAAGGGACAGGTAAGAAAATCGGGTGAGCCGTACATCATCCATCCATTGTGTGTTGCAATCATACTGGCAGAGTTAGAGCTTGACAAGGAGACGATTGTAGCAGGTCTGCTTCATGATGTCGTAGAAGATACGGTTATGACCGATGAGCAGATCAAGCAGGAGTTCGGAGCCGAAGTGGCTTTATTGGTAGATGGTGTCACAAAGTTGGGACAGCTGTCTTATGATGCGGATAAAGTAGAAGTGCAGGCAGAGAATTTGAGGAAGATGTTTCTTGCAATGGCGAAGGATATCCGTGTAATCCTGATCAAGCTTGCTGACCGTCTGCATAATATGCGTACACTCAAATACATGACACCGGAGAAGCAGAAGGAAAAAGCGAGAGAGACAATGGATATCTATGCTCCGATCGCACAGCGTCTTGGTATTTCCAAGATTAAGATCGAGTTAGATGATCTTTCTTTGAAGTATCTGGAGCCGGAAGCATATTATGATCTCGTACACCAGGTCGCACAGCGTAAGAGCGTCCGTGATGACTATGTGCAGAGCCTTGTTGAAGAAGTCAAGAAGCACATCCACGATGCCGGGATTCCGGCCCAGATCGAGGGACGTGCAAAGCATTTCTTCAGTATTTATAAGAAGATGAAGAATCAGGATAAGACACTGGATCAGATTTATGATCTGTTTGCAATCCGTATTATCGTGGATTCTGTGAAGGACTGTTATGCGGCACTCGGAGTGATCCATGAGATGTATAAGCCGATCCCGGGACGATTCAAGGATTATATCGCGATGCCGAAGCCGAATATGTATCAGTCCCTTCATACGACACTGATCGGACCGACCGGACAGCCGTTTGAGATACAGATCAGAACGTATGAGATGCACCGGACTGCTGAGTATGGTATCGCAGCCCACTGGAAATACAAAGAAGCCAGCAACAATGGTGGTGCGGCAGCACCGATGACTGTTTCAGAGGAAGAGAAGTTAAGCTGGCTCAGACAGATCCTGGAGTGGCAGAGAGACATGTCTGATAACAAAGAGTTCATGAGTCTTTTAAAGAGTGACCTGGACCTGTTTTCGGATACGGTTTTCTGCTTTACACCAACAGGCGATGTCAAGAATCTGCCGAACGGCTCCACACCGATCGATTTCGCATACAGCATCCATTCAGCGGTTGGTAATAAGATGGTAGGAGCCAAGGTGAATGGCAAGCTGGTACCGATCGATTACGTGATCCAGAACGGTGACCGTATAGAAGTCCTGACTTCCCAGAATTCCAGGGGACCAAGCCGTGACTGGCTGAATATCGTTAAGAGTACACAGGCGAAGAATAAGATCAATCAGTGGTTCCGAAGTGAATTTAAGGAAGAAAATATTGTACGCGGAAAAGATCTGATCGCTGCATGCTGCAAGGCAAAAGGAATCAATCTTTCAGATATTAACAGACCGGAATATCAGGATAAGATCATGCGCAAGTATGGTTTTCATGACTGGAACTCCTGTCTTGCAACGGTTGGTCATGGTGGATTGAAGGAAGGCCAGATCGTAAACCGTATGTACGAGGAGTACAAGAAGGATCATATCGCACGGATCACGGATGAGGAAGTATTGGAGACAATTTCTGAGAACAAGGAAAAGGTTCCGGAGAAGAAATCCAAGAGCGGAATCATCGTAAAGGGTCTTTATGATGTTGCAGTGCATTTTTCCAAATGCTGCAGCCCGGTTCCGGGAGATGAGATCGTTGGATTTGTCACAAGAGGACGTGGAGTATCCATTCATCGTACCGACTGTATCAATATTATCAACCTTTCAGATATGGAGAGGGAGCGTCTGATCGATGCTGAATGGCAGCATGATGAAGAATCCGGAAATGCAGGACTGTATCTTGCTGAGATCAAAGTATTCAGTAATAACAGAACAGGACTTCTTGTAGATATAACAAGGATTTTTACGGAGAGAGAGATCGATATCAATGCGATTCATTCCAAGACGAGCAAACAGGGAATCGCAACGATAGACATTTCATTTAATACAAAAGGAAAAGCAGAGCTGTCCAGCGTGATCGAGAAGCTGAGACAGATCGACAGCGTTATTGATATCGAGAGAACCACCGGCTAATGGCTACGGTGGTTCTTTCACGAAAGGAGACCAAATGGCACCACTTAGTATACAGAATTATGTAGTAGGACCGGTTCAGACAAACTGTTATTTTGCAGTGAATGATGATACAAAAGAAGTGATCATCATTGATCCGGGAGCAAGTGCAAAGCAGCTTGCAGAGAAAGTAAAAGAACAGGGATTAAAACCTGTTGCAATTTTACTTACGCATGGACATTTTGACCATGCAACAGGAGCAGAGGAACTCGCGCAGCTTTTGAATGTGAAGATTTATGCACATGAGAAGGAAAAAGAGACACTGGAGAATCCACAGCTAAATTTAAGCGGATGGCAGGGAGGACAGCTCGTGTTTCATGCAGACGAATATGTAAAAGACGAGCAGGAACTGGATCTGGCAGGATTTCATATCCGTGTATTACTGACACCGGGACACACAGTGGGAGGATGCTGCTATTATTTTTCATACCAGAATGTTGTTTTCAGTGGAGACAGTCTTTTTCAGACATCGATCGGAAGAACAGATTTCCCGAAGGGAAGTGCATCACAGCTTGTGAATGCGATCAGGGAAAAGCTTATGATATTGCCGGATGAGACAGCAGTCTACACAGGACATGGTGATATGACAACGATCGGAACAGAAAGAAAATATAATCCATATTTATAAAAAGGAAGAACTATGATATTAGCAAAATTAAACAAGCCGGAATTTGAATATGATATCCATTCTCTCATTAAGGCTTTTTTTCCGGAAGAGAATGTGAGTGCAACCGCAGAAGAGAAAAAGTACGATGAAGAGATCACACGAATGTTTCAGATCTGTTATGGAGAAAAAGAGATTTCCATTGCGTGGAATGGAATGACATCCGGCAAAAAGGGCGAAGTCTCTTTTGAAGTGGATTTTTCCGACAGACAGGCAGCAAAGAATCAACTCAAACAGAAGCTGTACCAGGTATTGTCAGATATTACAGGAGAGAAGCTTCCGTGGGGAACGCTTACAGGAATCCGTCCGACAAAGATCCCGATGAAGCTTTTGGAAGAAGGAAAATCAAAAGCAGAGATCCGTTCCTATATGAAAGATACTTATTTTGCATCCGATGAGAAAATCGAGCTTTCCATTGATATTGCAGAACGCGAGCTGGAAATCTTAAAAAAGATTGATTATGAGAATGGGTAC
>CAKQXQ010000026.1 GCA_934292805.1 uncultured Roseburia sp. | reverse complement strand
TGCTTGTAAGAAGAGATGAGGATGGAAAATTATATTTATATGATTTTGTGCGCACAAAAAAAGAAACGAGCAGCCCGCTTAGGCAATGAGCCATACGGTTGTAAACTTCGTTTCTTCGTAGAGATTATATGCGAATTTTGGTAAAATGTCAATCAATTTTTTTATTCAACTGAGAAACTTTTTTAAAGACTTTTTTAAAGCATATTTAATAAGAAAAAATTTGCGTTGGAGACATTGACACAAAATTGTCAGTGCGTTATATTGGATACAGCAAATGTTGACAAGGAAACAAAAGAGGGCAGAAGAATGAAAGAACAACAAAAGCTGTTAAAAGAAATTTCTCTGATGCTGGAACACCAGGATATGCTTTCCAAATTGACAGAAAGCCAGTGCCTGGATGAATATGGATATTCAGAGACACATTGTATTGACAATATCGGAAGACTGGAGCTTCCGAATGTTACCAAGATTGCAGAACAGATGCAGATGACGCGTGGTGCGATCAGCAAGATGACTAAGAAATTGCTGAAAAAAGGGCTGATTGAGAAATATACACTGGAAACAAATAAGAAAGAAGTATATTTTAAACTGACAGATTCCGGAAAAGTTCTTTTTAAAGAACATGAAAAGCGTCATAAGCAGTGGGAAAAACGTGACACACAATTCCTGTCACGCTATTCAAAAGAAGAAACAGAGATACTTTTAAAATTCATGCAGGAATTTAATGTATATCTTGATGAACAGATAGAGAAATATGTTGCAGACAACAGGGAAGTGTAATGCATTCAAGAGAAAGGTGACAGAAAATATGGAAAAGAAACCATTTGTAACAAAGGAACAGTTAGATGAGATCGTGAAAAAATATCCGACACCATTTCATTTATATGATGAAAAGGGAATCCGTGAAAATGCAAAGGCTGTGAAAGAGGCATTTGCGTGGAATCCGGGATTCCGTGAATATTTTGCAGTAAAGGCTACACCAAATCCATTTATTTTAAATATTTTAAAAGAGTACGACTGTGGCTGTGACTGCTCTTCCTTAACTGAACTGATGCTGGCAGATTCCCAGGGATTTGACGGATCACATATTATGTTTTCTTCCAATGATACACCGGCGGAAGAATTTGCATTCGCAGACGAACTCGGTGCGATCATTAATCTGGATGATTTTACACATATTGATTTTCTGGAACAGACGATCGGACATATTCCGGAGACGATCAGCTGTCGTTACAATCCGGGTGGCGTATTCAAAATGAGTAATGGGATTATGGACAACCCAGGTGATGCCAAATACGGATTCACGCACGAACAAATTATTGAAGGATTTAAAATTTTAAAAGAAAAAGGTGCAAAATATTTTGGAATTCATGCCTTCCTTGCAAGTAATACAGTGACAAATGAATACTATCCAAAGCTTGCCCGCCAGCTGTTCGAGCTTGTTGTGGAACTCCGTGATAAAACAGGCTGTGATATTAAGTTCATCAATCTCTCAGGCGGCGTAGGTATCCCTTATCGTCCGGATCAGACACCAAATGATATCCGCGTGATCGGGGAAGGTGTAAGAGAGGCGTTTGAAGAGATTTTAGTTCCGGCAGGACTTGGCGATATCTCCATTTACTCAGAGATGGGTCGTTTCATGTTAGGACCTTATGGATGTCTTGTGACCAGAGCAATCCATGAGAAACATACTTATAAAGAATACATAGGTGTGGATGCATGTGCAGCAAATCTTATGAGACCGGCTATTTATGGAGCTTATCATCATATTACAGTTATGGGAAAAGAAAATGAACCATGCGATCATAAATATGATATCACAGGTTCACTTTGTGAAAACTGTGACAAATTTGCAATAGACCGGATGCTTCCAAAGATTGATATGGGAGATCTGCTTGTGATTCATGATACCGGAGCACATGGATTTTCTATGGGCTATAACTATAACGGAAGGCTTCGCTCTGCGGAAATTCTTTTGAAGGAAGATGGGGTTGCACAGCTGATCCGTCGTGCAGAGACACCGGATGACTACTTTGCAACGTTCGATTGTTTTGATATTTTAAAAGATATGAAACATCCGGAGAAATAAAATCAGAGAGTATATTTTTGATGTTCACATTCATGGGAAAGGGAATAAAGTGTGTATCAACGAGGAGCTGTTTGAGTGTACGAAAAATAAAATAATAGGGATACAAAGACAGCGACAGGGGATAGGTACTTTATCTGAAAAAACGATCCATGCGGTGTTAAAGAATTATTATGCACCGGATACAGATACGCATGAGATCCCGATTGAGAATTATGTGGCAGATATTTATACCGGTCAGGAGATCATAGAGATACAGACCAGGGCATTTCATAAAATGCGGAAAAAACTGGATGCATTTCTGCCGCTTTACCCGGTTACAATCGTTTATCCAATCCCGCACATTAAGTGGCTGTCATGGATTGATGAAGAAACAGGGGAAACTTCACCAAAACGAAAATCACCGAAAACAGGGAATGCCTATCAGGCATTCCCTGAGCTTTATAAAATCCGTCCGTATTTATCAGATCCCAATCTGCATCTTAAAATTGCACTGATCGATATGGAGGAATACCGGCTTTTAAATGGATGGAGCAGGGATAAGAAAAAAGGAAGCGAACGGTATGACCGCATTCCTGTGAAGTTCGAAAAAGAGGTCTGCATTGACCGGAAAGAAGACTATATGCAGTTTGTTCCTTATGATCTGCCGGAGCAATTTACAACAAGGGACTTTGCGAAAGCTGCGAAAATCCAGGTCCGGCTGGCACAGACGATACTGCTGCTCCTGACAGATTTGCAGATTGTGATGCGTGTCGGAAAACAGGGGAACAGTTATCTGTATGAAGTGAATGAGTAGGGAATTCGGAATAAATGTTTATAATATACAAAGAAAAGACAGGAGAATGACATGAGCTTCTTATTAGGAATTATTTATCTTTCATTTATCAGTCTTGGACTTCCGGATGCCCTGCTTGGTGCAGCGTGGCCGAATATGTATCCGGAATTCCAGGTTCCGGTGTCATATGCAGGAGTGATTTCAATGATCATAGCATTGGGAACTATTATTTCCAGCCTGCAAAGTGACTGGCTCACAAGAAGATTTGGAACAGGAAAAGTGACAGCAGCAAGCGTTGGGATTACAGCACTGGCTTTGTGGGGATTTTCTATCAGTCATAGTTTTGTTTTACTGTGTCTGTGGGCAATTCCTTATGGTCTTGGTGCCGGCAGCGTAGATGCTTCGTTAAATAACTATGTTGCACTTCACTACGCCAGCAAACATATGAGCTGGCTGCATTGTATGTGGGGAATAGGTGCAACACTCGGACCATACATTATGGGTGCTGTACTCACAGGTGGTGCTGCATGGAATACAGGATACCGGATTATTTCGATACTGCAGATTTTACTTACTGCAGTTTTGATATTTAGTCTTCCAAAATGGAAAAAGCAAGCCTTGTCAGCTGATGAAAAAGGGAATAGAAAGGCCCTTACGCTAAGAGAAATTCTTGCAATTCCGGGTGCAAAAGCAATCATGGTATGCTTCTTTTGCTATTGTGCAGTAGAGCAGACAACGATGCTTTGGGCAAGCAGTTATTTGAATCTGGCAAAAGGTGTAGATGCAAAAATTGCTGCTTCTTTTGCCGGGATGTTTTGCATTGGTATTACTATTGGACGTGGAATTAATGGATTTATTGCCATGAAATTAAAAGACAGTCAGATGATCCGTATGGGACAGGGCATTATTCTGGCAGGCATCATCATAATGCTGCTTCCATTTGGGAGAACGGTGTCCTTAATTGGTTTTTCTTTGATCGGATTGGGATGTGCACCGGTGTATCCTTGCATTATCCATTCCACACCGGAGCACTTTGGTGCAGAACGTTCACAGGCAATAATTGGTGTACAAATGGCAAGTGCATATATTGGGACATGCTTGATGCCACCGCTATTTGGTCTGATTGCGAATCATATATCAATCAGGTTACTGCCATTGTATTTGCTGATTTTACTTGTACTGATGGTGTTCATGCATGAAAAATTAGAGAGAAAATAGATATTTTAACAGAACCCGAAATTCATCCGGATGTTAAAATGGCAGCAGGATTAACCATTAAAAAGAATGCGTATTAAAATACATGAGATCATTCGAAGAAAATATAGTTTGCCCATGCAAGATATGCGATGAGATAAATGGTAAAGATACTGCAATTCCCTTAATCTATTATACAGATGGAGAATTTATGTGGGATGAAAGAGATATTTATCACTTTGAGAAGTATAATATCCGGTTGAATGATGAGTTTGTTCATAAAATCACGAAAGTCTTGAACACAGAGAATATGCGAGAAAAAGTTTTGACTCAAGATCAAAAAGATAGAATAAAGGTAATAACCGATGAGTGGGAAGATGAAATTACAAAAATGGAAAAAGAGATACCTCCACCAGATAGCAAGCACCTTGACGGAAAAAGAACGATAGTACATACAAGACTAGCAAATAAGTACATGCCGCGTATACAGAAAATTACAGATGGCAATTAGAATTAGTTGTGCAAGAAAAAATGTGTTCCCAATATCACTGGGGTTGATATATTGAATCCTAGTAAATTTGTCACGACAATACCAGAAAATACAGGCGATGTAGCTGCTTTATAAGAAGAGAGTTTGACAAAAATAAATAAGTGACATATAGTGTACTTGACGAGGTAGCCGGAAGGTGAGTGCACTTCACCCGACCCGGCGAATTTAATACTAAGTTATCAAGAGATAGCCGTTCCTAAACTTTACCAGAGAGCAGGACGGCTATTTCTTACGTTTTCTGTGGGTATCTATGTAAGTGAGAGTCGCCATTAGCATAATGATGAAAGTAAATAAGTCATTCCCTGAAACCATAATAATCATCCTTTCCGTAAGGCTCGGATTAGATGAAAACACGTCCTCCAGCTGCCTGGGTAAGCATATCGTACGTCCGTGATCCGTCTGATACCTCATTCTTGCGGCAACCTTTAATGTTCCAGTATGGTAGACTTTGCATTGCTGACTATTCCACCAGATTTAAACTACATTTGATGGATATGATTATGCCATATCCTATTTGCTTTTTCAAGCAGCTTTTTCTTTTGAACCGGCAGTAAAAGACTGCATTCACAGGATTGTACAGAGCGGATTGTGCAGTATAGACTATGCAAGTGGAAAATCATATCAATTAGATGAGGCTGTCAGGATGGCTGTTAGGACTGAAATGTCACAAGATTAAAGGAAGCAAACTGTACGCAGGGAAAACAATGACGGAGATGTTCAATTTCTTGACGTTCAGGTAGGCAAATATTATAATAAAATGAAGCTACAAGGCAAGAATATGATAATACTTTGGTTTTTTAGAATTGATAATGCCATTATCTCTCAAAGAGGTGTAAATGCTTGTGAAAAGGAGTGATTGCATGGTAGATATGAAAACAGCATATAAAATTGCAAATAAATTCTTTTTAGAAAATGATTATGCAGGCATCAGAGAAACCAGGGAAAATAACGAAAGTTGGTTATTTGCCGGTAAATGTAAGAATGCATGCTATGGAACAGCCAAGGTGTGCATTCCAAAAAATGGAGATGAACCATATCTGTTTAATACTATAGATGAGAAAGATTTTAATATGTGGGAAAATGCAAGTATTGTCTTAATGGGATGAGCATTATTTGCAATAAAATAAGTGTTTTTCGTTGCTAACATGCAAAAAAATATCATATAATATTACTAAGGGTGATACATTGAATCCTAGTAAACTTATCTGGTATCCTTGCCCGAAGTGTGGTGGAAGCTCCTGGCAATCAACAGTGATACCGAAGTAAAGAACCTGCCATGCAAATGCAAGCGTTGCAGACGTGAAAGTTTAATAACGATAGTGCCATATAGAGCCGAATTAATTAAGTCTTAAGACAGGACTTGATTGATCGGCTCTTTATTTATTTCGCAGACGAATGTGATAGCGGCATACGTTTCCCTTATCTGGATGAGTTCACTTGAAAACAAAGATCAGAAGTTGAAAAAAATTGAAAACATCCAAAAACCAGAAAGAAAGATAGACATATAATAATGATATACATGAGAAAGGAAGATGAGCTATTGGAATCAATCATACAGATGAGTGATTTGAGCTTTTTAAGCGAATTCATGATCCCTGTGATCGTAGGAATTTGTCTGTGCGTAGGCTATGTTGTAAAAAAATGGATTAAGGATGTGGATAATAAATACATTCCGACAATCTGTGCAGTCCTTGGAGTGATTCTTGCCATCTGGATCAACGGCTGGACAATTACAGCATCTATCTTATTGAGTGGCTTATTCAGCGGCCTGGCGAGTACAGGACTGCATCAGTTATTTAAGCAGTATATTGAAAAGAAGGAGAAATAAAAGAGTGATTATTAACATACATGCTGGTCACAATCCGGACGGAAAGGCAGCCTGTGGAGCGATTGGTATCATCAGGGAATCCACGGAAGCCAGAAATGTAAAGAATGAAGTCATCAGACAGTTGAAAGCTCTCGGTCATACAGTATATGATTGTACTGTAGAAAATGGAACAAGTGCAGGCAATGTCCTTTACAATATCGTAAAGAAATGCAACTCCCACGATGCAGATCTGGACGTATCCATCCACTTCAACGCAGGAGCCAAAGATGTGGCAGGAAATGGACAGACAACAGGTGTGGAAGCATATGTTTTTAGCAGCAACAGCAAAGCAAAGATGTTTGCGGAGAAAATAGTACATTCAATTGCAAGCCTTGGCTTTAAAAATCGAGGGGTAAAAATCAACCAGAAGCTGTATTTCCTTAGAAAAACGAAAGCGACAGCTCTCTTGATTGAGTGCTGTTTTGTCGATGATAAGGACGATGTGGCTTTATACGATTACAAAAGCATGGCAGATGCCATTGTGTATGCGATCACAGGACAGAAGTATCAGGAGCAGCCAGTAGAAGCTAATGACACGGATGCAAATATTCCTGGGTCTGAAACGAGTGTAGGAGATAAGGACAGCATTTACAGAGTGCAGGTAGGAGCATATCGGAACAAGGACAATGCGATAGCATTGAAAGAAAAGTTAAAAGCAGCAGGTTTTGACGCAGCCATTGTGAAAGCCTGACAAGATTTTATATTATTATGACAAATTTATAATTTAACAAATATTTTGAGCATGAAAAAGCCGTAAACCCTTGATTTTTCAATGAAAATCGCATGTTTACGGCTCTTTTTTATCAGTGCAGGAAATGGGACTTGAACCCACACACTGTTGCCAGCGTCAGATTTTGAGTCTGATGCGTCTGCCATTCCGCCATTCCTGCATCTTATTATTCTCAGGCAAATCGCCTAAGCAAGAAATATTCTATCATATCCCTAAAAAGAATGCAAGAAAAAAATATAAAAAACAAAAAGAAAATACAAAATTGTGAAGCATCTTTCTTGACAAAAGTTATCATATATGATAACTTATAAATAGAAAAATAATTAAGCAAACAATGAACATTTCAGTGAATTCAAATAAGGAATGATTTTCATATTTTTTGCACATCATTTTCAGGAGGGATTTCTTGAAGACGAAAGACAGAACGAGTGAGAATAACCATATAGTGCAGCAGGATTTTTTTCATTATGAGGTGGCCAGACAGCTTAAGGAAGCCAGGAAGGCACAGAACATAACGCAGGAAGTGCTGGCAGAACGTATCGGGACGAAGAAGTCGAATATTTCCCGTCTTGAGAGTGGGAGATATAATCCAAGCCTTGATTTTCTTATCAGAGTAGCGGAAGGACTTGGGCGACGGGTACAGATTACAATACAGTAGCAGAGAAGGAAGGATAAGAGCACCATGGGGAGAGTAATTACATTAGGAGATGCAAGAGCAATCGACAAGGACATAGAACTTTGCAGAACGACGAATGAGAAGACGAGTGAGCAGGCAGTACAGCTTCTGGTAGAGAATCATATTCCTTTTACGAAGAACTGGATCCAGATCCCGTTTTTCTTAAGAAGAAAGTTTCATGGAGCTACGCAGATCTGTGTGATCAATACGAACCGGAATCGCTACAGCCAGGCGAGAACAGCAATCGATCAGCTTGACAGCTGCTTCAAGAGACGCCTCGTAGTGAGCAATTATTAACCTGGATGAATCGAGCAGGAACTCTGTTAATAAAAAGGAGACTGAATCTGAATTTGAGGGGATCTGGTGTATTACCTGTCACCTCATAATTAGATCAAGTCTCCTTTTTTGCTGACGTTTTAATTTTCAAGTGCCAGTAAATTGTCTTCAAATTGTTTCTTTAAGAT
Organism: uncultured Roseburia sp.; assembly: GCA_934292805.1. Lineage (GTDB taxonomy): Bacteria > Bacillota > Clostridia > Lachnospirales > Lachnospiraceae > Roseburia. The sequence goes on along the minus strand of CAKQXQ010000026.1, from coordinate 20,655 downwards.
TTTTCTTGCGTAGCAGGCGTTAAGGAAAGACGAGAGGGCAAGATTGTATACATTCGTATACTGTACATAGTGCCATTTTAAGGTTTCTTTCCAGTTGGCAAGTGTGACGGTTTTATCCTCATCAAGATGATAATCATAGAGATTATTGCGCAGTTCGTAAGCTGCCGCATAAGAGAGGATGTGCTTCATCATAATAGCAGCATCAGAAGGAACCGGAAGATCTTTCATGTCAATAGCACCACTGCGATATACGGAAGAAAAACGTCCGGATGGATGTTTTAACTGGAAAAGACCATCCAGTGTAAAGTTCTCCAGATCCGTGTCGAAGGACTGCAAAGTAGCAAGGACTAAAGTATCGATCAGCTCTGTGAATGCAGGCAAAGAGAGACTGTTTTTCGTTTCAAAATATTCATCCATGAAATCATACAGAATAAAATCTTCACAGGTAAAATGAAGATCTTCCATATAAGCCGCTGCAAATTTTGGAAGCAGGGTTGTAAGGGTACTGTAGTGGACAGAGCAGATCGATAAGGCAGCGTAGAACTGGATCTCTGTTTCAAGCAGTACATCAAGAGCAAGATCAACATCGGAAAAATCCACAGACAGTATTTCCGGGCAGATTTCTTTAAAGATGCGGTTTAAAATCGCAAAGCCAAATCCTGACCGGTCATCTACGATTGCAATGGAATAGCATAAAAGTACCGGATCAAAGGAATTTTCTGTAAAAGACGGAGAAAAATAAAAATCTTTTTCAAGAAAATCCGTGATATCACTGAAATGATCGAGTGACAGAGGAATATCCAGCGTATTGTGAAGTTCTTTTACAATGGAAGGATTTTCCTTTGCTGCAAAAGAAAGAAAACGATAAATAACATATTTCTGGAAACGCTCCATGTTTTCATCCGGACCATTATCCAGATATTCTATTAAAAACTCCGTTGGGAAAAACTGATCAAAAAATTCATCCATAGTTGGTACCTGACCTTTCATATTCATAATATAAGCCGATGATACAACAATTTTTTTTGGATGACAAGCACAGTGGACAGAATTGACAGATTTTTCACAAAAAAAGACTTTTTTTTTCTATATAAAAGTCATATAATTTACTTTAATAAAAATGCATTTGTTTTTGTACTATTTAAGAAATACAGATGAGATAAGGAGATTATTTTATGTTGAGAGCATCAGATTATCGGGAAAGAGCAAGAATATCCCTGAATGGAAAATGGGGCATGGCAGTTCTTGTATGTTTTCTCGGAACTTTGTTAGGAGGAATTACAACAGGAACACCGGTTGCCGTGACTTATGATATGGAAGATGGAATGGGATTGAACGTATTCGGCGTCGATGCAGGTACACAGAGTATCCCGGCAGAACTGATGGCAATTTTGACTGTTTTTTTAGGAATCGCGGCTGTGGTTGCAGCTGTAAAATTTGTTGTCGGTTCGGCAGTAGAACTTGGCATCTGTGCTTATTTTTCCAAGCTTGCACTTGGGATGGATGCAGATGTGAAGGATGAATTTGCATATTTTAAATATATTGGCAAGGCAATTTTACTTCGTATCGTTATATGGATTTTTACATTCCTGTGGGCATTGTTATTTATTATCCCGGGAATCGTTGCTGCATATCGTTACTCCATGGCAACATATATTATGGCGGAGCATCCGGATATGGGAGTGTTGGAAGCAATTGAAGCGTCCAAGCGGATGATGGATGGAAATAAATGGTCATTGTTTTGTCTTGAATTCAGTTTTATCGGATGGATGTTTTTAAGCGCCCTGACATTTGGTATCGGTGATCTTTTCCTGACACCGTATATGCAGATGGCAGCTGCTCATTTTTATATGAGCATCAGCAGAGGGGATGCTTCCGATCACGCGGCGAATGGAGAAGCTTTTTAGGAAGAGCAGGATGATGAGACAGCAATTGACAAGAAAACAGGCAGAAACAATCACAGGGATGGTCACGCTTGTGACCCTCCCTGTAATTTCGTTTTATTTGATGGAATTTTATGGACATAATCCGTTTGAAGAGGTGCGGCCATGGGCACAGTTCTTTAATATTATATTATTTGAGCTGATTGCGTGGATCCTTGCATGCCTTACCGGAAGGATCAGGTTTGCACTGCGGATCGAACTGATAACAGCGATGATTTATGGTCTGGCCAATACGTATGTGGTGCGTTTTCGGAATAATCCAATCGTGCCATGGGATATTTTTTCATGGAGAACGGCTGCAAGTGTGGCTTCTAACTATGATTTTAAACCGGATTTGCGAATGGTGATCGTAACAGTTATTTTTCTGGTGCTTATTGTATTGCTTCATTTTGTAAAAAGTGACTGGAAACCATTGGGAATATGGAAGAGACTGGTTCTTATGGTGCTTTTTGGGGTGGTGTTAAGCCTCTTTGTAAATACGCTGCAGGATGAGGAATTCCAGACTTCTCACAGGCTGTATCCATTTTTATTTACACCGGCGTATATGACGCAGGTGAATGGGATGGCAGTGACATTTGCAATGGATCTTGCTTATGTATCGGTAGAAAAACCTGCCGGATATGATGCAGAGAAAGAACAGGAATATTTGAATTCGTATGAGAAGGAAAAAGCGGTATCAAAGGAGGAACTTCCGAATATCATCGTTGTGATGAATGAGTCGTTTTCGGATCTGGCAGTGCTCGGAGATTTTGAAACGAATGAAGACTATATGCCGTTTTTCCACAGCTTACAGGAAGGAAAAGAGAATACGATAACCGGTTATCTGAATGTATCTGTGTGCGGCGGAAATACAGCGAATACAGAGTTTGAGTTCCTGACAGGAGACAGCATGGCATTTCTGCCACAGGGAAGTATTCCGTATCAGCAGTATATTACAGAGGAACTTCCTGCACTTCCGGCATATCTGGCATCACTTGGCTATCAGACGGTCGCTACACATCCGTACTATGCAGATGGATGGGACCGGGATACGATTTATCCATTGCTTGGCTTTTCTGACAGTATTTTTAAAGATGAGTATTATGGTGCACAATATGTACGTAAGTATGTCAGTGACGACAGCTGTGCAGATAAGATCATTGAATTATATGAGAACAAAGAAAAAGAAACACCGCTATTTGTGTTTAATGTGACAATGCAGAATCATGGTGGTTATACGGATCTTTATGATAATTTCACACCGGATATTACTGTGGAGGGAACAGACAGTGTTGCATTAAATCAATATCTGTCACTGATAAAGCTGTCGGATGAAGCTTTGGAAAAACTGATCCATTATTTTGAAAGTGCGGATGAAAAAACTGTCATTGTGTTTTTTGGGGATCATCAGCCAAATGATACGGTTGCAGCTCCGATCCTTCGTTTAAACGGACTGCAGCCATCCGAACTCACAGAAGAGGAACAGAAGCTTCGCTACGAGGTTCCGTATCTGGTCTGGGCGAATTATGATATTGAGGAGGCAAGCCAAAAAGATACGAGTGCGAACTATCTTGCAGCGGAGGTGCTTAAGACTGCAGGGATACCGACGGATGCATATGAGTCCTATCTGCTGAAGCTAAAGGAACAGTACCCGGTGATCTCTGCAATGCGTGTTATAAAAAAAGACGGAACAGATACGAATCGTTCCGGATTGAAAGAGGAGTTGAATGAATATCAGAGGTTGCAATATTATCAATTGTTTGACTGGAAAAAGGAAGATTAACAGGCTGCTGGCTGCCGCTTTCTTTCTTCCACTTATCCTGACAGTGATCGTCTGCATTGATCACGGAGTCTATCCGTTTGGTGACAGATGTCTTCTGCAGGTTGATATGTATCACCAGTACTGTCCTTTTTTTACAGAATTTATGGAAAAACTGAAATCAGGAGAGAGCCTTTTGTATTCCTGGACGATCGGTCTTGGATCTGATTTTGTATCACTGTTTGCCTATTATCTGGCAAGTCCTTTTAACTGGTTTATCGTATTGTGCCCAAAAGGATACGTGATTGAGTTTATGTCTGTTCTGCTTATTTTGCGTATCGCACTTTGCGGACTGACATTTGCTTATTATGCGAAAGAACATTTTAAAACAGAGCATCCTGCGATCGTTGTTTTTGCGACAGCATATGCACTCTCTGCATTTATGGCTGCATATGCATGGAATGTTATGTGGACAGACTGCCTTGTCCTTTTTCCGTTGATCCTGCTTGGACTGGAACGTCTTGTAAAAGAGAGGAAAAGTGCACTGTACTATATCACACTTTCTGTTGCAATACTTTCTAATTACTATATATCAATTATGATATGCATCTTTCTGGTGCTTTACTTTGTGATTTTATTTCTGGAGTGTCAGAAGGGGAGAATAGAGGCATTTTTCCGTTTCGCATGGTACTCCCTTCTGGCCGGAGCAACAGGTGCGGTATTGCTCATACCGGAAGCGATCGTTTTGGGGGAGAGTGGTTCTTCCGGATTCTCTTTTCCAGAAACGATGGAGTGGTATTTTCATATCGCTGCTGAGCTTGGAAGAAGCTGTATTTTTGTAGACACATATACAGGAAGAGATCACTGGCCGAATATTTACAGCGGAGTATTTGTTCTGCTTTTGATCATACTGTATGTTTGCAACAGAAAGATCACCTGGAAAGAGAAGCTTCCAAGGCTTCTGCTTGTACTGTTTTTTATTATAAGCTTTGCGAATAATATGCTGGATTTTATCTGGCATGGACTTCATTTCCCGGATTCGCTTCCGGGAAGACAGAGCTTTCTGTTTTGCTTTGTAGTGTTGCTGCTGTGTCTTGAGACTTTCCTGAAGAAGGAAGGAAACAAAGTGGCAGATCTTGTGTGTGCTGTCATACTGGATTTTGCATTTTTATACTATGCGTACAAAATGACAGACAGCGAGATGATTACCAGGGACAGCTTTCTTCTGACAGGGGTGCTGATCTTACTGTATGCAGTGCTTATGGCAATCTGGTATGTGGGAGCTTCTTCAGTGAAGAAATACGCTTTGTATGCTGCGGCTGCCACGGCAGTGCTGGAACTGGCGGTCAATTTTGATGTTACAGGTCTTGATACCGTTACGAGATCTTCTTACACAAAAAACTGGAAAGATTATGAAACGGTATTAAAGGATGCGGAAGAAAAAAATCCGGAAGTGACTTTTTACCGGACGGAGGAGCTGGAACGGAAAACAAAAAATGATGCGGCATTAAGTGGTTATTATTCAGCCACGCAGTTTTCTTCCCTGATGAATATTAATGTGAGCCACATTTACCAGGATCTTGGGATGGAGGGCGGAAAAAACTTCTATTGTATTAACGGAGCAACACCATTAATATCTTCCATGCTTTCTTTAAAATATGTGATCGCGGATAATGACAGAGAGGGCGGACCGCTCCGTACGCTTGTTGCCTCTTCCGGTGAGACATATTTATACGAGAACAAATATTCACTGCCATTAGGTTACATGGTAGATGATGATGTGGTGGAAAACTGGGATTATAAGACCGGAGGCGGGATACAGAATCAGAATGAACTGGCAGAGCTTCTGGGAGCAGAAAATCAGATGCTTACAGAGATCCCATCTGAGTCAGCACCTGGGGTATCGACCATACAGGTTCAGGAGGATGGATATATTTTTGCATCGTATTATTCAATCCAGACAGACAATCTGACAGAAGAGATCAATGACGGACGTACGAAGTCCTTTACAAAGACTTCCCATGGATATATCCTTGAACTGGGATATGCTAAGGCTGGAGATACGATCCGTATTACCAATACGGAAAATGAGAAAGTGACCATCACTGCATGGCGGCTTGATACGGAAGCATTGGATACAGCATACCGTACGCTTTTGCAGCAGACGATGGAACTTACCTCTGTTTCTGATCGAAAGATCACAGGAACGATAAATGTAACAAAACCGGGCAATCTGGTTTTCTCTATTGCAAGAGAAGATGGATGGACAGCTTTTATTGACGGACAGATTGCAGAGCCGGAAACTTTTGCAGAGGCATTCTTAAGTTTTCCACTGACAGAAGGCTGTCACACGATCGAACTGGTCTATACAACCCCGGGATTAAAAGCGGGTATCATCATAAGTCTTGCAGGTTTGCTGCTTGCAGGCATATCAATATTTTTTAACAGTCAAGGAGGAAAGAAATGTTACAGACAGGAATCAAAGGAGAAGTAACAGAAATTGTATCTGAAAAAAATTCAGCGGCTGCAATGAAAAGCGGGGAACTGAATGTATATGCAACACCATCCATGATCGCACTTATGGAGCAGGCTGCTTATAAAAGTGTTGCAGGGGAACTGGAAGAAGGAATGGGAACGGTAGGGACATTGATGAACGTATCCCATATTTCGGCAACACCACTTGGCATGGAAGTGACAGCCAAAACCGAACTGACCGAGATTGACAGAAAAAGACTTGTGTTTCATGTAGAAGCTTTTGATGAACGCGGCAAGATCGGTGAAGGCACCCATGAAAGATTCATAATTGACAACCGGAAATTCCAGGAAAAAACAGACAATAAATAGGGAGATATCCATTGAAATAAAGTCTGCAGGGTGTTAAGATAATCACGGAATAACTGACAGCTATTGGTCAAGAGAAGAAAGGTAGTGACGAGTATCATGGCTGGAAAAGAAATTAAAATCTATGGTGCAGATACGGAGGAGATCAAGATCCACCCGTATGAACATCATGCAAAGTATTATGAGACAGATCAGATGGGAATCATTCATCATTCTAACTATATCAGATGGATGGAAGAAGCAAGGATGGATCTGATGGAACAGATCGGACTCAGTTATAAACAGATGGAAGAGATGGAGATCATAAGTCCTGTTTTATCCGTATCCTGTGAATACCACAGTATGGTTCATTTTGACGATACGGTCGTGATCGATACGAAGATCACAAAGTATAATGGAATTAAGATGGATGTGGAATACCGTATGACAGACAAGGAAACCGGAGAACTGCGTACAACAGCAAAGAGTTCACACTGTTTCCTGAACCGTTCGGGCAGACCGATTTCACTAAAACGTTCCTACCCTGAGCTGGATACAAAATTTTTTGAATTTTCAGACAATGTATAAGATGACAGAATGACATAAGCAGAAAGGAAATACACAATGATACCAGAAAGATTAGCTGCGCTCCGTGAAGAGATGAAGCGCAGAGGAATTGATATTTACGTAGTACCGACAGCTGATTTTCATGAATCAGAGTATGTAGGGGAACATTTTAAAGCAAGAAAGTTTATTACAGGATTTACAGGCTCTGCAGGAGTTGCAGTGATCACAATGACAGAAGCAGGACTCTGGACGGATGGACGTTATTTTGTGCAGGCAGAGAGACAGTTAGAGGGAAGCACCGTTACTTTATACCGTATGGCAGAAGAGGGAGTTCCTACAGTAGAAGAATTTGTCAGTGCAAAACTTCCAGAGCATGGCTGTCTCGGATTTGACGGACGCGTGGTAAATGCAGCATGGGGAGAGAAATTACAGAAGATCACAGAAGACAAAAAAGGCACACTTCATGTAAATGAAGACCTTATTGATCTTATCTGGAAAGACAGACCACCTCTTTCCGGGGAACCGGCTTTCATTCTGGAGGAGAAGTATTCCGGAAAGAGCACAAAAGAAAAAATCGCAGATGTGCGTGCAAAGATGGCCGAAGAGGGAGCAAATGTCCATATTTTAACAAGCCTCTGTGATATTGCATGGCTTTTAAATATCCGTGGCGGTGATATTACAAGTGTTCCGGTCGTCTTATCTTATCTTGTCCTTACAGACAGTGAGTGCATCTGGTTCTTACAGGAAGAGATCTTAGATGACAGGATCCGTGAATATCTGAAAGAGAACAAGATCACAACGAAAGCATACGATGAAATCTATGAATATGTACCGGAAATCCCGGCTGATGCGGTAGTGCTTGTGAATAAGAGCGGTGTCAATTACCGTATCTGCAGTGAATTGAAGAAAGAGATCCGGGTAATTAACAAACCAAACCCGACAGAATTGATGAAAGCCATCAAAAATCCGGTTGAAGTTGATAATATCCGTAACGCACATGTGAAAGATGGTGTAGCAGTCACCAAGTTTATGTACTGGCTGAAGAATAACATCGGAAAGATCCCGATGACAGAGATTTCTGCATCTGATTATCTTGAAGCAAGAAGAAGAGAGCAGGAAAACTTTATCGATCTTAGTTTTGGAACGATCAGTGCTTATGGTGCGAATGCAGCAATGATGCACTACTCTGCAACAGCGGAATCTGACACCGAATTAAAACCGGAAGGATTCTTACTGGTAGATTCCGGTGGACATTATTATGAGGGAACAACAGATATCACAAGAACTTTTGTCCTTGGACCGATCAGTGACAAGATGAAGAAGCATTTTACAGCAGTATGCCGCTCTAATTTAAGCCTTGCAAATGCTAAGTTCTTATATGGAGTATGTGGACTGAATCTGGATATCCTTTCCCGTGGACCATTATGGGAGCTTGGAATTGACTATAAGTGCGGAACAGGACATGGAGTAGGATATATTTTAAATGTACATGAAGGACCGAACGGATTCCGCTGGAAGATCGTACCGGAACGTCACGACAGTGGTGTCTTGGAAGAAGGTATGATCACAACAGATGAACCGGGCGTATATCTGGAAGGTGAATATGGAATCCGTACAGAAAATGAGCTTGTCTGCCATAAAGCAGAGAAGAATGAGTATGGACAGTTCATGGAGTTTGAGAACATCACTTATGCACCGATCGATCTTGACGGAATTGATCCGGATCAGATGACATCGCGTGAGAAGGAAATGTTGAACGCATATCATAAGAAAGTATACGAAGTTCTCTCACCTTATATGACAGAGGAAGAGAATGCATGGTTGAAAGAATACACACGTGCAATTTAAAACAGAAGTGAAAGACTGCCGTATTATATTACGGCAGCCTTTTCAAGTTGCGGAAGAAATCCAAAAGGAGAATCACGCAGCCGGAAACGATATTTTTCAGAAACAAGGAGGACAGCTATGAGCGAAAAGCTGGTATTGATCGATGGACACAGCATTTTAAACCGGGCATTCTTCGGAATACCTGATCTGACCAATTCGGAAGGACTTCATACAAATGCGGTTTATGGATTTTTGAATATCATGTTTAAAATCTTAGAGGAGGAACAGCCAGATTATCTGACGGTTGCCTTCGATGTCTCACAGCCGACGTTCCGCCATGAGATGTTTGCAGAGTATAAGGGCACAAGAAAGCCGATGGCTGAAGAATTAAGACAGCAGGTGCCGCTTATGAAGGAAATGCTTCATGCGATGGGAGTGACAGTCATTGAGAAGGGCGGTTATGAAGCGGATGATCTGCTTGGCACGATCGCAAAGAGAAGCGAAGCAAAGGGGCTTGATGTTTCCATCGTATCCGGTGACAGGGATCTTCTTCAGCTTGCAACAGATCATATCAGGATCAGAATCCCCAAAACCAAGAAAACAGGAACTGAGATCGAAGACTACAATACCAAAGACGTCATTGAAAAATACATGGTCACACCGACAGAATTCATAGATGTAAAAGCACTGATGGGTGATACATCCGATAATATCCCGGGTGTTCCGGGGATCGGAGAGAAGACAGCTACAGCACTGATCGCCCAGTATGGAAGCATTGAAAACTGCTACGAACATGTAGACGAGATCAAACCGCCGAGAGCAAGTAAGAATCTAAAAGAATACTATGAACTGGCACAGATGAGCAAGACTCTTGCAACAATAGAGATCAATGCAGACATAGACTATGACTTGAAAAGTGCCAGACTTGAGCAAATCTCGGATTTGTATACAGAAGACGCGTATTTGATGTGCAAACGTCTGGAATTTAAAAATCTTCTCGGAAGATTCCAGTTAGATGCACCGAAAAGCAAAGTGGAAGAGCACTTCAAACTGGTTACAGAGAAAAAGGAAGCGGAGAAGATTTTTGCAAAGATTCAGGGAATACCATGTGCATTCCAGATCATTCCTTTCGAAGAAAAAAAGGACAGCCATATGGAATCCGGTGGACAGATGACATTATTTGAAGCACCGGTGTCGAATGAATTCCTTGGTATTGCAGTCTGCTTTGGGGAAGAGGATATTTACTATTTTAAGACAGGAAATGAACTGACAAGTGAAGCTCTGTTAGAACTTCTGACTCATACGAAAGCGACGGAGTACCGGACACTGGATCTGAAACCACAGATTGCACTGCTGCACATGATCGAGAAAAAAGCGAATGGGAATCTTTCACAGGAAAAAATCCATGATGCTGTGATCGCAGCATATCTTCTGAACCCACTGAAGAATGATTATCCGTATGAGGACATCGCAAAGGATTATGTCAATCTTATGGCACCGTCAAGGGCAGATCTGATCGGAAAGCAAAGCTACGATGCAGCAGAGGAAGAACAACCGGAAGAATTCTTAAAAGTGGTCTGCTTTATGGCATACACAGCGTTTGCTTCAGGCAGAAAGCTGGATCAGGAACTGAAAGAGACCGGAATGGAAGAATTGTACCGCACGATCGAGATGCCATTAGTCTATACGCTTGCCGATATGGAACATACAGGAATCATTGCTTCGGCAAAAGACCTAAAAGAGTATGGGGACAGGCTCATGGTTCGTATCGCAGAGCTTGAAACAAGGATTTACGACGAGGCAGGGGAAGAATTTAATATTAATTCTCCAAAACAGCTCGGAGTGATCCTGTTTGAAAAGCTTCAGATGCCAAACGGAAAGAAGACAAAGACCGGCTATTCCACAGCTGCAGATGTGCTCGATAAGCTAGCTCCGGATTATCCGATCGTTGCAGACATTCTGGAATACAGACAGCTTACAAAGCTGAAATCAACTTATGCAGACGGACTTGTTACCTGCATCAAAGAAGATGGAAGGATCCACACGACTTTCAATCAGACGATCACCGTAACCGGACGATTGAGCAGTACGGAACCGAATCTGCAGAACATTCCGATGCGTATCGAGCTTGGAAGACTTATACGAAAAGCCTTTTTACCGGCAGATGGTTTCGTATTTATGGATGCGGACTACTCACAGATCGAGCTGCGTGTACTGGCACATATGTCAGGAGATGAACAGCTGATCGCAGCATACAAAGAAGCACAGGATATCCATCGTATCACAGCATCCCAGGTATTCCATATTCCGTTTGATGAGGTTACGGATCTGCAGAGAAGAAATGCAAAGGCAGTAAACTTTGGAATCGTGTATGGTATCAGCTCTTTTGGATTAAGTCAGGATTTAAGTATCAGCAGAAAAGAAGCGGCAGAATATATAGAACGATATTTTGAGACTTATCCGAAGATTAAGAGCTTTCTGGATGGACTTGTGGAAAAAGCCAAAGCAGACGGATATGTTACGACAATGTTCGGAAGACGCAGACCTGTTCCGGAGCTTTCCAGCAGTAATTTCATGCAGAGATCTTTCGGAGAACGTGTGGCAATGAACGCACCGATCCAGGGAAGTGCAGCAGATATTATTAAAATTGCAATGGTCCGCGTACATGACAGATTGCTGGAGGAACAATTAAAATCCAGATTGATCATTACAGTACATGATGAGCTTCTGATCGAAACAGCAAAGGATGAGATAGACAGAGTGAAAGAAATCCTGACAGAGGGAATGCAGGGAGCAGCAGATCTTGATGTAACACTTGCAATCGATCTCCATACAGGAGAAAACTGGTACGAGGCGAAATAATGCAGTAAAAGAACGAGGAAGATAACATGAAGTTTATAGGAGTTACGGGCGGTGTCGGAGCCGGAAAATCAGAGATTCTGGCCTATATGGCGAAAAAAGACGGTGTTCGTGTAATGCTGGCAGATGAGATCGCACATGATCTGATGGAACCGGATACAGCATGTTACAGGAAAATCCGTGAGACATTTCCGGAAGAAGATATTTACCTTCTGGATGGTCATTTTGACCGGAAAAAGCTTGCAGAGGTTATTTTTGCAGAAGAAGAGAAACGCATGAGGATGAACGGGATCGTACATCCGGCAGTGAAAGAATATGTAAAAGAGGCAGCAAAGGCGGCACGGGCAGAAGGGACATTAAAAGTGTTAGTGTTGGAGGCTGCACTTTTGATCGAAGAACATTATGATGAGATCTGTGATGAACTCTGGTATATTTTTACAGCTGAAGAAATAAGAAAAGAACGTCTGATGGAATCAAGAGGCTATTCAGAAGAAAAAATACAGCATATTTTTGAAAGCCAGCTAAAAGAAGAAGTATATCGGAAATACTGCAAAACAGTGATCGACAACAATGGTGATCTTAATAAAACATATGGGCAGATCGATAAAGCGTTTGAACGGCTGATGCAGTGAGCCAAAGAAAAAGAACAGAAAGAGTACAGGATAAAGAAATGGAATTATGCAGTATTGCAAGTGGAAGCAGTGGTAACTGTATATGCGTGGGATCAGACAGCTGTCATGTGCTGATCGACGCAGGGATCAGCGGAAAAAGAATTGAAAACGGATTAAACAGTATAGACCTGAAAACAGCAGATATGCAGGGTGTGCTGATCACGCATGAACACATTGATCATATCGCGGGACTTGGAGTGATCGCAAGGCGTTATGGAATTCCTATGTATGCTACAGAGGGAACTGTGGACGCTATTTTACATACCAGATCTGTAGGGAAAATCGACGAGGAACTTTTCCGTGTGATCGAGCCGGGAAAGGAGTTTGTGATCGGTGATCTATGTATCGAACCGATCCATATTTCCCATGATGCAGCCGATCCGGTAGCCTATAAGGTGAAAAATGGAGAAAAAAAAGCAGCAGTGATGACAGATCTTGGAAACTATGATGATTCGATCATAGAGAAGTTAAAAGGGCTGGATGCACTGCTTTTGGAAGCAAATCATGATGTGAGGATGGTTCAGGCAGGTTCTTACCCTTATCCTTTAAAACAGAGGATATTAGGGGACAGGGGACATCTGTCCAATGAGAGGAGCGGACAGCTTTTGGGACAGGTACTGCATGATGGATTCAAGCATATCGTCCTGGGGCATTTGAGTAAGGAGAATAATATGCCGGAGCTTGCTTACGAGACAGTCAGACAGGAAGTGGAGCTTGGAGAGAATCCTTATAAAGCGAATGATTTTCCAATGTTTGTGGCAAAAAGGGATGAGGTTTCACAGAAAATCGAATTCTAAATCATAAAAAAGACATCTTTTTGCACAAAAATAAATAAGGACGTATTTAGTAGTGGAATTTATAAAAGATATATGATAATATGATACACAAAATTACGTTTTAGCTTGGTAAAGTGTGAAACACGATCAAATACCGGCAATCACAGAGTAGGAGAGATGCGAATATGGAAAACAATGCGAATAAGACAATCATTACTGTAGTAGGAAAAGATACGGTAGGTATCATTGCAAAGGTTTGCACTTATTTATCAGAAAATGGGATCAATGTTTTAGATATTTCACAGACCATCGTATCAGGATATTTTAATATGATGATGGTTGTAGATATGACAAAGGCAACAAAAGCATTTGGTGACTGCCAGAAAGAATTAGATACATTGGGTGAGGAGATCGGAGTCTCCATCAAATGCCAGAAGGCAGAAATTTTTGATATGATGCACAGAATTTAAGGACACATGGAATGGTGTTTTTGTCAGAAAACTGTAATCACAGAAAGAGTATGGAAGGAAAACGATAAATGATTAATATCTTTGAAGTCAATGAGACAAATAAAATGATCGAGCAGGAAAATCTTGATGTCCGTACGATCACGATCGGTATCAGTCTGCTGGAATGTATCGATTCAGACCTTAAGAAGCTGAATGAAAATATTTATAACCGTATCACAACCGTTGCAAAAGACCTTGCAGCAGTTGGAGAAAAAATTGAGCGTGAGTTCGGAATCCCGATTGTAAACAAAAGAATTTCCGTTACACCGATCGCTCTGGTAGGCGGGGCAGCCTGCAAAACACCGGAAGATTTTGCAACAATCGCAGATACATTAGATCGTGCAGCCGAGAAAGTAGGAGCGAATCTGATCGGTGGATATTCAGCATTGGTTTCAAAAGGGATGACCACTGCAGATGAGATGCTGATCCGTTCCATTCCAATGGCATTATGCCGTACAAACAGAGTATGCAGTTCCGTTAATCTGGCATCTACCAAGACCGGAATTAATATGGATGCAGTCAAGCTTATGGGAGAGATCCTTCTTCAGGTGGCAGAACAGTCCAAAGACCGTGATTCTGTCGACTGCATGAAGCTTGTGGTATTCTGTAATGCACCGGATGATAATCCATTCATGGCAGGAGCTTTCCACGGAGTGACAGAAGCAGATGCGATCATTAATGTCGGAGTCAGCGGACCTGGAGTAGTTAAGACAGCATTGGAAAAAGTACGTGGCGAGAACTTTGAAGTGCTTTGTGAAACAATCAAGAAAACAGCTTTCAAAGTAACACGTGTCGGACAGCTTGTGGCACAGGAGGCATCCAGACTTTTAAATATTCCATTTGGTATTGTAGATTTATCTCTTGCACCGACACCTGCGATCGGTGACAGTGTGGCAGATATCCTCTGTGAGATCGGATTAGAGTACGCAGGAGCACCGGGTACAACCGCAGCACTTGCACTGTTAAACGATCAGGTGAAAAAGGGTGGCGTTATGGCATCTTCTTACGTTGGTGGCTTAAGTGGTGCATTTATTCCAGTCAGTGAAGATCAGGGAATGATCAATGCGGTAGAGGCAGGTGCGATCACGATCGAGAAGTTAGAAGCAATGACTTGTGTATGTTCAGTAGGTCTTGACATGATCGCAATTCCGGGTGACACGAAGGCAACAACGATCTCCGGAATGATCGCAGATGAGATGGCACTTGGTATGATCAACCAGAAGACAACAGCATGCCGCCTGATCCCTGTTATTGGAAAGGGAGTTGGAGAAAAGGTAGAGTTTGGTGGATTATTCGGATATGCACCGATCATGCCGGTCAATAAGTTCTCCTGTGATGATTTCATCAATCGCGGCGGAAGAATTCCTGCACCAATCCACAGCTTCAAGAATTAAAAACAGATAAACTGGAAAATACAAAGAAAAATAGGGACTCCGGATGACAGAAAAGAGAACTGTTATCCGGAGTTTTTTGCGTTTGTTTTATAAATATTAGTAAAACTTATAAAAGTGAGTAAATAAATTCATGATACTAATAACACTAAATCCATTGTAAAATAAAAAATGTGATGATAATATGAGAGAGTATTGAAAACAGATTGTAAAGCAGCGAGGCAGATCCGGATCACAAGAAAAAAACCGGATGGTGCTTCGCAAATAAGGAGGATTTATGAAATCAATTTCATTGGCAAATGAACTGGCAGGAAATTCTTATCCTGGACGTGGAATCGTGATTGGAAAATCTGCAGATGGCAAATATGCAGTGACAGCTTATTTTATTATGGGAAGAAGCGAGAACAGCCGCAACCGTGTGTTTGTTGAAGATGGAGAGGGAATCCGTACACAGGCATTTGATCCTTCCAAATTAAGTGATCCTAGTCTGATCATTTACGCACCGGTGCGTGTCCTTGGAAACAAGACAATTGTGACAAACGGAGATCAGACAGATACAATTTACGAACTGATGGATAAACAGCAGACATTTGAGCAGGCACTCCGCACAAGAGAATTCGAGCCGGATGCACCGAACTATACACCTAGAATTTCAGGAATCATGCATATTGAAAATGGCAGATATAACTATGCTATGTCTATTTTAAAAAGCAATAACGGAAATCCGGATGCATGCAACCGCTATACGTTTGCATACGAGAATCCGGTAGCAGGAGAAGCACATTTTATCCATACTTATATGGGAGACGGCAATCCTCTGCCAAGCTTTGAGGGTGAACCAAAGCTTGTAGATTTAGAGGGTGATATTGATACATTTACAAATATGGTATGGGAAAATCTCAACGAAGAAAACAAAGTATCCCTGTTTGTAAGATACATTGATCTTGAAACCGGAAAATACGAAACAAGAATCGTCAATAAAAATAACTGATAGAGAAACGGAGATTAATCATGAAAGAATTAGAATTAAAATATGGATGTAACCCAAATCAGAAACCTTCCAGAATTTATATGGAGAATGGTGAACTCCCAATCAAAGTGTTAAACGGAAAACCGGGTTATATTAATTTTTTGGATGCATTTAACGGCTGGCAGCTGGTAAGTGAACTGAAAAAAGCAACCGGACTTCCGGCAGCAACTTCATTTAAGCATGTATCTCCGGCAGGAGCAGCAGTCGGCCTTCCATTATCAGAAGTAGAACGCAAAATCTACTGGGTAGATGACATGGATATGGAATTCACACCGCTTGCCAATGCTTATATCAGAGCAAGAGGAGCTGACCGTATGTCTTCTTTTGGAGATTTCATCTCTTTATCAGATGTATGTGACAAGGAAACAGCACTTGTGATCAAAAGAGAAGTGTCTGATGGTGTCATTGCACCTGGATATACCGAGGAAGCTCTCGAGATCTTAAAAGCAAAGAAAAAGGGAAATTACAACGTGATTGAGATCGATCCAAATTATGTTCCGGCTCCGATCGAGCATAAAGAAGTTTTCGGAATCACATTTGAACAGGGAAGAAATGAACTTGTGATCGATGAACATTTCTTTGACAATATTGTAACTGAGAACAAAGAGATCCCGGAATCAGCAAAGATCGACCTTGCAATTTCCATGATCACATTAAAGTATACACAGTCCAATTCTGTCTGCTATGTAAAGGGCGGACAGGCAATCGGTATCGGGGCAGGACAGCAGTCAAGAATCCATTGTACAAGACTGGCTGGTTCCAAAGCTGATAACTGGTGGTTACGTCAGTCACCACAGGTGCTTGGACTTCAGTTCTTAGACAAGATCGGACGTGCAGACAGAGACAATGCGATCGATCTTTATATCGGAGAAGATTATATGGATGTTCTTGCAGATGGTGCATGGGAGAATATCTTCAAAGTGAAACCGGAAGTATTCACACGCGAAGAAAAACGTGCATGGTTAGATAAGAATACAGATGTTGCATTAGGCTCAGATGCGTTCTTCCCATTTGGAGATAACGTAGAGCGTGCACATAAGAGCGGCGTAAAATACATTGCACAGCCAGGCGGATCTATCCGCGACGACCATGTGATCTCAACCTGCAATAAATATGATATTGCGATGGCATTCACAGGAATCCGTTTATTCCACCATTAATATGAAAAATAACACCGGCATCTGTGCTTTTGCAAATGCCGGTGAATTTTTTATACCTGAATCATAACAGGTAATGACTTTTAAATATTCCGTTTGATTTAAAGAAGGACAATTTCGCGGGTGAATTCATTTCGCGGAAGGATTCCTTTTTTTTGTGCGAGGATCTGCTCGTAAAGATTGGCTGCGAAAATGTCTTTTTCAAGAAGCGAAAGAGCATCCGAAGATAAATATTTCGGGGCATTGGCCAGCTTGCCAATGACAGGGATGGCAGAGTGCTTCTTAAGCTGTGACAACACACCGGAAGAGCTTTTGCGGAAACCAAGAGGCCTGATGTATGGAACATAATTGCAGTTTTTTGCGAGGATAAGATCGGAAGTTTTCATCTGAAGAAGCATATGCATAAAAACCCGGCTCATCCTTGTGTAGGTAATGTCGCGGCTTTTGTTCAATTCAGTAAACTGTTCCACAGAAGAAAAAGAAAACAGGTTCTTCTTCAGACGGCGTGCAATCTCATAATTGCAGTCAACGAAAGAAGACAGGGATTCTGCGGAAGATGTCAGCAGGAGATAGCCAAGGATTTGGGAAAAATCATCAGCTCCCATATAAGGAAAGTGCTTTAAGTAATCTGAAAAGACGTTAAAAGCTTCCACAGGCATAGTGTGTTTGAGACTTTGTTCCCAAAAGCATTCATTGTGATCACTTTTGCAAGCTGCATCCGGTGTTGCAGAAACAGATTTTAGAACACTTCTTATAGCGGATGCAGATGCGTTGGGTGCAGAAATATCTGTATCATGATAACCGGCTCCCCTACGGAGGATCGGATATGGACGGATATTGGAATGGCATAACTTTAATGACTTAAGATATTCGATCGCAAGAATGTTGTTTGGAGCAGATAGAATATTGGAAAGCTCCTGAAGCATCAGAGAGTCTGTTACAGGAGAGACACTGCCATTGAAATCTACAGCCGACAGATATTGCTCTAACGCTGTGGCACGTGCCAGAGGAAAAGCCTTTCCATCTTTCAGGCAGGAAACAAGTATCTCTTTATAAGCGTCCGGTTCTTCTGCAAGGATATCTGCAACAAGGGAGAGAAGTGGTACATTGTCTGTTTCAGCACCAAAGCAGAGCTCATCGACGCAGCCCATCTGGTCAAACAGGCAGACACCGGCTCTGGCAAAAGATTCCGCGGAAGAAACTGCCCAGAAAGCAGGAAGCTCGACAACAAGATCAACACCGCAGGATAAAGCCATCTGTGCTCTTGCGTACTTGTCGATGATGGCAGGTTCACCGCGCTGTGTAAAATCTCCGCTCATTGCAGCTATAATATAGTCTGCCCCTGTTGTTTCCCGGATTTTTTCAATCTGGTAAGCATGTCCGTTATGAAATGGATTATATTCTGCAATAATGCCGACGATTTTCATGAGGGAAATCCTTTCTGATAACATGTGATTTTAAAATAATATAAGTAAGATATCTTTTTTTTTGAAAAAAAGCAAGTGTATTCCATTAAATACATAAAATATGGCAAAAATACGTTAAATAATGGGAAATGTGGCTTGTCGCATGGAAAAGAAAGGCGTATACTAGAAGTATATGACGGTCTGATGATAAGACTGGGAACAGGTGTATCAGGAAGCCAAAGATACACTGCAAATAATCAGAATAGAGGAGATATAACATGAACGTATTAGTAATTAACTGTGGTAGTTCATCACTGAAATACCAGCTCATTGATTCAGAAACAGAAGCAGTACTGGCAAAAGGTCTCTGCGAGAGAATCGGAATCGACGGAAGATTAGTTTACCAGAAAACAGGTCTCGACAAAGAGATTACAGAAGCAGCTATGCCAACACACAAACAGGCAATCCAGATGGTACTGGATGCTATCGTAAATCCTAAGACAGGTGCTTTAAAGAGCCTTGCAGAGGTAGATGCTGTCGGACACCGTGTCGTACATGGCGGAGAGAAATTTGCAAGTTCTGTTGTTCTGACAGAGGAAGTTCTGGCTCAGATCGAAGAGTGTAACGATCTTGCACCACTTCACAATCCTGCAAACCTGATCGGAATCCGTGCCTGCCAGGAATTAATGCCAAACGTGCCTATGGTTGGTGTATTTGATACTGCTTTCCATCAGACAATGCCTAAGAGAGCATATCTTTACGGTCTGCCTCATGAATATTATGAGAAATACAAAGTAAGAAGATACGGTTTCCACGGAACAAGCCACAGCTTCGTATCCAAACGCCTTGTGGAGTACCTTGGAATGGATATCGATCATTCCAAAGTGATCGTTGCACATCTTGGTAACGGTGCATCCATCAGTGCAGTTGTCAATGGCAAATGTGTAGATACTTCCATGGGACTTACTCCATTAGAGGGACTTGTAATGGGAACACGTTCCGGAGATATTGATCCTGCTATCATGGAGTTCATTGCAAAGAAAGAGAACCTTGATATTGAAGGTGTTATGAATGTTTTAAATAAGAAATCCGGTGTACAGGGAATGTCCGGATTATCTTCCGATTTCCGTGATCTTCAGGCTGGTCATGAAGCAGGAAATGAACTTGCTACCAATGCGATCGAAGTATTCAGCTATCGTGTAGCAAAATATATCGGATCTTATGTAGCAGCTATGAACGGAGTAGATGCGATCGCATTTACAGCCGGTATCGGTGAGAATGTAAACCTTGTCCGTGAGAAGATCGTTTCCTACCTTGGTTACCTTGGAATTACACTTGATAAGGAAGTGAATGATGCAACACACGGTGATGAGGCAGTGATCTCCACACCAGATTCCAAAGTTAAAGTTTGTGTTATCCCGACAAACGAAGAGCTTGCAATCGCAAGAGAGACCGTTGCACTCGTAAAATAGGAACAAAAAGCTGTCAAGGAAAAAAACTTGACAATAAATCAAAAAAGTGGTTGACAAAAGAATTACACCTATGTATAATCATTTAGGTGTGAAAACCTCGCACTAAGAGTTTGGGCTTATGCGAGTTTGAAGGAGAACGCTGTGATTATAGATATTTCAAGTATTGTAACTTGTGAGAACAAGTCCGTAACAAAACAGGTTCAGATCGAGTTCGATTCTTTTGTATCGAGATTGGGTGATTTTCCGATTACCGAGAAGGCACCGATTGAGTTACAGATCACGAACGTGGATAGCAGCAAGCTGTGTATCACGGGGACTGTTGATTTTGTAGCATCAATACCGTGTAGCCGTTGTCTGGAAGAAGTTCCGACAAGAATCCATTTTGACATCGATAAGGAATTCCGTATTGCGGATTCTGCGATCAATGATGAAGAGATGGAGGATATAGACTACCTGATTGGATTTGATCTGGATGTAGATAAACTTATC
>CAKQXQ010000025.1 GCA_934292805.1 uncultured Roseburia sp. | reverse complement strand
TAAAAGCAATATTATTTGGTATTGTGGAAGGTATTACAGAATGGCTTCCAATCAGCAGCACAGGACATATGATTCTTTTAAATGAAATCGTATCATTAAACGTATCGGATGAATTTTATAGCATGTTTGAAGTGGTAATCCAGCTTGGTGCGATTCTTGCAGTTGTAATTTTATTCTGGAATCAGATCTGGCCTTTTGGCAAGAAAAATAATAAAGAACCATTGGCGAAAACCGGAGCAGGTGCTTATATAAAATGGGATATATTCAAATTGTGGTTTCACATTTTAGTATCCTGTGTGCCGGCTGCGATCGTAGGTGTGCTTTTCGATGAACAGCTGGAAGCTTTATTTTACAATTACCAGACAGTAGCAATTATGCTGATCCTGTTTGGTATAGCATTTATTGTCATTGAGAATTATCACAAAGGAAAAAAGGCAAAGGTGAATACCCTTGTCGGCATTGATTATAAACTGGCATTCTGGATTGGAATGTTTCAGCTGATCGCAGCGATTTTCCCAGGAACATCCCGTTCCGGAGCAACAATTGTCGGAGCATTATTACTTGGAATTTCCAGAACTGTTGCAGCGGAATATACATTTTTCCTTGCAATCCCGGTTATGTTTGGAGCCAGTCTTTTGAAAGGTGCAAAGTTTTTGATGAACGCAACTATGACTTCTCAGGAAGGCGTAATCCTTGTGGTGGGAATGGTTGTTGCATTTGCAGTATCTCTTGTTGTAATTAAATTTTTAATGGGATATATTAAGAAACACGATTTCAAAGTGTTTGGATGGTACCGTATCATTCTTGGTGTCATCGTGTTATTATGCGGATTTGCCGGCTTTATCGGATAAAATACCGCATACCGTAAGTTTTGTTATTAACCGTATTGGAAGGATAATAGATACCGTTTTCCTCTGCAATAAAGAAGCCGCATTTTTTGTGGGTTGCGAGGGAGGCGGTATTTGTTTTACTTACACAATCACGGATATCAACAGAACCTTGCTGATGAATATGTGTTATCATCTCATTTAAAAGATCGGAGGCGTATCCCTTTTTTCGGTGTTTGGGTGGTGTCTCTAAAGCTTCCAGATAATAAAAATCATTTATTTTACTTAATCTGGCGGCGCTTACAAGCATACTGTCTTTTTCCAGAACATAATAAGTATTTTCCGGGAAAGTAAAAAAATCCTGTAAAAAGTGGACAAAGGAAGCCTCTTCCTGTTGGATCGCAGCAGTTAAGTCAGTTGCATCCGGATATTTTTCTCTGGCGTTTTTCATACAACCTTCTATGTATATTTCATGTACGAGAGTGTACATTTCTTCTTGTGTCATGGATTTGTATTCTTTTAACATGTCAAATGCTCCTATATGTTTTCCTGCTATTGTTATGAAAGATTTGAACTCCCTAATCAATGGTAAAAACAGTTCTATCTAAAACAGTACTATATTTACATGTTATCATGTATGACATTTTGGTACAAGAATAGAGGTATAACAATTGTTAAATGAATAATGTTAACTATTTGCCATTACTAGCCACCAAAGAGGAGGGAGTCTTCTCGTCTGTGATAAAATGTGTTTATGTGTGATAACCTCTTGTTGTTTTGTGGAAAAATGTATAAAATATATCTGCATATGTTCATTGTGATGAGCAATTTCACAGCTGAAAAAATAGAGAACAGGAATAAGTATGAAGAAAAAAGTAGTATTTTTAGATGTAGACGGAACAATTGTAAATAATAAAGGCATTATCCCGGAATCAACCAAAACTGCGATCAGAAAAGCGGTCGAGAATGGACATAAAATGGTCGTGTGCAGTGGACGGAGTCTTTTCCAACTGCCACAGATGTTATTAGATCTTGGCTTCAGTGGTATGATCACAGCTGCAGGCGGACATGTGATCGCAGATGGAAAAGAAATTTATCATGCGGTATTTGATGAGGAACATCGAAAATGGATCACAGAATATATGGAAAAAAATAAGTTTGCATATTGTTTTCAGACAGAAGACGGTGTGGTTATGAATAAACGGAGTGAATGCCTGATACTTGACATTATGAAAGATATGGGAATTACAGAAGAGCATATGAGTCAGCTTGTAGGCGAATTTGATATCCGGGAAGATGTCTGGAATAATGAAAAGGAAGAAAAACTGATTTATTATGATGCACCGTTTCGTATTGAAAAGGTACATGCAGAGCTTGAACCATATTTTGATGCAGTTACACTAAGTCTTTCCGGAGCAGATGATTATTGTGGAGAAGTTGGAATAAATGGGATCCATAAAGCAACCGGTATGAAGCGTTATCTTGAATATGTAGGAATTCCAAGAGAAGACAGCATTGCGATCGGGGATGGACCAAATGACCTTCAGATGATGGACTATGCCGGAATTGGTATTGCTATGGGTAATGCAAAGGATGAAGTAAAGAAACGTGCAGACATGATAACAGCACATATTGATGAAGACGGAATTTACCTGGCTTTAGAAAAATTAGGTCTGTTTGGGGATTAGTAATGTTCCAGCAGACCTTTTGACACCTGAATCATAAAACACAGATAGGAAAGTAAGAAAATGAGTGAAAAAAATTTTGACAGACAAAGCCTGAAAGGAACAATCTTCGTGCTGCTATCTGCTATCTGCTTCAGTACAGGTGGTGTACTGATCAAATCTATTCCGTGGAATTCCTTTTCCATCAGCATGGCAAGAAGTACACTGGCACTTTTTGTAATGATCCTATATCAGAGATCACAGAAAAAGAAATTTGTTTTTAATAAACCGGTATTCTTTACGGCAATGTGTAATTTTATCATGGCAGTAACATTTGTCATGGCGACGAAAATGACGACCGCAGCAAATGCAATCGTATTGCAGTTCACAGAACCGGTATTTCTGATTCTGATCATGTGGATTGCATTCAAACAGAAACCTAAGAAGGATGCAATCATCACATGTATCCTTGTGCTGTGTGGTATTTTCTGCTTTTTCTTTGAATCACTCAGCACTGGTGGGATGGCAGGAAATCTGCTCGCCCTGGTGTCAGGAATCACTTATTGTGGAGTGTTCCTGAGTAAAAAATTCCCGGACGGAGATTTCGAGTCTTCTATGATAATTTCGCACCTGATCAGTATTATTGTTGGTTTTCCATTTTTTATGAAAGAGACCGTATTTGAGCCAAATGTATTAGGCTGCGTGCTGATTCTTGGAATCGTGCAGTTCGGATTATCCTATGTATTCCTGTCCAAAGGACTGGATCATGTATCTCCGGTAACAGCTTCGCTTACCTCTACGATCGAGCCAATCTTAAATCCGGTTCTTGTTGCCATTTTCTGCGGTGAAACAATCGGATTATTGTCAGTTTTTGGAGCAATCCTTGTGATCGGATCGGCTACTGTTTATAATTTAAAGCAGGCAAAAGTGAATTAAGTTGTACAAAATTGAATGAAAGTATAGTTGGATAATGGGAAAATATGTGCTATCATAAAAATAGTTAGTTGACACTATAAGGTCGTGTAAGAAACAATACTTTGAAGGAAAAGTAAGGGTGGACGATGAAGCTGTATTTTGTACGTCATGGGGAAACAGAGTGGAATGTCAGAAAGAAGATTCAGGGGAAAACAGATATTCCGCTAAATGAAAACGGAATCTGTCAGGCGAGAGAGCTGGCAGATGAGTTACAAAGAGACGATATCAGGGTAAATCATATATATCATTCTACGCAGATCAGGGCAGCACAGACGGCAGAGATTATCGCTGAGGCACTGCATGCGAGGTGTGTTCCTTTGGATGGTCTGGCAGAGATGAACCTTGGAATCTGGGAAGGGGATAACTGGCGGGCTATTGAGCAGAAAAACAGTCCGGAGTACCAGAACTGGAAAAAGGACAGGCGTTATGTAAGGACACCGGGCGGTGGAGAGTGCTATAATGATATCGTAAAACGTACATTGCGTGCCATGGAGTATATCATAAGGCGTGAAAATAACGATGTGATAATCGTAACGCATAGTGCGATCATAATGGCACTGCGGTGCTATATTGCAGGACTTCCATTTGAAGAAATGGTCCGGAAATTCAAAACAAAAAATGCGGAAGTAGTTATGATCGAAAGCTTTAAGATCATAGAGGCAATCGGACGGTTTAAGAGAGAAGAAGCCCAGCAGAGCAATTTATAATAAGACAGCATATATTCAAGCGAGTGAAAAGAAAATACGATAGTTTTAAAGGAACTTCGCAGATCAGAAGAACTTTCTGTTAAGCAGGCAGAAAGGATTGGACTGATTTGTGAGGTTCTTTTTTTATGTAATAGGAAACTTTGTTCCAGAGTTGAGCTGTAATGGTCCGGAACAAATCAGTTAAAAGATATTGTAACATTTACACAAAAAGAGGCATGAATTTTTGTGAATGAATTTGAATGAAAATGATTGACTGTGACGGAAAATGAACTTATAATTCAAATATAAGAAATGAACGAAAATGACTGACTGTGATTGAAAATGGAGGGTTGATATGCTGACAGAAGAAAGATTCGCAAAGATTCTATCCATATTGGAAAGTATGGGAAGCGTAACGGTACAGCAGCTGATGGCAGAATTGAATGCATCTGAATCAACAATAAGAAGAGACTTAAACACACTGGATGCAAGCGGAAAGCTTACAAAGGTTCACGGCGGAGCAATTTTGAAGGCAGTTGCCTATAGTACAAAAGACGATAATGTTATTAACAGGAAAGAGAAGAACAGAGAGGCCAAGAATGTCATTGCAAAATATGCAGCCGGATTGATCACGGCTGGAGATTTTGTATATCTGGATGCCGGAACAACGACGGAGCTGATGATCGAATATATTACAAGCCGGCAGGCGGTTTTTGTGACAAACGCGATCAGTCATGCGAAGAGACTTGCCGAGAGAGGGTTTACAGCATATCTGCTTGGTGGAGAATTTAAGGCGATCACAGAGGCGATCGTCGGAGAAGAGGCTGTAGCGGCATTAGAAAAGTATAATTTTACAAAAGGATTCTGGGGAGCAAATGGAATAAGCACCCAGAGAGGATTTTCAACACCGGAATTAAAAGAGGCGATGGTGAAGAAGAAATCTATGGAAAACAGCATAGAGCGCTATGTGCTTGCAGATGACAGTAAGTTTGGACAGATATCCAGCGTGACATTTGCTCCGTTTGAAAGTGCCACAGTGATCACCACAGAACTTTCACAGGAGATGTATAAACGCTGTGGAAATGTAATTAATATAGAATAGACTGCTTTAAGGCAGGAGTATAAAGGAGAGAAAAATGATTTATACCGTTACTTTTAATCCATCTCTGGACTACATTG
This sequence comes from uncultured Roseburia sp., assembly GCA_934292805.1. Taxonomy (GTDB): domain Bacteria; phylum Bacillota; class Clostridia; order Lachnospirales; family Lachnospiraceae; genus Roseburia. Next base: position 27,936 of record CAKQXQ010000025.1, on the reverse strand, counting down.
TATCAGTGAACAATTTCACATGCGGAATAGTAAACCGAACGACAGACGAGCGGATTTTCCCGGGTGGAAAAGGAATTAATGTATCCATGGTATTGAAAAATCTCGGGTTTGAAAATACATCACTTGGATTTCTGGCAGGTTTTACAGGTGACAGGATCCGGGAGCTTCTGGAAGAAAAAGGAGTCCGGGCAGATTTTATTAAAGTTGATAAAGGAATTTCAAGGATCAATGTGAAACTCCGTTCTGATCAGGAGACAGAGATCAATGGTCAGGGCCCGGCAATCGCAGATGAGGATATCCGGAAATTATATGAAAAATTAGACGAACTGGAAGATGGAGATATCCTTGTTCTGGCAGGCAGCATTCCGGATGTTATGCCGGGATCCATGTATATGGACATTATGAAGCATCTTGAGAAGAAAGACTTAAAGATTGTCGTAGATGCGACAAAAGATCTGTTAGTTAATGTTTTACAATATCATCCATTTCTGATCAAGCCGAATAATCACGAGCTGGGAGAAATTTTCGGAGTAAAGATTGAGGACAAGGCAGATGTGATCTTATATGCCAAAGAGATGCAGAAAAAGGGTGCGAGAAACGTGCTTGTATCTATGGCTGGTGATGGTGCGGTTCTTGTCGCAGAAGACGGAAGTATATTCCAGTCAGAAGCACCAAAAGGCAAGGTTGTAAATTCAGTTGGTGCCGGAGACTCTATGGTAGCAGGATTTATAGCAGGATATCTGGAGAATCATAATTATGAGAAAGCATTTCAAATGGGTGTCTGCACAGGCAGTGCGTCAGCATTTTCAGAAGAACTGGCAACAAAAGCAGAGGTTATCACGTTATTAGACCGTTTAAACAATAAGGAGGAGTAGTATGAGAATCAGAGATTTACTTTCAGCAGAAAGCATTGAACTGCAGGGGAAAGTAACAGGAAAACAGGAAGCTCTTGATGCAATGGTTGATCTTATGGCAAAGAGCGGCAAAATTAACGACATAGATGTTTACCGTAAAGGCGTTTATGCAAGAGAAGAAGAAAGCACAACAGGAATCGGTGAAGGAATCGCAATCCCACACTGTAAATCAGATTCTGTGGACAGACCGGGTCTTGCTGCAATGGTAGTACCGGATGGAGTGGATTTTGATTCACTTGATGATGAGAAGGTAACACTTATTTTCCTGATCGCAGCACCGAATACAAAAGAAAACGTACACTTAGATGTACTCAGCAAATTATCTGTTTTATTAATGGATGAAGATTTTACAGCAAATCTTCGCAAGGTAAAAACAGTAGATGAATTTTTAAATGTGATCGATGCAGCAGAAAACGAAAAGGATGCAGAGGAAGAGAAAAAAGAAGAAGAAAAAGAGAATACAGCTGCAGCAGATACAGACAGCAAGTTAATTCTTGCAGTTACCGGATGTCCAACAGGAATTGCACATACTTATATGGCAGCAGAAGCAATTGAGAAAAAAGCAAAAGAGCTTGGATATCGGGTAAAAGTTGAAACAAGAGGTTCCGGTGGAGCCAAAAATGTTCTCACAAAGGCTGAAATTGAGGAAGCAGCAGGTATTATTGTGGCAGCAGATACACAGGTTCCAATGGATCGTTTTGCAGGTAAGCCGGTGATCCAGTGTAAAGTTGCAGATGGTATCAGCAAGGCAGAAGAGCTGATCACAAAAGCAGTCAGCGGTCATGCACCTGTCTATGAGGCAAATGGTAAGGCAGCAGTCGATGACGAAGAAGGAAAGGACAGTATCGGACATCAGATTTATAAAAATCTGATGAATGGTGTATCTCATATGCTTCCATTCGTTGTAGGCGGTGGTATTCTGATCGCAATCGCATTTTTAATTGATGGATTTTCTGTAGACTTAAATTCGCTTCCATTAGATCAGAGAGCAGACTTTGGTACGATCACACCGTTAGCAGCAATGTTTAAATCAATCGGTGGCATTGCATTTGGTTTCATGCTTCCAATCCTTGCAGGATTTATTGCCATGAGTATTGCAGACAGACCGGGTCTTGCTGTTGGTTTTGTTGGTGGTGCGATTGCAGCAAACGGAACATCAGGATTCCTTGGTGCTTTAGTGGCAGGATTTCTTGCCGGATATATCGTACTGTTACTGAAAAAAATCTGCAACAAATTACCGGACAGCCTGGAAGGTACGAAACCGGTATTGATTTATCCTTTGCTTGGAGTCCTTATAATCGGCGTACTTATGACTTATGTGGTTGAGCCGCCGATCGGAGCATTGAATACACTGATCAATAATGGATTAAATGGTTTAAATGGAGCAAGTGCAGTTGTACTTGGAGTTTTACTTGGCGGAATGATGTCAGTAGATATGGGTGGTCCTGTAAATAAAGCAGCATACGTATTCGGAACAGCATCTATTGCAGCAGGCAACTATAACATTATGGCAGCTGTTATGGTAGGTGGAATGGTTCCTCCGACAGCAATCGCTTTAGCAACAATTTTCTTCAAAAATAAATTTACAGCAGATGAAAGAAAAGCCGGTCCTACAAATTTTATCATGGGTCTTTCCTTTATCACAGAAGGTGCAATCCCATTTGCAGCAGCTGATCCACTGCATGTATTACCAGCATGTATCGTTGGTTCAGCAGTAGCCGGAGGTTTGTCTATGGCATTTAACTGTACATTAATGGCTCCTCATGGTGGAATCTTCGTATTCCTTACAGTAGGAAACCCATTATTGTATCTTGTATCGCTTGCAGTCGGTTCAGCTATTTCATGTGTATTACTTGGAATTCTGAAGAAAAAGGCAGCGTAAAATATTAGTTCATTTAGATAAAGGTAAGACAAAGGTGCTGAGTCATAGTTTATTCTATGACTCAGTATTTTTTTGAAGTGAATGTGAATTTTATGAAATAAACATGAAATTTTTAAAAATGAATATGAAATATAATTTGTAATTACGAAAAGCCTATGGTATTCTAGTAATGTTTATAAACTATAGAATAGGTGGAAGTTATGAAAGATCAGAATAACAAAAGAAGTTCATTTTCAGGCAAAATAGGTTTTGTATTGTCAGCGGCCGGAGCATCGGTAGGTCTGGGAAATATATGGAGATTTCCATATCTTGCAGCCAAATATGGCGGAGGTATTTTCCTGCTTATCTACATTATCCTTGCACTGACCTTCGGGTATACGATGATCGTTGCGGAGACGTCACTCGGACGTATGACGAAAAAAAGTCCGGTAGGAGCATTTGCATCCTTTGGTTCATCTAAGTGGTCAGCTTTAGGCGGATGGATCAATGCGATCATTCCGATCCTTATCGTACCGTATTACTCAGTAATTGGTGGATGGGTATTAAAATACCTTGTTGAATATGTGAAGGGAAATGCACAGGCGGTAGCAGAAGATGGATATTTTTCAGCATATATTTCAAACGGAGTTTCTGTAGAAATCTGTTTTGTAGTATTTTGTCTGATCACTCTGGCAATCATATATGCAGGAGTGCGTAATGGTATCGAGAGAGTTTCAAGAATTATGATGCCGATCCTTGTTGTTTTGTCCGTGATCATTGCGGTTTATTCCGTGACAAGACCTGGTGCAATGGCAGGAGTAAAGTATTTCCTTGTGCCAAACATTCATAATTTTTCATGGATGACGGTAGTATCTGCCATGGGTCAGATGTTCTATTCCCTGTCAATTGCTATGGGAATCCTGATCACATTTGGTTCCTATATGAAGAAAGAGACTTCAATTGAAGATTCTACAAAAAATGTTGAGATTTTTGATACTGCAATTGCAATTATGGCAGGACTTATGATTATCCCTGCAGTTTTTGCTTTCTCAGGTGGTGATCCTGAAACACTTCAGGCAGGTCCGGCATTGATGTTTATCACGATTCCGAAAGTTTTTGCGAGTATGGGATTAGGAACCTTTGCAGGTGTTATGTTCTTCGTATTAGTTCTTTTTGCAGCACTTACCAGCTCGATCGCATTAACAGAAAGTGCAGTATCGACCTTTGAAGACGAGCTTGGATGGAGCCGTAAGAGATCAACAGTTCTTTGCGGGGTGATCATGATTGCACTGGGAAGCTTATCCTCACTTGGTTATGGACCTCTTGCAAATGTAAAAATCATTGGAATGCAGTTTTTAGACTTTTTTGATTTCCTGACTAATTCCGTTATGATGCCGATTGCAGCAATCGCAATCTGTCTGTTTGTATCAAGAGTTGTCGGAATCAAAAAGATTGAAGAAGAAGTGACATATGGTGGTGCAAAATTCCGCAGGAGAAAGATCTTTGTTTTTATGATACAGTATTTGTGTCCGATTTTTGCCGGAGTTATTTTATTAAGCTCTGTTGCAAATGCATTTGGATGGATTTCCATGTAGAAAAAATAGGATTGATTAGTTTTTATAGCTAATCAATCCTATTTTTATTTTCCTTCTTTTCTTCATTTTTATATTGTGACTGTTGCCAGTGACAAAAGTTATTTCTTTAACAGACCGTAATGCTCTTCCATATTTCCGCCGAAGATGGAATTCTTATAGCCCATTTTCTTTAAGATGCGGACTGCCTTCTCCGGTTTGAAATTGTAGCTTCCGATTATGTAAAGAGTTTTTTCCTTATCAGGAATACGTCTTATGATGCGGTCTTCTGTCATTTTCTCGAGAGGAATGCTGACAGCTCCGGCAACATGTCCGTGGTTGAAATCCTCTTTGGAGCGACAGTCGATCAGCATCGCATTTTCGGATGTATGAGCGGCGTTGATAGCTTCATTAACAGTTAATTTTTTACTGAAAAGTCCCATTTTTTTATCTCACTTTCTAAAAAAGTATAATAAGACAATTCTACTCTTGAAAATATTTTATGTCAACTGAATTATTTGTTATCACTTGTGTGAAGCTGACATTGTAAATGAATTTGATCCTGCCTGATTTCTAAAGGTGTCGAATTCGACCCCTTTAAAACTGCTATTATGAAGTTGCTCCCACAAGCCAAGAAATTCTATTGTATCCTTGCTACGCATCCAATTTTTAATAACATCTTTAGGTTCATCACTCTTATATCTTGCTATATCTGTCAATGATATAAACTCATTTTCAAAATCAGTAGTTTCCTACTAATTCGCAATGCGTGGTATGCTATTTATTTTCTTTATGAGCACTGAATTATTTGTTATCAGCTGTGTCAGTAACATGTTTGATCGAGATACCGGTAAATCCGTAGAAAATACTGAATATCGGTGTCAGGTAAAGCAGGAATAAGTATGGGAAGAAGGCTGCCCATGCAACACCGAGAGTACCTGCCATGTATACACCATATCCGTGCCATGGGATCATCGGACCTGCCATTGTACCGGAGTCTTCCAGACAGCGGGAAAGGATTTCAGGAGCTACCTTACGTTCTTTGAAAACAGGTGCCATGAGACGACCGGTAAGAACATGTGCCATTGGCTGTGAGCAGCTGATAAGGCTTGTAACGTAACCGACGATCAGTGTAGCAAGGATCATGCTGCCGTCACTGTTGATCCGTTTCACGATCGCATTCAGAATATGATCTAATACGCCTAATTTTTCGAGCATGCCGCCCATACCAACAGCAAAGCAGATGATGGCAACATACTGGAGCATACTGCCCATACCGCCGCGGTTTAAGATGGACTGTAAAACAGGTTCTTCAATTGCAGTGGAATATCCATTGTAAGCTGTGCGGATAATACTCTGTAAAGTATCATGCTGAACAAAAAAGGAAACAAAACCAGCGGCAAAGCTGGAGATGCCGAGTGCGGAGATTGCATTTACTTTGCATAAAAGCAAGACAATGATCAAAATCGCAGGGATCATTGTAATCCAGCCGAGCTGGAATTCACCGTTTAATGCATTAATATAAGCAGTAATGCTTCCTTCTGTGTAACTTCCACTTGTCTGTTTAAATCCGAGTATTGTGAAGATGATCAATGTGATCGCATAAGTCGGAAGTGTTGTCCAGAGCATGGAGCGGATGTGGTCACCAAGCTTTGCACCGGCTACTGCAGGGGCAAGGTTTGTAGTATCGGACAGCGGACTTAATTTATCACCGAACATGGCTCCGCAGATAACTGCACCTGCGACCATACCAGGGTTGATTCCCATTGCATTTCCGATCGCCATCATAGCAACACCTGCACTTCCGACAGATCCGTAAGAGGTACCGGTAACAACACTTAAGATGGAACAGAAAAGCAAAGTCAGAGGCAATAACCATGTAGGATTGATCATCTTTAATCCCCATGCAATGATGGTAGCTATCGTACCACTCTGAAGCCAGGTACCGATCATAACACCGATTGCCATCAGAAGACACAGCGTAGGAACAACCATACGGATCGCATCGTATGCACCGGCTACGATCTTATCATAAGAAATGCGGCAAACTTTGCAGAACAGATAGATAAAAATCCAGCTTGCAAAAAGACCGATCATAGGTCCGCCCGTCTTTAAGCGGATACATACTGCAACGGATAGGATGATGAGCAGCAGTAAGAGCAAAGACTGCGGCAGATTGAGTTTCTTTTCTTCGTTCATAAATAAATCTCCCATTATACATCAGATATTTGTCTTTTTTTATAATGAAGTTCAATGCGTTAAAGTTCGTTTGTTCAACGCGTTAAGCTGAAAAAGACAACTACTATTATAAGGTAGAAGTACAGAAAAAGCAATGAAAAAGCCGGCAGTTATTGACAACTAACCACGAAACATGATGTTCTTTCCGGGTGCATTGAGGATAAAACGTGATTGTGCTATAAAAATAGTGCAGTTATGCGTGATATAGGAAGCACAGGCAGCAGTTGTTATTGGCTGACAGACATTTTGCTTTGCAAAACAAGGAGGATTATATGAATCAGAAAACAGGTAAATTATCAATACCGGAATTAATTTCAATCGGAGTGTTCACAGCACTTTATTTTGTGCTGGTGACGATCGCAACTTTTACGAGTGCCGCAATTTTTCCGGGATTTTCCAATGTATTACTTCCAGGGATCGCAGCACTGATCTCAGGATGTATCTTCATGTTAATGGTGGCAAAAGTGCCACATTTTGGTGCAATCACGGTAATGGGAACGGTCATCGGATTATTTCTGTTTGCTTCTGGACATTTCGCAGTGAGCTTTGCGATCGGAGTGGTATGCAGTGTAGTGGCTGATCTTATTGCAAAGGCAGAAAATTATAAGAGCAAAACAGGAATACTTTACCTCCAAATATAGCTTTTTACGCATATTTGTGCGTCATCTGCACAAATTAAATATAAGGAACCCAAAGCAAATTCAAAGAATCCTGCATGCACCCATCTGCTACCACATGAATGCTCCGCTTAGCCTATGCGATAGAAAAAAAGGAGATAAATGCGATAAAAAGTGAAAAATAAATGGTGAAAGAGATCATAAAATGTGGTAAAATAATATGTAATTATATGGACAATATATTGTCTAAAAATACATAAAATCATAGATAATAGACAATATATTAGACATAAATAGGAACCTTTATATTATGCATTGTAATGCAGAACTTGTAAAATAAAAAGCCAGAGCAATTTGAGAAGGACAGGAAAAAAGAAAGGTGTAGGAGAAATGGAAGCACTCGTATGGGAGACAGCAGAAGAATTAGATCAGAAACTAGCAGACAGAGTTCGAAATATAAGAAAGCGGCGCTCTATATCACAGCAGAAGCTGGCAAAGATGAGCGGTGTAAGTTATGGATCAATCAAACGTTTTGAGACGACTGGACAGATTTCGTTGATTTCACTCACGAGAATCGCAATGGCACTTGGAATTGCAGATGAGTTGAGAAATATTTTTTTAAAAGTTCCGTACCGGAGTATGGAGGAGGTATTGAATGAAACAAGATAGGAGAGCGTTGCAGGTATTATTTGGGGACAAAGTGGTTGGAACTTTAGGAATGACCAAAGGTTATCAAGTGGCATTTGAATATACTGATGAATGGATTGAGACAGGATTTTCCATCAGTCCTTTTTCACTGCCACTGCAAAAAGAGGTATTTCTTCCGACAAAAGACTATTTTGATGGATTGTTTGGTGTGTTTGCAGACAGTCTGCCGGATGCATGGGGAAGAGTACTGTTGAATCGTCTGTTAAAGGAAAAAGGAAAGAATGCAGATGAACTTACAGTTTTAGACCGGCTGGCAATTGTCGGTGGCTCCGGTATGGGAGCACTTATTTATCATCCACAGCAGGAGTTTTATGAAAAGGAAGAATGGACAGACCTGGATGAACTTGCAGCTTCATGCCAGAAAATTTTAAATGCAGAGTATACGGAAAATCTAGATAAATTGTACCAGTTAGGTGGAACTAGTGGAGGTGCCAGACCGAAAATCATGACACAGATAGAGGGAGAGGACTGGATCATTAAATTTCCAGCACATGTAGATGGAAGAAACGTAGGACTGATGGAGTATGAATATGCACTCTGTGCCAGAAAATGTGGAATTACTATGAGTGAAGTGAGACTTTTTCCATCAAAAAAATGCAGAGGATATTTTGGAACCAGAAGATTTGACCGGAAGCCAGACGGACAGCGGGTGCATATGCTTACAGCAGCAGCTCTTCTGGAGCTTGACTTCAGACAACCGAGTCTTGATTATCATAGTCTGATGAAACTGACAAGTCTTATTACAGGAAATGATGAAGACGATATGAAAAGTATGTTTCGGTGCATGTGCTTTAATGTATTTGCACATAACAGGGATGACCATTCGAAGAATTTTACGTATTTGTATGACGAGCAGGAGGAAAGATGGAGATTAAGTCCGGCATATGATCTGACTTACAGCAACACTTATTTCGGAGAACATACGACAACAGTAAATGGAAATGGCAGAAATCCGGGAAGGAAAGAATTATTAGAAGTGGGGAAAAAGGCTGGATTAAAGAAAACGTGGTGTGAAGAAACAGCAGAAGAAATTTATGCATGCGTGAATGAAATGCTGGGTGCATATTTACTATAGATTATGAAAAACGTGAAAAAAGTATTTTAAATTGATATAAAAACGTGAAAACCTTAATGAGGAGGATTTAAGGGCAAATAAAAATTTACACAGATTACACATAAGGCAGCTATGTATTTTACATAGCTGCCTTATCTTATATATGTAAAATTTTGTATTCAAGTCGAACAGTTTTGAAAAGAGAGAAAGGATTTATTTGGAAACAGAAACAAAAAACAGATTAACAGAGAAAATGGAAGCACCAATGGTGCAGGCAACCTACCAATATGTCATTGATGTAATGCTTGCAAGACTTCACATGATAGATGCAGATCTTACAGAGAAGAATAACCGTCCGTTAGTAAGGAACTTCAGCAGCCGGATCAAAAAGCCGGACAGTATTATAAAGAAGTTAGAGCGGAAAGGCCGCGAAGTCACATTTAAGTCAGCGACAGAAACACTGAACGATATTGCAGGGGTACGAGTGGTATGTTTTTTTTCAGATGATATTTTGCAGATTGCAGATGCAGTAAAGAAACAGAAGGATTTTAAGATTATTAAAGAAAAGGATTATATCAAAAGACCCAAAAAGAGCGGATATCAGAGTCTGCATTTGATCGTAGAGGTTCCGGTAACATATCTGGACAGTTCTAAGGGTGTAAGGGTTGAAATCCAGATACGTTCCGTAGCAATGGATTACTGGGCAGAGCTGGACGCACAGATGTGTTATAAGAAGGACGCCGGACAGCTTGAGGCAGTTGAAAAAGCAACGAAGCAATATTCAGAAGTGATCGCAGGAGTTGACCAGAAGATGTTGGAGCTGCGGAAGAAAATTCAGAAGATGTGAATTCTATATTAGGAATAAATCGGAAAAGAGCGATTGATTTACGACCTTTTTACAGACGTTTTACAGAGGAAGATATTTGGATTTTACAATTCTCCTTTAAAGTAATCACTGTCAACGAAAGACAGAAGACAAAAACAAATGGGAAAAATAAGATCCCATGCATAAGATTTGGAGGAAATCAAAATGAAAAAGAAAGTAATTAGTTTATTCGTAACAGGACTGTTAGCAGTCAGCATGATCGCAGGATGTGGTGCAGACAACTCAGCAGATACAGCTACAGACGCTGCAGATCAGACAACAGCTACAACAGATACAGCAGCAGAGGAAGCCGAAGCAGAAAGCACAGCTGATTTTGATGCAAGTGAATATGTGAATGTATTGTCCCGTGAAGATGGTTCCGGTACAAGAGGAGCATTCATTGAATTATTCGGAATTGAAGAAAAAGATGCAGACGGCAACAAAGTTGATAATACAACAGAGGAAGCAATCATCACAAATAGTACATCCGTAATGCTCACATCTGTAGCAAGTGATGAATATGCGATCGGATATGTATCTCTTGGTTCTTTAGATGACACAGTAAAAGCAGTCAGCATTGATGGAGCAGAAGCAACTGTAGAGAACATCAAAAACGGTACTTATACAATTGCCAGACCATTCAATATTGCAACAAAAGGTGAAGTAAGTGATGTTGCACAGGATTTCATCAACTACATTATGAGCGCAGAAGGTCAGGCAGTCATTACAGAAGCTGGTTACATCGGATCTGATGACGCAGCAGCATTCGAGTCTAACGGAGCAACCGGAAAAGTAACAGTCAGTGGTTCTTCTTCAGTAACACCGGTTATGGAAAAATTAAAAGAAGCTTACCTTGCAGTTAATACAGGTGCAGAGATCCAGATTCAGGAAAGCGATTCTACTACAGGTATGACAGATGCAGCAGCCGGTACAAGTGATATTGGTATGGCATCCCGTGAGTTAAAAGATTCTGAGACTGAGCAGGGACTTACAGCAACAACAATTGCTATGGATGGTATCGCAGTAATCGTAAATCTTGACAACCCAACAACAAATCTTACATCTGACCAGGTAAAAGGTGTATATGTTGGAGATGTTACAAGCTGGGATGAACTTGCAGAGTAATTGGCAGCAGTGCCATGGCATGAAGGCAGCAGACCGGAAGGAAACCATTCTTCCGGTCTTTTTTAAAGAATTGCAGTAAAAAACATAAATCAATATCCTTCAGATTTTGGAGAACACAAATATATGAATATGAATAAATTAAAAGAAATAATAATGAAATATGTATTTTTGTTTACTGCCATTATTTCCATTGTAGCGGTAATCCTTATCTGCGTATTTCTGTTTGCGAACGGAGTTCCGGCAATGAAGGAAATCGGATTTGCAAATTTCCTTGGTGGTACAAAATGGAAACCGGGAAACAATTTATATGGCATTTTTCCAATGATATTAGGAAGTATTTACGTAACAGGCGGAGCATTGATCATCGGAGTGCCGATCGGAATTCTGATGTCGATCTTCATGGCACGCTTTTGTCCGGACAGATTACATAAGTTATTAAAACCAATCGTTGATCTTCTGGCAGGAATCCCGTCGATCGTTTACGGATTCTTCGGACTGGTCGTTATGGTTCCGTTTGTAAGGGAACACTTTAAAGGCAACGGACAGAGTATTTTAACAGCAGCTCTTTTGCTCGGTATTATGATACTTCCGACGATCATCAGTGTGGCAGAATCTTCTATCCGTGCAGTGGAAGAAAGTTATTATGAAGGTGCACTTGCACTTGGAGCAACACATGAAAGAAGCGTATTTACCGTAGTGGTACCTGCCGCAAAATCAGGTGTATTCGCAGCGATCGTGCTTGGGGTAGGACGTGCACTTGGTGAGACAATGGCTGTTATGATGGTTGTCGGAAATCAGGCACGAGTTCCATCCAGTATCTTTAAAGGCGTGCGTACACTGACGACAAATATCGTACTTGAGATGGGATATGCAACAGATCTTCACAGAGAAGCACTGATCGCAACCGGTGTAGTACTGTTTGTATTTATCCTGATCATCAACGTATCGTTTTCTATTTTGAAAAGAAAAGGAAAGGAGTAAGGCAGGATGGAAAATAATATCACTCCGATCAACAAATTATCCTGGCAGGATAAATTAAAATCTTATAAAAAACATCCGGCATCATTTATTTTACTTGTTCTTGTATTACTTTCAGCAGTGATCACAGTAACCGTTCTGATTTATCTGGTAGGTTATATTTTGATCCACGGTGTACCGTATTTAAATCCGGGACTTTTCTCACTGACTTATAATTCGGACAATGTTTCCATGATGCCTGCGATTATCAATACGATCACAATGGTTTTGCTGGCACTGCTTTTTTCAGTACCATTCGGAATCGGAGCAGCGATTTATCTTGTAGAATATGCAAAAAAAGGAAATAAGCTTGTCGAACTTGTCCGTATCACAGCAGAGACACTGACAGGTATCCCATCCATTATCTATGGCCTGTTCGGTATGTTGTTCTTCGTAACAGCATTGCATTGGGGCTATTCCATGTTAGCAGGTGCAGCAACACTGGCGATCATGGTACTTCCGGTCATTATGAGAACAACCGAGGAAGCACTTTTATGTGTTCCGGATATGTATCGTGAAGGGAGCTTTGGACTTGGAGCAGGAAAACTCAGAACGATTTTTAAAATCGTACTTCCGAGTGCGATCCCTGGAATTTTATCCGGTGTCATTCTTGCGATCGGACGTATCGTTGGTGAGACAGCAGCATTAATCTACACGGCAGGAACCGTTGCAGAGGTAGCAGGAGTTATGGATTCCGGTCGAACACTTGCAATTCATATGTATTCCTTATCAAGAGAAGGACTTCATACAAACGAAGCATATGCAACAGCGGTAGTTCTTCTGTTAGTAGTACTTCTGATCAACGGATTATCTTCTTTGATCGCAAGAAAATTAGAAGCTGCAACAAAGTAAATTGAAAAAGCACAGGAACAAAACAAGAGAATATTAAAAAATGTCTGAAACAGACAGGTAAAACAGAGGAAATAATATGAGCGAAAAATTCAAAATTTCAAATCTTGATTTATATTACGGTGATTTCCATGCATTGAAAGATATTAATATGAGCATCGGATCTCATGAGATCACCGCATTTATCGGACCTTCCGGATGTGGAAAATCTACTTTTTTAAAAAGCTTAAACAGAATGAACGATCTGGTAGAAGGCTGCAAGATTACCGGAAACGTCCTGCTGGACGGAGAAGATATCTATAAGGGTATGGATGTCAACCTTTTAAGAAAAAGAGTCGGTATGGTATTCCAGAAACCAAACCCATTCCCTATGAGCATTTATGACAATATTGCATATGGACCAAGAACCCATGGTATCCGTTCAAAAGCAAAATTAGACGAGATCGTGGAAAAATCACTCCGTGATGCAGCTATCTGGGATGAAGTGAAAGACCGTCTGAAAAAGAGTGCACTCGGAATGTCCGGTGGACAGCAGCAGAGATTATGTATCGCAAGAGCACTTGCAGTACAGCCGGAGGTAATCTTAATGGATGAACCGACTTCTGCACTGGATCCGATCTCAACATCTAAAATTGAGGATCTTGTTATCGAACTGAAAAAAGATTATACGATCGTCATGGTAACACATAATATGCAGCAGGCAGTCCGTGTTTCAGATAAGACAGTATTTTTCCTGTTAGGAGAAGTAATAGAAGCCGGTGAGACAGAAAAATTATTCTCAATTCCACAGGATAAGCGTACAGAGGATTATATAACAGGACGTTTCGGATGATAAAAACGGATTGTTTCATTTTAAATTATATTTATCTGAGAATGAAGGAGAATAACATGAGAAATCGATTTGACAGACAGTTGTTAGAACTGAACAATGAACTGATCCAGATGGGAAGCCTGATCGAACAGGCGATTGAGATGGGAATCTCCGCTCTTGTAAAACAGGATGTGGAGAAAGCAGAACAGGCAATTAAATTTGATGTGGAAGTAGATGAAGAAGAAAAAACGATCGAATCACTCTGCATGAAATTATTGCTCCAGCAGCAGCCGGTTGCAAAAGATCTCAGGCTGATCTCAGCAGCTTTGAAAATGATCACTGACATGGAGCGGATCGGGGACCACGCAGCAGATATTTCCGAGATGACCATTCTGATGGCTGGTTCTGATTATGAAAAAAGTGCTGTAAATATGAATGTGATCAAAGAGATGGCAAAAGAGACCACAGATATGGTGATCAAAAGTGTAGATGCTTTTGTCAATAAAGATCTGGATCTTGCACACTGGGTGATCGGACGTGATGATGTTGTAGATGATCTCTTTGATAATTTCCGGAAGGAACTGATCCAGAAGATCAACGAGAATGTCAAAAACGGCGAAATGGCAACAGATATGTTAATGGTTGCAAAGTATTTTGAGCGAATCGGAGACCACGCGACAAATATTGCAGAGTGGGTAATTTATTCCATTACCGGAAAACATGAAGAAAATTAATTATAAATGAGGGAAAAATACGTTTGCTCCTCATATCTATGTAAGGAATTTCGCTCGCATAGATGAATGGTTTACATAATTATGATTTGAATGTGAAAAATAATAGCATATTTTGGATTTTACATAGATTTTACATAAAACAGATGTGGGGTTTACAAACCCCATATAATATGAAAGCAATTTGAGAGGGTCTGTACATAGTTTTTACATTCGGGCAGACTTTCAAAAAGGATAAGCTGCAGGAATAGTAATCAGATTAGAAGTATATCTATGTAAGGGAGAAAATATGAGTATTTTTGGAATTCTGACAATGATCGGCGGACTTGCAATGTTCCTTTATGGAATGAGTGTAATGGGCGGCGGCCTGGAGAAAATGTCAGGTGGTAAATTAGAACGAATTTTGGAAGGGCTGACATCAAACCCGTTGAAAGCCGTGCTGCTTGGTGCGGGTGTTACAGCGGTGATCCAGTCTTCTTCTGCTACAACAGTTATGGTTGTTGGTTTTGTAAATTCCGGTATTATGAAGCTGTCGCAGGCGATCGGAATCATTATGGGTGCGAATATTGGTACAACCATTACATCCTGGCTGTTAAGTTTAACTGGAATTGAAAGCTCCAATTTCCTGCTCCAGATGCTAAAGCCATCCTCTTTTTCACCGGTTCTGGCTGCAATCGGTATCATTATGTACATGTCCGGAAAAGACAAAAAGAAGGATATCGGTGAGATTTTACTTGGTTTTGCAATACTTATGTTTGGTATGGAGACGATGAGTGATGCAGTAAAACCATTAGCAGATGTGCCGGAATTTACGAATATATTGACAATGTTCAATAATCCTGCATTCGGTGTATTTGCAGGTGCCCTGCTGACAGCCATTATCCAGAGTTCATCCGCATCTGTCGGAATTTTACAGGCTTTGTCTGTGACCGGTGCATTTACATATGGTTCTGTCATTCCGATTATCCTGGGACAGAATATCGGAACCTGTGTTACCGCAATGATTTCTGCTGTCGGTGCAAACCGTGGAGCCAAGAGAACGGCATTTGTGCATTTATATTTTAATCTTATCGGAACGGTTCTTTTCCTTACATTATTCTATATAGGGAATGCGATTTTTTCTTTTGAATTTGTCGGAGAAGTTGTAGGAGTGGCAGGAATTGCTCTGGTACACAGTATTTTTAATGTATTTACGACAGTGGTATTATTCCCATTCATCCATGGATTAGAGAAGCTGGCTTATCTTACGATCCCGGAATCCGAGGAGGAGAAATCAGCAAAAGAAGATGTCTTTGCGATCCTGGATGATCGTTTTGTAAACAGCCCTGCGTTTGCAATCGAGCAATGTAAAACTCTTGTAAACCAGATGGCAGAGATTACGAAAAAGAGCTTTACAGAGGCTATGGCATGTACGAAGGATTTCTCAGAAGAGAAAATGGAAGATGTCATCCGGATGGAAAACCGTGTGGATATCTATGAGGATAAGATCAGTGCTTATCTGACAAGATTAAACAGCGGGGATCTTTCTTACGCAGACAGTCTCAGGGTAACATCCCTCCTTCACTGTCTGACTGACTTTGAGCGTATATCCGACCATGCAGTAAACGTTGTTGAATGTGTACAGCAGGTGAAAAAGGATAATGCCGCATTTTCCAAAAAGGCAGAGGAAGAGATGGCTGTCTATGCGAATGCAGTCACAGATATTCTGGATCGTACAACGAGAGCTTTTGTGAACACAGATATTGCTCTTGCGAAATCCGTTGAACCGCTGGAAGAAGTGATCGACATACTTAATAAGACAGTGAAGAAGCATCACATGAAGAGACTGCGTAAAGGAAAATGCACGATCGAGCTTGGACTGGTATTGTCAGATCTTGCCATGAACTATGAGCGTGTGTCGGATCATTGTTCCAATATAGCTGTATATATGATGCAGCTGAACGATACAGCCCTGGAGGAACATAGCTTTACAGAGCAGATGGACGAGAAAGAGAGTGCAGAATTTGAAAAGCTGGAGAAAACTTTTGAAGAAAAATATAAAATAGAATAGGATAATAAAATTCGCAGCGCAGAGGAATGTGTTGCGAATTTTTCATAAATAGATTAGGGTGTCAAAAGGTCTGCATTTAAATTTATACGAGCAGATTGCACAAAAGAAATATTCCAAGTTTCATTGTGCAATTTGCTAATAAAGATTATAAAGCAGACCTTTTGACACCCTAATCCATAAATAAAAATGAAGAAAAACAGCAGCAGGCAATGTACGTGATGAAGGAAAATCGTGTTATAATTTATAGAAAGATATCAGGAGGGAAAGCAAATGGCAACAATTTATATCGTTGAAGATGATGTTAACATCCGCGAGATAGAAAGATATGCACTGAAAAACAGCGGATATGAAGTGGAAGAATTTGATTGCGGTGCGGAAATGTTCCGAAGGATTGAACAGAAAGTTCCGGCACTTCTGTTACTGGACATTATGCTTCCGAATGAGGACGGACTGGACATTCTGACAAAGCTTCGTTCAGACAAAAATACAGAAAAATTACCTGTCATTATGGTGACAGCCAAGACATCTGAGCTGGATAAAGTAAAAGGATTAGATCTTGGAGCGGATGACTATATTTCCAAACCTTTCGGAGTCATGGAACTGATCTCGCGTGTCAAGGCACTGCTCCGCCGCACTTCGTCAGTACAGGAAGATAAAAAAATCGCATACAAAGACATTGAGATCGACAATGACAAGCACGCAGTTTACACAAACGGAGAGAGCTGCGAACTGACATTTAAGGAATATGAACTTTTAAAATACATGATGATCAATAAGGGAATTGTACTGTCAAGAGATAAGATCATGAACCAGGTATGGGGATTTGATTATCAGGGAGAGAGCCGCACCGTAGATATGCATATCAAAACGTTAAGACAGAAGCTCGGAGATGCGGGAAGCTGTATTAAGACAGTCAGAAATGTAGGTTACATGATCGAATAAAATATGAAAAAATAGAAGGCAGTATAAGAATAGTCTGCCGGATATAGTGAAAACTGCAGGAGAGAAGAATGGGAACAGGAATGCATGGAAAAATAGTGATGAAGAAAAAAATCAATCATAAATTTATGCTGATATCAGCAGTAGCAATCATTATTATTGCTTTATGCTCTATGGTATTATTTTATGATATTCTTAAAAAACAGATTTTCGATGATTTAAAAGCAAATGCTCATGTTATTTCTATGATGAACCCGGAACGTCTGCCAGGTGAAATAAATGACAATCTTGACAGAGATGGTCTGCGTATCACACTGATTAATCAGGATGGATCTGTTATCTATGACAGTTTGGAAGATGAGACAAAAATGGAAAATCACAAAGACAGGCCGGAGATTGCAGAGGCACTTACAAATGGTGAAGGATATGATATGCGCATGTCAGCGACATCTACAAAACATACCTTTTACTATGCGATCCTGATGAAGAACGGAGAAATCTTAAGAATCGGGAAAGACAGTAAAAGTATTTACAGTCTTGTTTTTAATATGGCAGGACTGATCGTCATTGTTGGAGTTTTAGTATTCATCCTTTGCACGATCCTTGCACACAGACTGACCGGACGACTTGTAGAACCAATTGAAAAACTGGCGGATAATATTGTTATGTTAGATGATAGTGATATCTACGAGGAGATACAGCCATTTGTTGCCATGATAAAACAGCAGCATATTGATATTTTGAAACATTCCCAGATGCGCCAGGAGTTCACCGCAAATGTTTCTCATGAACTGAAAACTCCGCTTACAGCGATTTCCGGATATGCAGAATTAATAGCCAGCGGAATGACAAGCGGAGAAGATACCATTCATTTTGCAACAGAGATCCATAAAAGTGCAGAACGCCTGCAGTATCTGATCAATGACATTATCAAACTGTCAGAACTGGACGGCGACGAAACAAAAATAGAATTTGAGACTCTGAACCTGCATGAGATGGCTTTAAACTGTCAGGCAATGATGGAGATTCAGGCAGAGAAGAATGAGGTTACAGTGGAAGTGGAAGGTTATAATGTGGAGATCCAGGGCAATAAATCCCTGATCGAAGAGCTCATGTATAACCTTTGCAGTAATGCTGTACGTTACAATAAAAAAGGCGGAAAGGTTACACTTATTACAGACCGTGAAGACGGCCGCCCTGTATTTACGGTAAAGGACACCGGGATCGGAATACCGAAAGAATCCCAGAAGAGAGTATTCGAACGCTTTTATCGTGTAGACAAAAGCCGCTCCAAATCAACCGGCGGAACAGGGCTTGGTCTTGCAATCGTAAAACATATCGTGGCACAGCATGAGGCACAGATCAGCCTCGAGAGTGAAGTCGGTGTAGGTACCACGATTAAGGTGATTTTCTAAAAAATCACCAGGACATGTATAAGCCAGGGATGAAGTTTATGAAGTTGTTCTCATCATCCGATAATAGCATGGAACAAGCAGTACGCAGGCACCGAACCATGCAAGAGGACTGGCGATGCAGGCCGAGTAATATCCGAGAACTCCGGTAAGCCCTACCGTTGCGGCAATACGCATGACAAGCTCGATCATGCATGCTGCAAATGGGGCACGCGTA
Organism: uncultured Roseburia sp.; assembly: GCA_934292805.1. Taxonomy (GTDB): domain Bacteria; phylum Bacillota; class Clostridia; order Lachnospirales; family Lachnospiraceae; genus Roseburia. Next base: position 8,957 of record CAKQXQ010000025.1, on the reverse strand, counting down.
TTTTGCATGCTCTGGATCGTAGAACGGTAGATGGCAAGGAAGCCTAGCAGAAAATAAAACGGTGCTACAACAGTCAGGTATGCATCGGAATAATAGTAAATTTCTTCGGTAGGAGAAGAAAGGAATAACCGCACGATCGGATGGCGGAGCAGCAGAATGCCAACGCACATAATAAGGTTTAAAGTCTGAGTCTGGATCAGGCAGGCACGAACGCCGAGCCGGATCCGGTCTTTTTTTTGTGCCCCGAAATTCTGTGCTACATAATTAGAGATTGCGGTCATCATGGCATTATTGATCAGGACAGAGACCTGGTCTGCTTTGGAGGCAGCAGTGTATCCGGCAACAGCTGCAGTTCCCATGGAATTGGCAACTGTCTGCATGGCAAGCTGGCCGATGCACATTACGGACATCTGAAATCCCATTGTGAATCCGATTTTAAAATGAGTGGAAATTACCGGTTCAAGACGGGAAAAATCAACTCTGTGTAAGTGCATGACCGGATATTTGTAAAGACCGACGATCAGACTGAAAAGAGCAGACAAAAACTGTGAGAGAATGGTTGCCCATGCAGCACCGGCAACACCCATATTTCCCGGAATAATAAAAAGCAGATCTAAAAATATATTTAAAACAGATGAAAATATCAGGAAATAAAGCGGTGTTTTGCTGTCACCAAGTGCACGCAGCATATTGGAGACCAGATTGTAAAAAACAGTTGCACCGGTTCCGAGAAGAACAACAAACATATAGCGATATGCATCAGTAAATATATCGTCCGGAACCTTCATCAGCAGCAGGAATTCATCGGCAAAGAGGCAGCAGATGACCGTCAGCAAAATCGTAAAGATGATACTTAAAACAGTAGATGCTGCGATACTTTTCTTCATTCCGGATTCATCTTTTGCACCGAAACGCTGGCCAAGACAAATCCCAAAGCCGCCGGTAAAACCGTTGATAAAGCAAAAAACAAAATAGATAATAATACTGGTAGCACCGACCGCAGCAAGTGCATTGGCACCTAATACTTTTCCGACAATGACAGAATCTGCCAGTGTATAAAAAAGCTGGAAAAGATTTCCGAGAATAACAGGGATCGTAAAACGGAATAAAGACCAGAATGGGCTGCCTGTTGTCAGATCTATTTCTTTTTTGTTTGACATGTGAACCTCCAATAAAATTGCGTAAAATGCTTAGTTTTGTTAAAAATATATAGTATAAATGATTCTAAATGCTATAATGAATTTAGTGTGCACTGGAATGATTGAAATTCTTTGTACAATATACAATAAGAAAAAGTGGTGAAATACAGAGTATGGCTTTGAAAAAAATTCTGACAGATGAAACGAAAAGAGAACTTGAAAAGCACGGAACGGATGAGTTCCCTATGACGATACATCATGATAATATGTGGGCTTTTGAGGGAAAAAGTGTTTCCGTCCACTGGCATAATGATCTTGAAATCGGACTCCCGAAAGACGGGGAACTGATCTATCAGGTCTATCAGAAAAGTTATAGTGTCAGACCGGGAGAAGCAATCCTTTTAAACCGGAATGTGCCACATAGCTGCCATTCACCGGGAAATAAACAGGTACGATACAGTTCAATCCTTGTGCGGCCGGATTTCTTATATGGAGAAATCGGCAGTGATGTTGAAAAAAACTGCTTCAGACCTTTCCTGGAAAATGCGGCTGTTCCATGTATCCTGTTTAAGTATGAAAAAAAATATGAAAAAGAGATAATTGATCGATTAAATCAGGTGGAACAGCTATTTGACCAGAAACCCTTTTGTTTTGAATTGGGGATAAAGGGTATTTTATGTGAAATATTTGCCAGGATCATTGTAGAGAGCCGAAAAGAAGTTCCGGAATTTGTCGCATCAAATCAGCTGGAACTGGAGCGTCTCGAGCAGATGCTTGGCTATATTCACGAACATTATGACTCCGGAATTTCCCTACAGCAAATGGCAGAGCAGATTCACCTGTCCAGGGAGGGTTGCTGTCGTCTTTTTAAAAAGATGACAGGAAAAACGATCACCGGATATTTGGGGGATTACCGGCTTGGCAAAAGCCTCCAACTCGTACAGAGCGGACAGTATAGCATAACACAGATCGCAGAAATGAACGGATTCAGTAATGCGAGCCGTTTTGCCAGTGCTTTTCGAAAGCGATTTGGGTACAATCCCGGAGAATATAATCGTTTCAATAATGTAAGTGGAAAAATTGAAACTGTCTGAATTATATACGATGAAATGAAAGAATGCGATGCAATCGTTGACGGGTGTGATACAGATATTGACTTTGTATGATTGCAGCGTTAACATAAAATATTTATCAATAAGCAGAAAGGTCAAAAGATGAGCAGAAATGAGAATGATTTTTCAATCAGAGTTTTAACAAAGAATGATGTGGAACAATATAATGCACTGCTTCGTTATTCGTTCCAGGTGACGGAACAGGAGCTTGCAGAAACCGGATGGAAAGATGATGAGATCCAGCAATCCAAGTTTCCTGTGTTGGAGAGGGCAGATGTATTAGGCTGCTTTAATGGAGAGGAACTGGTGTCACAGTTTGCTGTTTATCCTCTGGATATGAATATCTATGGGGAAAGGTATCAGGTTGGATTTGTCACCAGCGTGTGTACTTATCCTGAGTATACGGGACAGGGTATTATGAAAAAGCTGATGAAAAAGAGCCTGACCCGTATGAGAGAGAATAACAAATCTTTTGCACTGCTGTATCCATATTCGATTCCTTTGTATCGAAGGCTTGGATGGGAGATCATTTCCAATAAAATGACATATGTGATCAAAGACACGCAGGTACCGCAGAAGATCAGTGAACCGGGTTATGTCAGACGAGTGGCATGGGACGATCAGGATTTTAAGCTGCTTCATGGGATGTTTGCAGCAAAGACGCATGGATGTCTTTATCGTAACAAGCTTGCATGGGAGGAGTACTTCCGCTGGGACGAGGATGATACAGTTGTCGCTATCTACTATACGGCAAAAGATGTGCCGACCGGATATATGGTATATCTGATCAGTTCAGATATTTTACATATTAAAGAAATGATTTATTTAAACCGGGAAGCACAGCTTGGATTGTGGGAGTATATTCATAAGCATGATTCTATGATCGACGAGGTGCGCGGTAACAATTATTATAGTGATCCGATCGCATTTGAGCTGGATGACAGTGATATAAAAGAGACGATCCGGCCATATACGATGGGAAGGATTATAGATATCGTGCAGTTTATTCCGCAGTATCATTCCGATCCGGATGGTCCGGGAGGTATATTTACTTTTGAAGTAGTGGATGAATTACTGCCATGGAACAATGGAAGTTTTACAATAGAGTTTTGCGATGGCAGAAGTTTTCTTACGGAAAAGCAGGCAACATATCATCTGAAAATGACGATCGGTACACTGACAACGCTTTTTATGGGATACAAGACAGCAGAATATCTGGCGAATATGGGAAAAATTGAGGGCACCGATGAGGCAGTCGGAAGACTGGATGATGTACTCCTGCATGAGATTCCATACGTGTCAGATTACATATAATTGGAATTAAAAAATACAAAAGAGATTCTTCCAAAAATCTTAAAGAATTATGGAAAATTTTGTGCTATGATACATCATGTTCAAAACGAACGAGAACAACGTAATTGAAAAGGAGATTATATCATGGCAAAGAAGAAATACGTATTACTGACAGCAGTATTACTTACATTATCTTTAGCAGCAGGATGTGGTTCCAAGGCAGGAACAACAGATGCCGGAAAAACAGAAGTACAGGAGTCACAGACAACAACAAGTGAGGCTTCCGAAGCACAGGAAGAGGAAACGGTTGCAGCTACCGAAGAACAGAATGCAGCAAGCACAGATGCAGAAGAAAAAACTGTTACAGGTACAATCGATGAGATCAAAGATTTTATGTTCGTTGTTACTGATGAAAACGGAACAGCTTATGGATTTGATTTCGAGACCAAACCAGAAGGTCTTGACAGTGTTGAGAACGGAGATAAAGTAACTGTTACTTATACAGGAACTGTTTCAGAAATAGATCCATTTAATGGTACGATCATCTCAGTAGAGAAGCAGAACTAAAGAATATAAAAATCCGGCACATTTCGTGCCGGATTTTTATATGCTGGTCAAAGATGTCAGGTCGATGATTTCTCCGGTTTGGTTTCTTCGACAGCCTTTTTTTCTTTTCTTTTTTTCCTTTTTTTGAAAATACTTCTTACGATGATCACGATAACCGCGATTATCACTGCCCATACGAGAATAATCGGAAGAGAACCGATAAATCCGATCGCAAAGCTTCTGATGCCGCGTCCAACGACATATAAACTGTCACCGAACCGGTCTTTGATCTCTTCGAAGAATCCCATTTCTCCGGTCTCCGTCACCCGGTCTACTTCATCGATATCCACATTCACAGTACTGTAATCAATCTGATTATCAAGCATACGGAGCTGACTTCCGTAATTCTCCAGCTCATACCGTACTTCGGACAGCTTATCTTCAATAGCCAGAAGGTCTTCCATATTTTCGGCATTGGAAAGCAGTTCCATCAGGCGTTCCTGCTCTGTCTCAAGGGCTTTCTTGCGGCTTTCCACATCTACGTATCTGAGAGTTACATCTTCCACAGATTCATTCTTATGAGTTACATTTCCAAGTTCTTTGACAACTTCCACAAACTGATCTAACTTAGCTGATGGAATACGGATCGTATAGCTTGCATATCTGGTACTTTGATAATAATAGCTGTTGCCGCTGACAGAAGAACTTTCGATATAACCACCAAGCTCGGTTGTTTTTGAAGCTAAATTGCTGAGCACGGAATCAAACTCGGTTGTCTGCAGGGACAGGTAAACAGTCCGGATCAGTTTCCTTCCGCTTGCGGTCTGTGCATCCAGCCCGGTTTCTGAAGTGACACCTTCACCTGATTCTTCTGCTTTCGCTTCATCTTCATAGGAATCTTCATAATACGAAGTACTCATGGAAGCTTCATTACCATAAGAAGCGGAAGATGACGCTGCTGATTTGCTGCCGCAGCCTGTCGCAGTCAGCAGCAGGAGTAATACCAGTAACAATCCAAAATACTTTTTCCTCATAGAACCCCTCCTTTGCGATTTTGATATATTTACATTCACAATAATAATGATATACTATATTTTACTATATTCTGGCAGGATAAGCCATCTATTTTTGTAATGGTTAGACAATATAAAGAATTTATTTGCGGAAGGAGCGATTTTCATGAAGCAGGATACGATAGAAGGCAGGGCAAGATCGAAGAATGGTGTAAAGAGACTGTGTTTTTCGGGATTATGTATTTTGTTAGAAGCTGCATTTATCGTGATAATGATTACAAAATTGAATGAATACGCAGAGATTGTCAATCTTGTCACGAGACTGTTTGCAGCGATTTTAGTTATGGCATTATACGCATCAGATAAAACATCTTCCATGAAAATGCCATGGGTTATTTTGATACTTATCTTTCCGGTTATGGGTGTAGCGTTGTATTTGCTGATCGGATTAAATGGCGGTACACGTAAGATGAGAGAACGATATGCGGATATTGACAGAAAGTTATTGCCGCTGCTTCCTGACAATGTGGTATGCCTGGAAAAGATGAATGCTAAAATTCCAAAAGCCGGAAATATCAGTACTTATATCCAGAGAAATGCACACTATCCGGTGTATCATAATACGGACGTCACCTATTATGATGAAGCGGTAAAAGGACTTGAGGCACAGCTTGAAGATCTGTCAAAAGCAGAAAAATTCATTTTTATGGAATATCATGCCATAGAAGATGCACAGGCATGGCAGAAAATACAGAATGTTTTGGAAGAACGTGTAAAGGCAGGAGTGGAAGTACGAGTTTTCTATGATGATATGGGATCGATAGGTTTTATCAATACGGATTTTGTGAAAAAACTGGAACTAGCAGGAATTCATTGCAGAGTGTTTAATCCATTTATGCCGGGACTGAATGTGTTTTTGAATAACCGTGACCACAGAAAGATCACGGTGATCGACGGAAAGATTGGCTTTACAGGCGGCTACAATCTTGCAAATGAATATTTTAATTATACGCATCCGTATGGGCAGTGGAAAGATACCGGAATACGTCTGGAAGGTGATGCGGTCAGATCATTGACGATTACATTTTTGGAAATGTGGAATGCTGTAAGTATGAAAGACATAAATGATACAGATTTTGACCGGTATCTTGTAAAATCAGATTATCGGGCAGTCCAGAAGGGATTCATCCAGCCTTATGCAGACAGTCCGATGGATGATGAACAGGTAGGAGAAGAAGTCTACATCAGCATGATAAACAAAGCAGAGAGATATTGCTGGTTTATGACACCATATCTGATCATTACCGATGAGATGACGCATGCCCTGTGTCTTGCAGCAAAGCGTGGAGTAGATGTCAGGATCATTACTCCGGGAATACCGGATAAGAAGTTAATATACAGCGTCACACGCTCCTTCTATCACGGACTGGTGAAAGACGGTGTGAGGATTTATGAATGGACCCCAGGCTTCTGCCATGCAAAAATGAGTGTTGCAGATGACTGCATGGCAACATGCGGAACGATAAATCTTGATTATAGAAGCCTTTATCATCATTTTGAAAATGGTTGTTTTATGGCAGACTGTCAGACTGTTTTGGATATAAGAGATGACCTGGAATCAACTATGAAGGAATGTCGGGAAGTGACCGAAAAGTACCGCACAGGCCGGAGTGCATATTTAAGGCTCGGACAGTTGTTTATGAGATTGTTCGCAGGACTATTATAGTAGAAAGAAGAGGTGTTTGATATGTGTACAGCAGCAACTTACAAAACAAAAGATTTTTATATGGGCAGAACACTTGATTATGAATTTTCCTATGGGGAACAGATCACGATAACGCCAAGAAATTATGAATTTGATTTCCGGTTTGCCGGAAAGATAAAAAGTCATTATGCACTGATTGGTATGGCATTTGTTGTAGGAGATTATCCGCTTTATTATGATGCGGTCAATGAAAAAGGTCTTGGAATGGCAGGACTTAATTTTGTCGGAAATGCGGCATATGAAGAGGCTTTGCCGGAAGGTGAAACAGAAGCCAGCCAGGTAGCACAGTTCGAGTTCATCCCATGGATCCTTTCGCAGTGTGCTACTGTGGCAGAAGCGAGGGAGAAACTGTCAGCTATGAGACTGACAGGTACACCATTCAGTGAACAGCTTCCAAGTGCACAGCTTCACTGGATCATTGCAGACAAAGATGCCTGCATCGTTGTCGAGTCTATGAAGGATGGATTGCATGTGTATGATAATCCGGTGGGAGTGCTTACCAACAACCCACCATTCCCGGGTCAGATGTTTGCACTTAATAATTATGCCGGAGTATCAAGAAAACAGCCGGAAAGTACTTTTGCCGGAGCGCTGCAGCTTGATGCATACAGCAGAGGAATGGGAGGAATGGGGATACCTGGAGACCTTTCCAGCCAGTCAAGATTTGTAAAAGTTGCCTTTACAAAATTAAATTCCATCTCCGGTGAAGAAGAGGGCGAGAGTGTAAGCCAGTTCTTCCATATCTTAGGTTCCGTCGACCAGCAGAGAGGATGCTGCGAGGTGACAGAAGGCAAATATGAGATCACGATATACACATCCTGCTGTAATACAGAAAAAGGTATTTATTATTATACGACATATGATAATCACCAGATCACTGCGGTCGACATGCATGCGGAAAATCTGGACTCTGATCAGCTGATCTGTTATCCGCTTCTGGACAAAGGCGAAGTCAGATGGCAGAATAAATAATGTAAAAAGACACGAAAGAAGTATAGCATACAACGACAGGAGGAAAGACCATGAAAGAAGTTAAAACACCGAAAAAACCTCTGGCATATTATTATGGGATTGTGTTAATTGTGCTGATCGTATTTAATCTGGTCGTTACACCGATCCTTATGGAACATCAGGTAAAAGAAACGGATTACGGCACTTTTATGAGTATGATCGAAAAGAAGGATATCGGCGAAGTAGAAGTTGAGGATAATCAGATCATTTTTACAGACAAGGATCAGAAAAATATTTATAAAACAGGTCTGATGAACGATCCGAATCTGACGGACAGGCTATATGAATGTGGAGCAGTATTTGCAAAAGATATCGATAAGCAGATGTCACCGGTCATCAGCTTTCTGCTGACCGGTGTTTTGCCATTGATCCTTTTTATCGCATTGGGAAATTATATGGCGAAGAAGCTGATGGAGCAGGCCGGAGGAAAAAACTCGATGGCTTTTGGAATGGGAAAAAGCAATGCGAAGATTTATGTGCAGTCCAGTGAAGGAATCCGTTTTTCAGACGTTGCTGGAGAAGATGAAGCGAAAGAAAACCTTTCAGAGATCGTTGATTATCTTCACAACCCGAAGAAGTATACCGATGTGGGCGCATCTATGCCAAAAGGTGTTCTTCTTGTAGGACCTCCGGGAACTGGTAAAACAATGCTTGCAAAAGCAGTTGCAGGTGAATCAAATGTACCTTTTTTCTCAATGTCCGGTTCGGAATTCGTGGAGATGTTTGTCGGTATGGGAGCTTCCAAGGTTCGTGATCTTTTCAGACAGGCAAAGGAAAAGGCACCGTGTATCGTGTTTATCGATGAAATTGATGCCATTGGTAAAAAGCGTGACGGACAGATGGGCGGAAATGATGAGAGAGAGCAGACCCTAAACCAGCTGCTTACAGAGATGGACGGATTTGAAGGAAATAATGGCGTTATCATTCTTGCTGCAACGAACCGTCCGGAGTCGTTAGATCCGGCACTTACTCGTCCGGGACGTTTTGACAGGCGTGTGCCAGTTGAACTGCCGGATCTTGCAGGCCGTGAAGCAATTTTAAAGGTTCATGCAAAGAAGATAAAAGCATCTGATGATGT